>DATIBX010000041.1:0-6608 GCA_035457105.1 Pyrinomonadaceae bacterium
TACCTTCAGCCGGATAAATTACCGGGTGCAAGGCGGCGAGCCAGCCGTCATAAGGCGCGTCGCCGACCGCAGTAATTACCAGTAGATCCCTGGCCCTGGTGGCGGCGACGTAAAGAACTCTCGCAGCCTCTTCCTTCTCGATTCTCGTTTCCTCGTCCGCATGTTCCTGGACTTCGATGGGAGTACAGCCTGCCAGTCTCATCGCGCTCAAACCCTTGACCTGATCGACCCACTTTGTTGGCTCGCGAGAATCCTTCGCCGTAAGGTCAACCAGGATGACGACCGGAAACTCTAGACCTTTCGCTTTATGAACGGTCATTATGCGAACGCCATCAACACCTTCTTCCATTATTGGTGCGTCACCCGCTTCACCCGTTTCCGCTTGCTCATCGAGCCAATCGACAAATGCGCGAAACGAAATGAGGCCATTGCGCTCTGCCCTTCGGGCCATGTCGGTCAATCGCATGATGTTTGCAAGAGCCTGTTCACCGGTGGGCCAGTTTGCAAAACCAGCGTGAGCCCTGGTTACAGCCAGCAGTTCTCCAATTGTTTCAGCGACTGGCCGGCGATTTCGTTTGCGATGTAACTCTCGCAAAATCCCCAACACCTTGACTATCTCATGCAGCGATGACGGCAAGTCATCAGGCGGCTGTTTGAACGGATGTAGTGTTTTACAAATCGTCCGGTAAGAGAGTAGTTGAGCGTCTGTAAAAGCGAATAGTGGTCCTCGCAGAGAAGCAAAGACGGCTAGTTCATCGTCGGGCCATTCGACGGCGGTCAGTACGTTGCGTATGGCTTCAATCTCTTCTCGGGAATGGAACGAACTGCCACCTACCAATAGGTGTGGTACGCGGTGCGCTTCGAGAGCTTCTACATAAGGTCTTGTGACGTCAGTCGCATAGTGACGCAGGCGCCTGAAGAGCAGGCAAACGTGTCGTGGCTCGACAGGGACCCTCACTTCTGGCCGTTCCCGTTCCGTAACGGTCCAGCCGCTTTCGTTAGTCAACCAATCGATGAATCCCGCGACATCTTCAGGCAGTGATTTCTCGATTTTCCAATCGACGCACTTGCCAAAATCGCCGTAGGGCTGTGAAGCCGGCAGAGCAATCACCGCCGGTTGTTCGCCGATAGTTTGTTTGAATGGCAGTAGCGGAACGTACTGGGCCTGAGTCGAAGATTCAGACATGATGGGAGCAAAGGCTCCGTTAACAGCGTCCTGAATCTCTGGTGCCGAACGGAAACTAACATTCAGTTCTACAAGTGCGCCGCCGGAATTCACCACCTGGTGTTTTACTTCCTGGTACAACGCCACATCCGCTCGCCTAAAGCGATAGATTGACTGTTTTGGATCGCCGACGATGAATAACTTGCCACCAACGGGTTGTGACTGGCGCCAATCACGCTCGCTCGGATCGTCAGCGGCCAGCAGCATCAGAATTTCTGCCTGGAGTGGATCCGTATCTTGAAATTCATCGACAAAAATGTGCGTGAAGCGTTGTTGCAATTCTGCACGGACGCGCTCGTTGTCCCTGATGAGATTTCTGGCTCGCAACAGCAGGTCGAGGAAATCGATGTAGCCGGCTCGATCTTTTAGGCGTTCGAATTCGTCGACGACGCTCCAGAGCTCGTTTCGCAAACGGGGCGCAAGTTCCGCGCCGGCAAGATTCACGAATCGTTGCACTCTCTCTTTCAGCGCGTCACGTCGCTCGAGTAGTTCATCTTTGGGAAAGTCATCATGAACGAAATATGCGCGGTAATTTTTTGCTTTCCATGACGGAAGCATGCCGAATAGCCGGGCTTCGATACCATCGTAATCACGTTTCTGGCCCAGGGCTTCCAGACGAGTGATATCTGAAACAAATCGTTTTAGGAATTGAAGTGATTTGGTAAACCACTGCTCGGGATCACCTTTATCGGACCATGATCCCAGTTCATTCATTTCCTCGATGAGGCTATCAATCTCGGCGAGTCGATCGAAATTTTCCGGCTCCTGCCAGGGGGCTGAAAAGTCTCGTTCAGCTGCAAGCGACCAGGCTGCCGCGCGCAGCATCCTTTTCGGTCCATTATCGCTGGGCCGGCGCGTTAACGTGCCGCTCCGTTTACCACTCCATTCCTTCCGTGGTACTCGTCGTAAAATTCTCTTGACGGCGACGCCCGGTTGGGCCAGTTGTTGCTCAAACCAGCGTTCGAAGGCGAGTTCAAAAAGTGGTCCGGCGCGGTCCTCGGGCGCAACTTCAAACAGCGGATCGATTCCTGCTTCAACCGGATGTTCGTGCAACAAGTCAGAGCAGAACGAATGGATAGTGCCAATACGAGCTTCTTCCAATTCGCTGATTGCTTTTTCCAGCAGCGAAACCTGTTGGGCCGTAGATTTCTGGTCCCTGGCCGCGCGCTCAAGCTCCCCTCGTAGTCTCAGCTTTAGTTCGCCGGCTGCGAATTCAGTAAAGGTCACCGCAACAAGGCGATCGAGAGTTACCCGTCCCGAACTGACGGCTGAAAGAATGCGACTTATCAGAGCGCTGGTTTTTCCGGTCCCGGCAGCTGCCTCTACAACCAACGACGTGTCGAGATCATTACAGATCCGATCCCGGGCTGCCTGGTCGGCGAGTGATTGTTTGCGTGGCTCCATTTACGGCAATCCTCGTACGACTTTTAGTTGGACCAGTTTATCGGCGGGTTTACGCTTGGTGCGGATTTCTTCAAGGCCGCCACAAACAGCCAGAAAATCACACCACACACACGCTCCCTCCTCAGGAGCCGCCGGCAAGAAACCATCAGCCAACGCCTGACGGACGGCAATCAATACTGTTGTGATGACCTGGATATTTTCGTCATTCAGAGAAACGACTCTCTCCTCATATCCGCCATCGGCTGTGCAGTAATAGAGACGGCCAGACTCAACTCGCATGCTGAGTAATTTGTCACAGGCCAATGCATATAAGAGCGGTTGCAGGTATTTGCCTCCGCCCACAACGGTTCCTCTCGCAGCTCTTGCTTTTCCGGTCTTGTGATCAGTTACTCGGTAATTGCCATTCGCGGCGCGTTCAACGAGGTCGATTGATCCACGCAGCTTAAGATCACCCATTACTTCTACCGGCTCTTTAATACTGGCTGGATCGGAATTGCGTGGACCACGATCTGACAGTCCAAACGACAGTTCGAACTTTTCCGGGACCCATTCGTTTGCGGTACTCGAGCGGCGCAGCCACTCGCGCAGATCGGCCCGTATTGAGTTGATTCCGTCCTGCCACACTCGCGGAATGGCTGGAGCAAGTTGATCTTCAAGCTCGCCCGCAAGACGATCGAGCGAAAGATCGACCAACGCAAAGGCTTCGTTGAGTGAGTCAGCTTGCAATGGTAGTAAGTTTTTAGCTTTGAGAGTCGTTAATACTTCGAACTGTGTCTCGTGAAAGAGTGAGCCTCGCGTCAGAGGATCGATCAGTTCAATGGCTGCTGGTTCCTGACGTTGTTCCAGACGGAGCACCGCACTGAGAAAGAAGCGGTATGGACAGTTTGCATAGTTTTGCAATGCAGTGGCCGAAAATGAGCGCGTGGAAAATTGTTGGTTCGCAAGACTCTCCCGGGCCAGTTCGTCAGGCTCTACCAAACCGTCGTTGGGGGTCCAGCGACGTAACCAGCGACGGCTGCGAGCCCGCAGTGCGCGGGCGAGATGTTCGTTTGCCGATAGCAGGTAGTGAGCGCTCCCGATTGCTTCGTCGGGAGCTTGTGTCAGCAGGTTCGCGAGCAACGCCAGGTCATACTCAGCCTCATCGATAGCTTCGTCTGAACGCTCTGGAGCGGGCCACCCCAAACGAGCTCGAGTCTTCGATTCTGCACGAGCCGATATCTCTTCGAGTCCGGGCAGGACGCCCTCCGCTGCTCGCAAAGTTTCGAGCGCGTAAAATGAAGGGACGCGACGGCGTGACTGCTGAACGTCAATGCGGGGGTATGAAAGATAGACTCGTTCGCTCGCTGCACCTATTGCCAATCGCAACGAGAGTCTTTCCAGGTCCAGCCGATCTTTTCTCAGGTTCACTGTCAACGAACCGCTTTTCCTGCGTTGCTCGTCAGGCAGGATTGGATCTTCTACTACCTTCCTGGGAAAGATGCGTTCTGCCAAACCGGGAACAAAAACGATTTTGAATGAAAGCGCCCTGGCCAGCTCTGCAGTGCCGACAAAAACGCAACCGTAGCGGCGCTGGAGCGGCTGCACTGAAAGCTCCCTGAGTTTTGGTCCAAGGACCAGCTGAACCTCGTATAGATCTACTGGACCAACCGGACTCATTGGTTCTAACTCGGCGAGAGTAGCCAGTACCTCTGCAGGTTGACGCAGGGAGTTGACGGCCAGCTCACGCAGGTGTTGTAACCATGTTCCCCAACTTGCCTTGTCTGGAAACTCCGAAAGGCGTTTGATGAGTGGAAGCGCGTATTCACTGAGACTCTTGAGATCCTGCAATTGCTTTTTAATCGATGCGACCTGCGCTTCTTCTTCAGGGGCTACCTCCTCAAGACGAAGGTTCAGCTCTTTTTCAAGTCCTTTAAGTCTGCGTTTCCAGCGTTCCTTGCCCCCGATAACAGCCGAATCGACGAGAAGCTTTTCCCACTGTGATGGCGCCCGCAGCGCTCCTTCGATCACAGTCTGACGTTGAGGTTCATCAAATAGCGGTATTGATTGGGAGCCTGGCGGCGGTGTTTCAGGTTCACTGTCAGACTCGGAGACTGGTAGCAAATCGTTTTCTGGTGGTTCCCACAATATTTCGAGGTCGTTGTTTTTTACCTGGTCGGGTACTTGTCCGAGTGAAAGATATTCTGCGAACCGTCCGGCTGAGAGACCATCAGCCGCGCAAGCAAGTAGCGCCAGGAGGGCTCGGCCGGCAGGATCCGGTGCGGTCGAACCATGAGAGAAATAAGCAGGAATATTTGCCCGTCGAAACGCTTCTTCAAGAAACGAACGATATTCGCCCGGCGAGTTCAAAAAGATCGCCATTTGATCGAAAGGAACTCCTCGTGCTGCTTGCTGCTGGATACTTCTGACGATCTCAATACACTCTCGTGGTTCGCCGGGCCAATTTTGCAGATCTACAGTTTCATCAAGTTCAGCGACTGACTGAGGCGATTCGAAGAGAAATCTTTGCAAGCGACTAAGCGAGTTTGTTGGTCCATCTGCGATCTGGATCACCTCGCGCTCCGACTCCAAAGCCTGCTCGACCAGGCCGATTGTTCTCTCATCGCCGAGTGGCGCGGTGACCAGCACATCTGGCGACTGAGCTACGAGTGCTCTTACCAACTCGATCTCCAATTGGCTGCGGATGCAAACGTCCAGCAAGAGCGTCGGCAATCCCAGGTATTCCGAGTTTTGTTGGGCCGAGATCGAATCGAGAGCCGCCTGAAAGACTCTTGCTCGGTCGGCGATTCTCGAGTCGTCCAACTCGGCCTCGACAACCCGCGCAATTTTGCCCAAGTCTTTGCCACCCCTGGGCAACGAGCTAAGAACTTCAGCGCTGACAGCATTCATCCGCAACTCTTCCAACGTGCGTGCGACTGCGATCGGGAACCCCGGTTTGGTAGCCACCGGTGCAAAATAGGTGAGCTTGTTTTCCTCGTTCAGCAGGTAAATCGCCCTTGCCACTATTCCGTTGAAGGAGAGCGAAGTAGCGGGCACAATTTCAGCGTGGGCCAACGAGCGCTGAGCGAGTCGGGCTGCAAGGCTAATCAGCGTCAAACGACGTGTTCCAAAAAGAGCGTCACGACCGCTCGCTATCGATAAGCAAAAGTTTGCGGCGGCTTCGATCGAGTGACCGATGACGAGCAGTTCAGAGCTATTAGAGTGAGATTCTGTCCATCCAGCTGCAGCTTGAAGGCGTGCCGCGGTGTTTGAGGAAACTACTACTCGTTTGCGATTGTTCATTGACTACCCGATTTAACACGTAAGGGAAGATGTGAGTATACCAACCCAACGTGCTTAAGTCGGAATCCTGGCAGATTTATTTTAGGATGGCGGCCTGTGCGCTCAAGCTGAGCAAATGCCAGCGTTGAAAAGTATTGATTGCCTCGTTGGGCATCAAACGGACAAACGCGGTCTGAAAATACAGTCGCTCGGGAGAGGGCCATTCGAGTCTGACAATCGGGTTAAATGATGCTGGGACGCCTGATTGAATCGAGGCATTTTCAGTAGTCGGAGTGGGAGTGGCTGCACCACTTTTAGGATTCGGAACGGCTTTGTTGCCGGTCTTTTGTTCATAAGCGACCGAGGCTGTAAGCAATGCGTCCTGTAGCCGCAATCTTGCCTGGGTTGGCTTCGCGGTCGCGGCGTCGTAGATTGCTATGTCCGAGTCGAAAGCAGTCGCCACTTTTGAAGCGTCAGGCGACCAAACTGGCAGTGCTTCAGTAAGCTGGTCGTCAAGCAATCTTTCCTGTCCATCTGAACCGATAAGTCGCGGCCTACCAGCGGGCAATTTGTATTGACGCTCGCGAGCGGTCCACTCGGCTTCCTTGCAAGCCAAAGCAACACTCGCATGACCATCAGGTGCCCACGCGAAATAGAAAGAGATCAAACCCGCTCTCGAGGTGAGCGGTCTGAGGTTGTACCCATCGCGGTCGCAGATGTA
>DATIBX010000042.1:0-4431 GCA_035457105.1 Pyrinomonadaceae bacterium
TGGGACTCGGTTGATGGATCGATACGTCTGCGGAAGCACCGATCGAAAGTCACCTTCCTGAATATCGCGTGGACCGCTGCCAGGGTGGTACCCAACAAACACGATGTTTACCGGCAGATTCTGATCAATCTGCTGAAACTGACCGGGGTGCAGTGCAATAAAGTTGGGCTGACTGGCTGCAACCTGTGAAGCCGAGCCTAACAGACTTATCAGAACTAACAGTGTAAGCGTGCGTTGCGTGAATATTTTCATAAGTTTCCCACGGTGATAAGCAAGTGTCGACTGTCTTGAGTTGTGGATGTGCGGAAATTAGTCCTCAATCACAGTATTGCTTCTAAATAGGGTGAATTTGTTATTCTCCCCTAAGTACTAATGCGCAAATTTGTCAGGGAATCTCTAATGACGCAGGCACAACATCAGGTCACACAGCTCTTACAGGAATGGAGTGAGGGGGATGAGAACGCGCTTGCCAAACTTATGCCTCTGGTCCATCACGAACTCCACCGACTTGCTCACGAACACATGAGGCGCGAAAGTGCGGGCCACATTCTCCAGACATCCGCTCTGATCAACGAAGCGTACCTCCGTCTAGTGGATCAGCCGCAGATTCGTTGGCAGGGCCGTGCTCACTTTTTCGGTATTGCCGCACGAATAATGAGGCGCATTTTGGTCGACGACGCCCGCAAGCGAAACGCCGCCAAACGTGGCGGGAGTTTTATTCAAGTCCCCTTGGACGACGCAAGTACTGTAATCCAACAACAGGCGGAAAATGTGGCTGCATTGGACGATGTTTTACAACGGCTCGAGGCAATTGATGAGCGCAAGGGAAAGATTGTGGAGCTCCGTTTTTTTGGCGGACTCAGCATCGAAGAGACCGCCGCAGTGTTAGAGGTATCTCCTGGTACAGTGATGCGTGATTGGGCGTTTGCCCGTGCGTGGTTGCGAACTGAAATGACCGCCGCGTGACGCAATTGCGCCGACTAACTAATCGCTCTCAATTACCAACGTGAATTGGCAACTGTCCGATATATCCTTTCCACCTTCCCACGCTGAAATCAAAACCCATTCCGACAATTTCATTTCGATCATTATTACCGTCGACGAATGTGATCGAACGCCCGGAGTTGACCTCATGGAGATAGCCGAATAGGTAGACAAAACCGGATTGATAAGGCTCAACACCATTGTCAAAACGTCCGACGATCATTCCATTACTGTTCAAGTCAAACGGGTAGGTGAACTGAGCACGGGGCATATTTAAGACAGTGAAGTTGTTGTTTAGACCAATAAAACCTGAATAGGGGCCGTTAAAACTATCGTCCCATGCAGAACCTATCATCCTTCCGACGTTATCGATGGCAGTAACTTCTGCCTGCTGACCAAAGGGAGTATCCACTCGCTTGAATAACCCGTTTCGTAACACAAAACCATGCGTAATCGGTTGTGTCACATCATACGCGCCGACAATATCGCCGGCTGAGTTTATCCCCAGAGGGAGTGAATCTGTTGCACCAGGGTAATCAATCCTGGTCCATTGTCCACTGCCATACAGGAATCCATGAGGGAACCCAGACTGGTCTACAAAATAACCGACTACCAGGCCCGAATCATTAATTTGCACCGGAAGCGTTGTTGTTGCGCCGGGATAGTCCACTGGAGTAAAAGTTCCCTGCCTCCAGAGGAATCCGTGGGTATGTTGTTGTTGATCCAGATAGGCGCCGACCACGTCTTCATGATTATTGATTCCATTTGCTGCAGTCAGCGTCGCCCCTGGAAACTCGATGTACATTTCAGCCGCTTGAACGCTGCCCACGCAGGGTGATGATGGTCCAGTCGATAGTCCAAAAGGTGCGCCGATCTCAAACATACTGTACTGCCCATTGACGGAACGTGATTGGGAAGACCTCGTGTAGAAGTCGATGAACATAGCTTCGGTAACATGATAGTCATAAGCAGCACCCGGCAAAGCGACTTCTGCCTCGTCGAAGAATTCGACAGGATCAGCAGCTTCCAACAGCCCACTCGCGATTGAGCCACTATCGCATCGTTCGTCGGGAATTATGAATGGAATATTCCATCCCGGCGTGTAATTGTCGACGAAGGGATCGTCTATCCATTCGGCAACCTCATGGCTCAGCGGATAAACGTCGTGAAAGCCCCAGGCGCCGTAACTGGCACCGATAAAGGTGAGCACTCCTCCGTTTGCGTTTTCAACACCATGCCAGGCAGACGCTCCAGGAAACCCCGGAGCTGAGCTGCTCTCGGGTACAACGCCACCCCAAACTGCAATCGGCAATGTTTGGGGAGAAATCCGTAAGTCTGCCCGGATTGCTTTCTCTTGCGCCAAAAAGAAGCTGTATTTCACAAACGGGATAGTGATGTTAAGGAAAGGGTCGTAATAATAGAAACCTGCACCATCGGGAACTACGATTGTCTGAGTAGGTAGCACCGTTGGTTGGCCCAAGCGCACGTGATAGTCTTTGCTGGAAGTTGAGACTGAGTTCCAAAAGTTAGCCCTTTGAAAGGCATCGCCATATTGCGTCTTACCTACCGAAGTTCCTCCTAAAACGAAGTCATAGTTTTGAAAAATGGGTGAATTGATGATGCCCTGGATTGCCGTCTGACCGTCCACTACGTCGGTGCTGGCATCAAAGACTTGACCGTCGGGAAAGATGAATCGATAGGGAATGATCTCAGTTGGGATTACGGTTATTCTTGATCCCTTTTTCGGATCAGTGCCAACCATCCTGTACGTAAAATCCAGGCCCTGGTAGGTGAGATTGTCGGACCAGTATGGAATCGTGACCCCATTCAACCCTGGTTGCGCTCGTTCGCCCCGCTGTTCCTGACGAGCTTTCAGTTGGCTTGTACCATCAACCAGCCTCCGGCCAGGCGCTTCGGATCTCAATTGTCTTCCAGGTTGTTGGTTTGCAGCGGTGAGCGCCAACAAGCTGGTGGGAACGCTTATCTGTCGTTGATCAACCGATGGGCGACCGATTGGAGCAAGTCGAAAATCAGGTTTACGAAGCTGCTGCGTAAAAGTTGCCTGGCCTGCAAGAATGACTATTATTAGACAGACAAGGCCCGCATGGATTTGTTTCATAGCGTCTCCTAGTTTGGTCTATCAAGAGCTGGTCGTGGCCTCCATTTTGTATGGTGAACAACGCAGATCTGGCACTGGCCACGGGCATCCTGCTATTCTCGGTCCATCTAGTAATGCGCAATCTGTGCGAGAAACCTCTAATGACCAATCCTCCCAGCACAACTTCCCAGCATCACCTCTAATTGACCAGGTTGTGCAAGGTGGTGGGAGATAAGAGCAAAGATGTCAAGCCATACGCAGCTCTGACCAAAGGACAAATGGTTGACGGCTTTTGCACCGACTTCATCATTTCTCCGGTTTGTATGTAGGGTTTTTCGCCAGGGTCACTACTGAACTGCCGCAAGAGTTTCTTTGTTTGCACCCGTCGCGCTGATTTTCCGGTGTCTTTCCGACTGATCAAGCACCGGCAAAGTGCATGCGTTTGACGAGGTCGTCAAATCTGGAATCTCCTCGGAGTCCATCCCAACGAGGGTCTAGCTTCAACCACACCAACCAGTGCGATCTTTCGTCAAAGGCTTTATTTAACCATTGGAAGGCTTGGTCCTTGTTGCCGAGGCCCGCGTAAACTAGTGCTACAGCATAGGCACTGACATACTTTTGCTTGGATAAGTTTTCTAACTCTCTTAGTGCCTTTTCGGCCTCAAGCTTGTGATTGGAAATCGCATTAACAAACCCCAAAGCAGCAATCGAAACGGGCCAGCCATGGAAGGCGTCCTGAATCTGGCGAAACTCTGCGAGCGCCTCATCATATCGTCCAAGCTGTTGATAGGATCGACCTAGCCAAAGATGCGCGAGGGGAAAATCTTTTTTCATGGCAAGTACTGTGGTTAATTGTTTGAGTGCCTCGTCGTACTGTCGATTGTAATGATAATGAAACCCTATATCGGTATTGATGGAAAGCGACAGAGGATCGTATTGACGGGCCAGGTAGATCTCCTGAAACGCTTCGTTGGGACGCCCGGCTGATAGCAGATAGATGCTGTACCACTGGTGCGCAGTAGCGTAACCAGGATTCAAAGCGATCGCGCGTTTGAATTCAGTTTCAGCGCCCGACCAGTCCCAATCGAAGTAGAACTTATCGTACGCCAGTGACGCATGAGGTTCTGCAAGCGCTGGATCAAGTTCGAGCGCTCGCAAAGCATAGTTCTTGGCGACCGGAAAAGCCTGAGTAGGAGAGATGTAGCTGAAATAGCCAAGGGTGGTGTAAGAATCGGCGAGACCAGAATATGCCAGTGCGAAATTGTGATCGATCTCGGTAGCGCGTTGAAAAGCTGCTACCCCTTTCTTTAGTCCTTCTTCAGATCTCTGATTCCAAAAATATCTGCCTT
>DATIBX010000043.1:0-2945 GCA_035457105.1 Pyrinomonadaceae bacterium
TGATTTAACGTTATCTCGCTCTTTCGCTACAATGCCTGAATCCTGAACCAACAAATGCTTGAACTCAGTATCAGCGAAGCGGCGGAGTTACTGCGCCCAAAAACGATCTCCCCGGTGGAGCTCACCAAAGCCTGCCTCGATCGCATTGAGAGTCTCAATCCGGTGCTCAATGCTTTCATCACCGTCACCGATGAGGCTGCGATGGCCCAGGCGCGCGTGGCCGAAGACGAGATTCAGCGCGGTCACTGGCGTGGACCACTGCACGGCATTCCAATCGGCTTGAAAGATCTGATTGATACGGCGGGAACGCGCACAACGTGCGGCAGCGAGTTATTTGCGGACCGCGTTCCGACTGAAGATGCGGAGGTGGTGCGGCGCCTGAAAGACGCAGGTGCAGTCCTGATCGGTAAGCAGAATTTGCAGGAGTTCGCCTATGGAGGGACAAGCGTTTCGAGTTATTTCGGTGCGGTGCACAATCCCTGGAACCCCAACCATATCGCCGGAGGTTCTTCGGGTGGCTCTGCAGCCGCGGTGGCCGCAGGTATGTGCTTTGGGGCAATCGGCTCGGACACCGGTGGCTCAGTTCGCGAGCCGGCAGCTTTTTGCGGCATCGTAGGCCTCAAGCCAACCTATGGTCGCGTCAGTACGCGCGGAGTGTTTCCGCTTTCATGGTCACTGGATCATATCGGACCACTATGTCGTAACGTGAGGGACAGCGCCCTAATGCTGGAAGTGATTGCTGGTTACGACGTCCATGATGTCACTTCTGTCGATTGGCCCACGGAAGCCTACGGGCAATACGTCTTGCGCAATAAGACTGACTTCCGAATTGGCGTGGTCCGTCACCCCTTCTTTAGAGACCTCGATCAGGAAATTGAGTTGGCAATAAACGAGAGTCTGAAAGTTATTTGCAATATGTCGGCGCAAGTCATCGAAGTCGAGCTACCTTCAGTGCCTACTGCGGTGCAGGCGCCCGAAGTTTACGCCGTGCATAAAAAGTACTATGCCGACTCTCCTGAGCTGTATCTTCCATGGATGCGAGAGCGACTGGCCCAGGCTGCGACAGCCGACAAAGTTGCGTACGTTGAGGATCGTTTCGCGCTTGAACGTGTGCGACGCACGGTTAACGAAGTGTTTGCCGAAGTCGACTTGTTAATTACACCAACCACTCCGGTACCGCCGATCACGATCGAACAAGCCTCGAAGATGGCGCCGGCGCCGGCAGGTGAAGTATGGCTGCGCAATACGCGGCCTTTCAATGCATACGGGTTGCCGACAATCTCTATTCCATGTGGTTTCACCAAGGCTGGATTGCCTATCGGTTTGCAAATCGCTGGCCCACGCTTCGGCGAAGGAAGGGTATTGGCGTTTGCCCACATTCTTGAGCAGGCTACAGATTGGCATAAACGCTCTCCGGATCTGTCCCAACTTTGAATAGGCCTGGTTGGTGTTAGTTCGGGTGACTTCGTGGATCACTTTTCTGGGAGCGTAACGGGCGATGCACGAAATCACGCTAAACAACACGAACAAGAAATTGTCGATAATCCGAATTCGGGCCAGTCTCGCCGTAGTTGGAGTTTGCTGATTTGCGAGACTGACCCGACGCTACCGCGTTTCGGTACTGACTAACACAGAGATCGTGTTTCAATTTCGTCCTGCGGTCACGCCACCATCTACCGGCAATACAACTCCCGTGATCCAACCGGAGAGTGCGTCGTCTGCCAGAAACAACACTGATGATGTAATGTCGTGCGGCATTCCATTCCGTCCAATTGGGTGAAACGAGTTGAAAGACGCGAGTTGTTCCGCAGACATCAGCGGATCAAATATCGGCGTTTCCACCACCGCCGGTGCGATAGCATTCACACGAATGTTTTCTGCTGCCAATTCAATCGCCAGCGCACGAGTAAACGAGTGAATGCCACCCTTGGCCATTGACGGTGCGGTGGAAGGTGTGGCTCCGATCCCCTGCAAAGCCCAAATGGAGCCAACACTGATGATCGCACCCTTCTCACGCTTCCTCATTTCCGGAACCACGCTTTGAGTCAGGGCGAAGTAACCGCGCATCAGATTGAAGTAATCGTCGAGCTCTTTGTGGGTTACATCAAGAAACGAAGTGGATTTGAACACGCCGGCGTTGTTGAACAACACGTCTATGCCACCGAATCGTGAAATAGCAGTTCCGACGACGCGTTGAATTGTCTCTGTACTGCCGATGTCACCCGCTACGTAAAGAACATTTTTGCCGGTTGGATCTATACTCAGCGCCGTTTTTGCAAGCACATCCTCGCGCCGACCGTTGAGCACCACTTTGGCTCCCGCTTGATTGAAACCACGTGCGGCGTCTGCACCAATGCCGGTGCCGCCACCGGTGATAATAACTACCTTATCTTTTAAGCTCATATCTCCATCTTTCCCTTTCAGTTCTTCGGGCCAGAAGCCCTGTCAAAAATTGATTTGTTAGGGCGCAAAGGGAATAATGCGCCTGGTTGAAAAGTCATACAAGAGAGCACTTTTTTGTTAGTGGGGTTACTTTTGTGAAAGAAATGGGGAATCTCCCAGAAAAAAAATTAGCCGCCCCTCATGATGTAGCAGCGACCGTGGAAGCGGTGTTTGGTTGCAAGTGGTCCTTACGCATTTTGGGGTTGATTCGACAAGGTGTGAACAGACCGGGTGCGATTGAGCGTGCGCTCGAAGGTCTTACTCCGAAGGTCCAGAATTACTATTTTCGGCGAATGGTGGAACTGGGTATATTGGACCGCGTGGTCTACCCGGAAATTCCTCCGCGTGTGGAATATCATCTGACAGAGTTTGGTCACAATTTTTTGCCGATTCTCGATTCCATTGCTGACCTTCAGCGCGACCTCAACCGCGCCGCCGAAAATCCACCGAATCCTTTATAAGTACGACTTTCGTTATCGGGTTCGAGCTGTTCATACGACGAC
>DATIBX010000044.1:0-4363 GCA_035457105.1 Pyrinomonadaceae bacterium
GCTTCGGTCTGTCCTGTCTGGAGAAGAGACTGTGCGAGCCGGTAATGTGCAGTCGTCACCTGAAACTTGTTGTGGGCCAAATTCGGATTCAAGGCAATAGCTTTCTTGAGCACGTCTATTGCGAGATCGTGCTTTTGTAACTCCTGATAGACTTGGCCGAGTTGGAAATAAGGATCGGGATTGTTCGGCTGAATTCTAGAGGCTGTCTTCAAGAACTCAAGTGCTGGTTCCCATTTTCTTTGAAAGATGTATGTGATTCCGAGATAGTAGTTGCTGAAGAAGTCGTTTGGATTTGCAACTAACTCAATCTTGAACTCTTCCTCAGCACTGGCCACTGCGGAGGCGCCTTCATTCCAAAGATATGCTAAACCCAGATTGTAGTGGGCACTCGGAAACTTTGAATTCAAAGCGATAGCTTTTTTGAACTCTTCGATTGCTTCCGGTAAACGGCCGGCTTCACGAAATGCTCTGCCGATGGCAATGTGAATCTGCGGATGCTGACCAAACTGAGCAATCATCCGATCAAAAACGCGCCTTGCGTTAGTAAACTGGCGTTGCTGTAGATACGTAATCGCGAGAGTGAAACTGGAGTTGAAGTCTTTCGGGTCAAGCTTTACCGCTTCTTCTAGTGCACTGGCAGATTTTTCGTAATCGGCCAGAGCAAAGTAGGTTCTTCCCAAAGCCTTATGGACGTCCGCGTTGTTTGGTTGAAGTTTGGCAGCTTTGAGGAGAGGGTCGAGAGCTTTATCAAACTGTGCTGCCTCCAGATAAGCCGAGGCCAATTCAATCAGCAGATCGCTGTCCTGTGATTGATAACTGGCAACGGCCTCGGCGGCCTCGAGCGCTCGTTCACGATTGAACAACGCTGCATAGATTCGGTTGAGTCTGCGATATTCCGCCGCCAGAATTGCCTTGAGTTCAGTCTCTGCTTCGGCAAGTTTACCTGCGCGCGCTAACCCCTGGGCCGCCTCATAACGTTGTCCTAATGTTGCGTCCTGTTGCGAATTGAAAGGAAGAGGCAGGAGCAAAAACAAAAGAACGATCAAGCTCAGAGCCATGGGCGTCTTTATATCACGATTTCTTGCTGCTTGGGGCGCATCTGCCTGAGATAAAGGAACAGACCGCGGCAGAACGAGATAATAAACAACGCATAGAAGAAGGCGAATCCGATATGTGCGAGAACCAGTAAGCAATAGACCACAGCGGTTGAGATCCCGAAGATCACCTGTTCGCGCTTATCGCTTGGTGTCGCTCCCGGATCCGTGATCATGTAGAAAGTGAAGAGAAGGAAACTCACACCCGTTATCGGCACCAGGCCGACAATCAACGGAATCCCGTTTATCAGGCAGCGGAGTACACCCTGAATCGCAAACGCTAATACCCAGGCAAGCACGAGGGGCATGCGTTTGGCGTAATACCAATTCATGTACGTGCCGAGGACGATAACGATTACGGCAAAGGCACTACTCCAATTGCTCGACAGACCTTCGGTAAATTGCCACGGCATGATCGGCGCAAGAGCAGGGAACAAGAAAACCGTCAGCGCGATTCCTGTGTTGGACGGGTTGAGAAAATGACGCTCCGAGGTATTCACTTTAACGGTCAACAACGCTTTTGAGGCGATGGCAACCGCCGAAGCAAAAGCGAATGGCAGAAGCAGGTCGCCGCAATACAACAACATCGAGACCGCCATCCCGGAAATGTGGGCAGGGAGAAGAAAATCGATGAAGGTCGTTACGCCTCCCGCGAATCGTGGCGCCTTCTTATTGGCCCTAACATCGACGATCTCCAGAATGATCTCTGTGAGGTAAGCGGTCAAAATCGCGACAAACATTTGTGCCCAGGAATTCTCGAAACCGAGTATGGTGCGACCGAGCAGGTTTAAGACGGTGATCGTGACGGCGAATCGTCTTAGCGCGGCCAATCTCATATTGGGGCGCGCGCTCATGACAACACTCCTGGTTTGGCCCAACCTAATAGAACTGTGTATCTACCGGGTTTTAAGTTGAGGAACTGCCGATGAACTTGTCCTTGCTGATCACGCCAGCGGATTTCAACCCTGACACTGCCCTGAAAATCGCCCAAGCCAAAGTGAAGTTCCGGGCTTCGTTTTCCACTGTGGCCATTCCCACCATCGACTTGGCGAGTTAATACCTTGCCATCGGATCGGGTGACAGTTACAGCGGCGCCAACTGCTGCGCGGCCTGCAATCCCCGATCGCTGTTTACCCTCGTAGACAATCGTCTCGCCTGAATATTCTCGCGAAACCGGTAGAAGTAAATTGAGACTAAGGGATGCGCACGCAACCGGATGCTCATTGTGGTAGTAACTTGCCGGGCCCCACATGTTTGAAACTATCAGGTCGAGCGAGCCATCGAGGTCTACATCACCGATCGCGATTCCACGGCTTACGTAATCTTCGCCAAACCCTATCTGCTTCGCGATATCCACATAGTGATCACCGACTCGCACGAAGAAAGGGTTCTGATTGTTTCCGGCAAGATCGGCGCCTGCTTCTATCTTGGGCCAGGAAGTCGACACATTTGAGATGACTACGTCATTAGCGGTGGCGAGCTCTTGTATCTCTGGCCAGACGTTCGACGATCCTTTAATAAATCCGGTCGCCTGAAGTGCTTCGGGTATGCCGTCGTTGTCGAAGTCGTCGAGTTTAGCGTCCCAGGCCCAACCGCTGTCGGACAAGCCGAGCGGTTCACCACGGTTAACGTAAGGAGCGATGCCTTCTCGCATCCTGGTGATCTCACCGGTACTGAGGAAAAGCATTTGACTCTCTTGCAGTCCTTTGGGCTCGGTAATGTTGCTGACGTAAATGTCGGGAACGCCATCATCGTTCAAGTCAGCGAAATCCACGCCCATGCTTTTGAACGAGTCGCGCCCAAGCACATAGGATTTCGGCGTCGCAAAGCGTCGTTGGCCTTCCAGCAAAGCAAAGCGAATTTGTCCGGGCGTCGATCTATTCCAAAAAAGACGATCTGGTCCAAAGTCGTGGGCGACGTACAATTCCGGCAGTAAGTCGCCATCGAGATCATAGGCGCCAACGGCGAGACCCCATCCTCCGCCAACACCATCAGGAAGAGCGTCTCGTACTTCTTCGTAAGTCACATTTGGATTGTCGCCGGATGTGGAAGAAGTCCAGCGGTAGATGCGCTCGCCGCCGCCGTTAGCAGCATGCGAAAACGATTCGGGCATCGAGACACTGCCCGTACCAGCGGGGTTGTATAAATCCGATCCATCTTTGAAGTAGTTGGCAAAGATGAGATCGAGATGTCCATCGCCATCAAGGTCGGCGGTAGTTGCAGCTCCGGTCATCCAGATCTCTTTTGGAAAAATATCGTGAACGACGTAATTGGAAACATTTAGGGAAGAGCTACTTGATGGCTTCCATAGAAACAGCAATGGTGTTCGCCCTGCGTAATAAACGATCACATCGACGTGGCCATCTTCGGTTACGTCTGAGAGAAGCACGCCGAGGGGAGCCATCCTGTCGCGATCGAAAAAAGGTTCCTGAATGAGAGCAAATGGTGAGTAACGATTTCCGGTTCCCGGGACAGGTGTAATGATGATCTGATCCGTTTTCGTATCGATGTAGCAGGCATCGTTGGAAACGCCATCGCCGTCCATGTCATTAAGAGCGACGGCGGCGCCGACTGTTGAAACGAAAGCTGAAACTCGTTTTAGACTGGGATGGACCAACCGTTGCGTGCGAATCGGAGGACCCGGAAGTTCCGGAAGAGTCGAACGTGAAAATGCAAACCGGGTCGCGGCTGCTCTGACTTCTTTTTCACTTACCTTCAGCGACAATCGCAACGCCACAAACAAGCCAATAACCAGGAGTAAGGCAACGAGAGTTCTTGTTTTGTGTTGACTCACAGATAATCTCTACTCGGATGCGTTAAGAACTGAGTCGCCTTTTAACTTCGCTAGCGAAGGTAACGTGCTTAGTCGCGTTTTTTCGAGCGAGGCTTTTGCGTAGATCCGTTCGGGTGGTTTATGCAAATCCCAAACGATACCGAGGTACGAAAGGCCTTTGAGTGTGTAGTGAGTTAAGTCGATTTCCCACCAGTAAAAGCCGTGTCGCGCTGACCGCTGATAATAATGATGATTATTGTGCCATCCGTCGCCAAATGTAAGGAGCGCCACAAACAAGTTATTCCGACTGGTGTCTGTGCTATCGAAGCGCCGGCTTCCCAGAAAATGGCCAATGGAGTTAACGCTGTAAATGGCATGGTGGACCAGCACGGTACTCACGAAGAAACCCCAGGCCAACATTTGCAATCCCGATGTATGTAGTTCTGGTCTGACGCGTTGCAAAATCACGCCAAGAAAGAAAAGCAGCGCAGCCGAA
>DATIBX010000045.1:0-18061 GCA_035457105.1 Pyrinomonadaceae bacterium
GTTTGTCGGCTGCGGCAATGCGGCAGGAATCGAATCGCCTGACTTCTTTTCATCGACTCTTGCATCGCTATAGCCACTCGCTTCTGGCACAGGTCTCTCAGTCGTCAGCCTGCAACCAGTTTCATTCAGTGAACACGCGACTCGCGCGATGGTTAATGATGACTAGCGATCGACTGGGCACTGATGAGTTTCGGCTAACCCAGGAATTTATGTCCAACATGCTGGGAGTTAGACGTGAAGGGGTTAATAAAGCAGCTGGTATTCTCCAAACCGGAAAGATGATTCGTTACACCCGAGGCATGATTACGATTCTCAATCGAGGTCTCCTTGAGGACAGTGCTTGCCAGTGTTACTCGATCATCAAGGCTGAGAGCGACGCGTACCTGAATTAAGAATAAAACTACTATAAAACCGTTTTAAGTTTTATTCTCCTAATTCTTCGTATGTGCGGTTTCGCACATACAGAAAACACTTACCTGTTTTAAATTCAATATCAATACAAACGGCAGTTATGTATCCGATTCTCGGAGAGTTTTGCTTTTTAAGAGGGGACAAGGGGTGGAATTACATGAATTACGCAAAACTGGGCGGGAATATGCATCTCGACCTGCAAGGGTCCCGCCTTCAAGGGATCTCATGACTTTGATCATGAAAGGCGACGAAACTGCGTTTCGTAAGTTCTATTCGGCGACAAATGGCCTGCTTTTCGCGATTCTTCTACATATCCTGAGTCGCACTCAGGTAGCGGAAGAGGTCCTGGCTCAGCTTTACGAGGAGGTGAAAAGGAAAGCAGTCTGGTTCAACAACAACAGCAAACAACGACTCACCTGCCTCATGCTCATTTCTCACCGTTGCGCCGTCGAGCGCCTTTGCGATGAACGATTCAGCACCAGCGCTAGTCAGACTCGCAATAACCTGGACGCGAAAACGGACGACTCCTCTATCAATATGACAGAACACCGCCGCGTTATTCGTTCAACGTTGAATGCGCTCCCATATCTTCATCGGCGGATGATCGAACTAGCTTTCTTTTCAGGAATGAATAAGTTTGAGATTGCGAAAGAACTTGGCGTGTCAGTTGAGGTTGTCGAAGACGGGATCGAATCTGGCACCTGTAGTGTTTTTCGGACTTTTAAATCTCTCGGTTTTCAATAGAGATCCGTTTCCAAATTCCTCGCACTGTAACTGTTAAATCAACCCACTCTTTCAAAGCTCAAAAGATTCGATTGGATACACCGCACCGTTGATGGACTCATTAACTGACGAGGCAAAATCGAAGCCAACACGACGCAGTCCGCCTAGACTACACAGAGAACGCAAAACCAATTATTGATATTCATGTATGTGTGTTTGCACACAGACAACGATTCTCCCCGAGACTACTCTGACGGCCTACCCAGAAACCCTTCGTCAGGAGAATGAGATGTCTTTCAACCCTCGTCCTCGACTGTTATGCGTGGACTGTAACGCCGACAGTGTAGAGATGTTGAGTGCATTGCTGAGTTTGTCACAGATTGAATCTGAATCGGCCGAAACTGCGGCTCAAGCATTATCGAAGGCTAAAGCAGAATCCTTCGATCTGTATTTGCTCGAAGCATGGTTACCAGACTTTGATGGGTTTGAGTTGTGCCGCCAATTGCGCACTTCGGACCCTCACACTCCTATTGTTTTCTTTTCCGCTGCTGCCTATGACGCAGATAAAAGGAGAGCAATTCAGGCAGGCGCAAACGAGTACGTTGCCAAGCCCGATATCACCGGGCTGCTAGAAATGATTTCAAAGCACATTCCTGAGGTGGAAGTGGTCACTGTATAAGCTCAACCATCAGGTTCAAATCCTTCTTCACTTTCATCCATCATCTGATTGACTCTATGTGTGTTACGGCACAGACACCTACGGATGAAATAGGCTCTAATACCCTTTATCCGGTTATGTACGCCTGAAGCGAAACGGCCCTTTACGCGATTGAGTGATGTTCCATCGTTTGAAGGCGATGCGAATAAGCGCTTGGCTTGCAACAAGCAGAAGTGCCGGCTTCGGCGAGATCAAAGACCCGCTCTTCGCAACGCTATCAATATATGGGCCTCGTTCAAGGAGGAGTTGGTATGAATTCAGATGGTTTACAAAACAGAGTCGGGATCGCCTTTCTGGTGTTTTCGATGCTGATTGGAATTGGACTTGTCATGAGTTCAGCTGTTCAGGCTCAGGGCCAGGATGACCGATATGCCGGAGAACGACGCAGTAGTGACGGCCACCAAAATCAACGCGGACGCAATTGGGAACTGTATGGCAATTATGGTGGTTCAACTGAACTCCGACAAACAGCACTCAACGCGGGCTATAACGAAGGCATTAGCGAGGCACGGCGTGATCGAGAAACTGGTCGTGCTGCCGACTTACATGGTCAAAGTAGTTATCAGCGAGCCACAAAGGGATATAGTTGGGGGACTGGCGACCGGGAACTCTACCGCCGATACTTTCGTGAAGCGTTTGAAGATGCATACGACACGGAACGCTATAGTCAAGCTCGTGATCGCACTACACCCTACGACAACAACGTCAAGCAAAACCGCCGCGGACGAAGCAGTGATGGTTACGGTAACTTCGGCGGCTCGTTTCAGTTGCGCCAAACGGCTCTGAACGCTGGATTCAATGAAGGTGTGAAGCAGGGCCGCACGGACCGCAGCAAACGAAACGGCGGTGGCTATCAAAACCGTAAGACCTATCAGAGCGCAACAAAGGACTACAGCTCTGGCCTCGGCGCTCGGGATGTTTACCAGCGCTACTTCCGTGAAGCTTATGAACACGGATACAGCGATGGTTACGGCACCTATTAGTACTCCCCCACCTGCAGCCCTTTGATGAGAAGACTGAAGCATAGTCTTCGTTCTCTCATCATTGTCTGGCTGCGGTTAATCACGAGACCTCGATCGTCATCTCCTTTGAAATATTTAGAACTACCCGCAATTTGAAACGCAACCAGGAACTCCACATGGCAGGCCAATTGAAACCAATTAAACTAGTAAAAAAGATTCAAAGCGGTGTGAGTGAACCGCTGGCGGAGATTGTAGTCGAAAATCGGCATGGTTGGTCTCAGACTATTCAAAGGTGGATAAAGGAATCTCGTCAACAAACCCGGCAAAAGTCAATGATCGCATTCGAGAGCTTGTTCAAAGACTAACTGGATATTCGAGGTGAAAGTTTGTTTCAAGCCACTATGGATGGCTCATGCATTGCGAGCGACATAGTCTTCACGACGAAGGACGCTTGCAAGTTGGACCGCTTCCTGAATAGTCATTAGATCGAGCGCCTCGCCCCCATGAAACTTTACTCCGCTGGCCCTCAGCTCCCAATCATCATGGCCCTGATACTTTCGCTCATTGAATATTTCAACTGCCTCATAGCCGCTCACCGTTGTAAACGAGAGTAGAAGCACCTGGGTCGAATTTCTCTCGCGAGTTGTTGCCTCAATTGCTTGCCTGACCGCTTTTGTCTCAGGGATCTCCTCGAGCGCAGTAGTCGAGGTTGGAGACTGTAGGACGCCAGTTGTTGTTTTCAGATCGTAGAGTCGAGTGCGGTATTCCTCGAGGAGGGTGAGATAGCGTTTGCACTGCTCTACGATATTGTCTCTGGTAGCTTTGTGAAGTGATTTTTTTGACTGTTCGAGCTCTCGCTCCAACTCTGGATAAAGCATGAAAATTACTCCTTACTAAGAACCAACCGGGATTCTCTGGAACTGTGTTTTCCCGTCAATACCTTCCCATGAGATATCAAGCACGTAGGCCTTCAATGCACCTGATACGACCTGCAAACGTCCAAGTTGATCTTCTGCATCAGTTGCGATCCTCCCATCAATCCAGGTTTTGTGAGAAATGATCGCCTTTTCATTAGGCTGGACTGACTTGATTGGGTCAAATCGAATGTGCACATGTGAGGGCGCTCCAGCCGGATTGGTTTCGTCCTTTAAAAACACCGTCAGAATCTCGACGGACTTGACGAGCGCTCCAGAGGTATTTGTGAGTTCCAGCAGGAGACGTGGCCCGCCATCAAGAAACTTAAAGGAAAATGGTTTTAGGTTCTCTCCGGTCATAATCGTTTGAATGCGCATTGTTCAAATTTCAATCTTGACTCCTCCGTAAGTCATCTATCATAGGATAGTTTAGGAGTCACCTCTGTGTGGCAACACACACAGGGGGCAAAATGCTGGGGCGTTTGCGCTTCAATAAGTTGCTTAGCGCACAGACTTGAACCTCATTGTGCCTTAACATCTACCACGTCTTGGAAATTGAGGAATGATTAGTGATGAGCACTATTTACGGAATGCAACGAGCCAATGGAGATTGGTTTACTTTGGAGGATAATGGAACAAGGAATATGCCTCTGTTTCGCACAATTCATGGGGCCCTGATGGCACGCCTCCGTCACTTTGGGATGTTGCTGTTTAAGCCTGTATTGGTGGATCGCCATTCGTTAAACCAACTGAGTACAAGTAGCTTGGGAAGAAACCTCGCCTTTTGGTTCATTGACGATCCGTTTTCAAGCCTCGAACGTCAGATGAAAAAAGGCGGATCTAAGTTAATTTCCTCAGCAGGGAATGAAAAAATGCAAAAGGCCAAGAAATGAACCTGATACATTGTCGGGTATTTGGACAATATTGTTTCTCGTCATTACAGAAATGCACTTTCCTTGGATTGCTTAACGACTATTCGTAAAGCTCTCAATAATTGCGTCAACGTTTTTGGTTGCCACCAGTTGTAGCAATCTAGTCTCGTCGATCTTCGCGATTCGCCCCAAAATAATTCGAGCACTGGACGCATGTCCGGGTTCCCGCCAGCGCGCCATTTCCAAAAGAGAATCCGTAGCACGTGCGCGCAGCAGTTCTAACAGGCGAGGATCACGCTGTTTGGTCAATACGCCAAGCAGGTATCCCGCTTTATTGCGGTCAGTCCAGGTTCCGGAATTCAACATACTGATAATGCCGGCGGACGGAATTCTGGCGGCAATTGAACTCTTCGACTCTCCAAGCACTCCTAAAGCTCTAACCGCGTTGTTACGCACTTGCTCATCAATGTCCTGAGTTGCAGAGACAAGTTTTGCAATCTGTTGTGAGTTTGAGTTTGCATAACCAAGCAGGTGGGCGGCGATAGCGCGCTGTTGAGCATTCGCGGACTCACGTAACACCCGGCCGATTAGAGGGGTATTCCGAGTTGCATATTCGCGCATGCCTAATTGTCTTACCCGAAGCGGTGGATACGTCGAGAGTGCGTAGCCCTTAGATCGATCTTCGGTCGCCTTGTTTTGGATCGACTCGAAGAGAAGGTCCATTGATTGTTGGTAAAGACTGACGGCTTCTTCAGGTAATTTTATTGAGCCAGTGGGAGGTTTAGCATAGTGAGGCGTCTCCAGATTCTTACCAGGCAAGCCAAGATAAATGATCCAGTTGCCCTGCTCGTTGCAACAGACAGGTGCAACGTCAGTAGGCTCGAACCCGTGAGATTTAAGTGATTCTCTGGTTCGCACAATGAAATCAGGCAATTGCTCGAATGAAAGTTCGTCACCGCGATGGAAATTTAGTGCAGCATCAACTCGCTGGATGTCGATGCCTGTCAGGCCGAAGTACTGGATGTCGCCGATCTGCGCCTTCTGTGATGCCCAAAGAGAAATGATCGCGGAAAAAATTAGCGAACCGACGGTTGGTAAGACTTTTACCGGCACCTCAACTCCACTTCCAATCGCGAATTTCGGGCATGTCGTCGCCGTGAATGCCTATGTAATTCGAATGCTCCTGTCGCTTCTCCCGCATTAACTGCTTGACGTGTGCGCCGGTCCGCTGCAGTACTGGCACTCGATCAATCACATCTATGACAAGGTGAAACCGGTCAAGATCATTTAAAACGACCATATCAAATGGAGTCGTCGTTGTGCCTTCCTCTTTGTAGCCACGAACATGAATATTGTCATGATTGGTTCGACGATACGTTAACCGGTGAATCAGCCACGGATAACCATGGAAAGCGAAGATGACCGGTTTGTCGCTCGTAAAAAGTGAATCGAAGTCAGTATCTGATAGACCATGCGGATGCTCGCTTTGAGGCTGGAGCGTCATCAGGTCCACAACATTAATCACCCTCACTTTCAGATCCGGGAAGTGTTTACGCAGCAGGCTCACCGCGGCCAATGTCTCCAGGGTTGGCACATCTCCCGCGCAGGCCATTACTACATCAGGCTCCGTGCCAGCATCGTTGCTGGCCCATTCCCAGATGCCTATTCCCGCAGCTGCATGTTTGACGGCACTATCGATGTCGAGATACTGCAGGGCCGGTTGTTTTCCCGCGACTATAACGTTCACGTAGTCTCGGCTTGTTAAGCAATGGTCCGTTACTGATAGCAGTGTGTTGGCGTCGGGCGGTAAATAGACACGTACCACTTCTGCTTTCTTGTTTACAACGTGATCGATAAAGCCCGGATCTTGATGACTGAAGCCATTATGGTCCTGCCGCCATACGTGCGAAGTCAAAAGGTAATTCAGCGAAGCAATCGGTCTTCGCCACTCGATTTCGCGATTTGCCTTCAACCACTTTGCGTGTTGATTAAACATCGAGTCGACAATATGGATAAATGCTTCGTAACAAGAGAAGAAACCGTGACGACCGGTCAGTAGATATCCTTCCAACCATCCCTGGCACATATGTTCACTCAAGATCTCCATTACCCGGCCATCAGGAGCAACGTGATCATCGGTAGGCAGGATGGTCGCAGTGGAGACGCGATCAGTCACTTCAAACAGTGCGTTAAGCCGGTTCGAGTTTGTTTCGTCGGGACCCATTACGCGAAAGTTTTGAGACTTCTCGTTCTGCTTCATTACATCGCGCAAGAATTGCCCCATCACTCGAGTCGCTTCTGCTACGACAGCCCCCGGTTCTGAGACCTTCACCGCGTAACTACGAAAGTCAGGCAAGACCAGGTCTCTTAAAAGAAGGCCGCCGTTCGCATTGGGATTTGCACCCATCCGACGCTCACCTTCAGGAGCTAGTGCGGCCAGGTCGGGAATCAGTCGCCCTGATTTATCAAAGAGTTCTTCTGGTCTATAACTGCGCAACCACTCTTCGAGCATTTTCAAGTGTTCAGGCTTGGTCGACAATTCCGAAAGAGGTACCTGGTGTGAGCGGAATGAATTTTCTGTTGGTAAGCCGTCAACCACCTTTGGTCCCGTCCAGCCTTTAGGTGATCTGAGGATGATCATCGGATAGAGGGGTCGTTTGGAGAAACCGTTTGTTCGGGCCTCAGTCTGAATCGAGCGGAGCTCGATGATGACCTTTTCTAGAGTCTCAGCCATCAGCTGATGCATCTTTTCGGGATCATCTCCTTCGACAAGGTGCGGTTGGTATCCGTAACCAAGAAACAGACTTTCGAGCTCGTCAGGACTAATTCGCGCGAGTACGGTGGGCCCGGCGATCTTGTACGAGTTCAAGTGGAGGATTGGCAGTACTGCGCCATCCCGTTCCGGATTGAGAAATTTGTTTGAGTGCCAGCTGGTTGCAAGTGGACCAGTTTCTGCCTCGCCATCGCCGATCACACAAACTGCCAGGAGATCAGGATTATCAAAAACCGCGCCATACGCGTGTGCGATCACATAGCCAAGTTCGCCTCCCTCATGGATGGAGCCCGGAGTTTCGGGAGCAACGTGACTGGGTATACCGCCCGGAAAAGAGAATTGCTTGAAGAGCTTTTTGAGACCAGCTTCGTCCTGGGTGATGTTTGGATAGAATTCGGAGTAAGTTCCTTCAAGATAAACGTTGGCGACAACCCCTGGTCCACCATGTCCTGGGCCAGCCAGAAAGATCGCGTTCAAATCCAACATCTTAATCAGACGGTTGCAATGAGCGTAGATGAAGTTGAGGCCTGGTGTGGTCCCCCAATGGCCTAACAACCGCGGTTTGATATGCGCAAGCGTTAACGGTTGCCGCAGCAGTGGATTGTCGTAGAGATATATCTGTCCAACCGACAAGTAATTTGCCGCTCGCCAGTAAGCGTTCATCAGTTGGAGTTCATTGCTCGATAAGGGCGCGTTGGATGTTTGATCTGAGTTCATCTGCTTAATCCGGAAACACAGTTATTTGGGTTTTGTACTGGTATTGTGCTCCGTTAAGAGAGATCGAGCAAACGCACCTAGTAATTGCTGTCCAAACCAAAGCGATCATTGAACCGAATAGCAAAACGTGCGAAACGATGCTCCGGCAGATCCGGCGCTTGGTGTTCTGTGTATAACAAAGCGCCCCCGGGCCGGCGCACTCCAAGGGCGCACACCAAAGATGAAACATGTGGTGAAACCGATCCGTATCCTCCGACATCAGTTGATTGCGACAGGCAACACATCCTCGAGCCGTTAAGGAGAACTATGAAGTCGAAGTTGTCCCTTTCAGTAGCCGCTCTTTATTTGTGTCTCTCGGTGATTTCTACAACAACATTTGGAGCGACTTCCGCTGCGAAATCAGATTGGCCGCAATGGCGAGGCCCCGATCGTACTGGTGTCTCGAAAGAGACCGGTTTGCTCAAACAATGGCCAAAAGAAGGACCAAAACTCCTCTGGCAAGTTAATGATATCGGCGATGGCTATTCAACACCGGTGGTTGTGGGAACACGCATCTACTTGATGAGCAACCGCGGAATGGACAACGAATTTGTCCAAGCCCTCTCAACGCAGGACGGAAAAGTAATCTGGACTACTCGAGTAGGCAATGTCGGAAATCCGGATCAAAATCCGAATTATCCGAAAGCGCGTTCGACGCCTACCGTTGACGGCAACTTTATTTACGCACTCGGTTCTGATGGTGACTTGGCTTGTCTTCAGGCGATGAGCGGAAAGATTCAATGGCAGAAGAACATTCGGAAAGAATTTAAAGGTCAACCTGGCGAATGGGCCTACGCCGAGTCTCCCCTGGTTGACGGGAACATGGTGATCGTAACCCCCGGTGGACCAGAGGCAACGGTCGTAGCGCTAAACAAAAAGACTGGAGCGTTGATTTGGAAGTCGCTGGTACCCGGTAATGAACCGGCGGGTTATGCCTCGGCCATCGTGGTCCAGGCTGGTGGTCGCCGCCAATATGTACAGCTCTTAACAAAAGGCCTGGTTGGCGTCGATGCAAAGACTGGTCAAGTGCTTTGGCGTTATGCCGAGGTTGCGAAAGGGCCCGCTCAATATTGGACACCAATTGCACAAGGAGAATACGTTTATGGCGGAGCGCTTGGAGTTGGCGGCGGTCTGGTTCAACTAAAGGCTGAGGCGACCGGTGTTTCCGCGAATCAAGTCTATTTCATTCGTGGGCTACCAAACGGAATTGGCGGTGGCGTCGTAATTGGTGAGCACATCTACGGAACGGAGGTCGGGCAGAAACTGGTGGCGGCAGAGTTCACCACCGGTAAAGTCAAATGGCAGGCTGACAATTTTGGATGGGGATCGGTAGCATCCGCCGATGGGCACTTATACCTGCACCTGATCAATGGCGACATGGTCTTGGTTGAAGCGACACCCGAGGCATTTCGACAGAAGGGTAAGTTTAGTCCACCGGCGCAGCCCAAACATTCGTTGTCAGGAGATTTTGGTGAAGCAGCATTTGCTTATCCGGTAATAGCAAATGGGCGCCTCTACATTCGCGACCTCGGAACACTCTGGTCGTATGACATCAAAGAATAGTTTTGCAGCTCGAATGTGAGATAGCCCAGCTGAGACGATAATACCGATCGAGAAAATCACTGTTCTTCAACGTAGTATCGTTATGCGATCACCGGCCTTCAATGGCGGGTCGATTGCTTTTCCGAATTGAATCTCGTTCAGGTCGATTATCGTGTCCACCAAGAATCCCTGACCATCATCTCGCGCAATTTTCGCAGTCTTTGATTTTCCAGTTGAGCCTCCGGCTGTGATAATTGCCTGGGTGAGAGTTAAACCTCTACGAAATGTCTTCTCGCCCGGAAACTTTACCTCACCGTCGATGTAATAGTACTGCGTTACATTCGGCTGAAGAGTAATGACATCACCGGGATGAACCATCATGTTCATTTCCGCGGCTTGTGTTAGGTCGATGTCAAATATCTGGCCCACCTCGTTTCTCACTACCGTCACTCTGGCTGCCTGAGGTGACGGTTGTGCGTCAGCGACTACAACATAAAGCGGAATCGCCTCACGTCTCAAAAACTTAGTACCAGGGTCTTTGACAAGCCCGCTTACAAGAATTGAGTGACTGGCATAATCGCGAACTCCTACTTCAACCCTTGAGTCTTCACCAGATGCGTTCTTTGTTAGACCAGCCTCAACCCTGGAACCTATTTCTTCGGTTGTAAGACCAGTCACAAGGAGTGGTTCGGCAAGCAGCGGATGTTCGAGAAACCCTGCTGCCGTGACGGTAAATAGCGTTGAGCGGGTCGGGTCGGAATCATTTGTACGCACGTCTAAAACATCACCTGGCCCAATTCGGTAGATCTTGGTCAGTAATAGCTCATCTCCAGAGATTCTGGTGGGAATTGGAGCAACTGGTTTCGTTTCCAGTGGAGTTGATGCAGGTGTGACACTCATCGCGACTTGAGCCCCTGTCGCTTCAACGGGCGATTCGACTGGTACAGCATCGGGTGTTGCTGATGGGGTTGGAGTATTTGCCGTCGGATTGGACAGATTTATTGTCGCCGGTTCGGCCGTAACTGACTTTAGTGCAGGTACAGCGGTTTCTGACGAAGTAAGAGAGGTTGAACTCGCTTTGTTTTGTTCAGGGACTGGTTCTTTGGCTGTCTGAAGATTAAGGTCCTTTGGAACTTCGGAGTTGCGTGGTTCTCCTGCTTTGCCTTGAGCTACCTTATCGCCTGAGTCCAACGTTGTGTTCGGGTCGATTTGCTGATTTTTGATTCCTGCGGAAGTCTGCGCAACAACGTCATTCGTTTTTTCGGACACTTTACTTTGAATAGGAACACGAGGGGGAATCGGAACAATAATCAATAGCTTTTGCTCTTCAAGGGTGGGTTCTGGTCGCGGTACTGAGGGCTTAGCGGCGGCAAAAGTTGTATTGGTCTGAGCCGAACGGTTTGTTTGAATAGGTGCGACCGTGGTGCTTGGTCCAACGCTTTCGTTTTTAGCTGGTTCGGATCTAAGAGGAGCTGACAGTGGCAACGGTTTTAGCGGCATTGCTTCAGCGTCTGAATTGCGCTTTTCATTTGATTTGCTTGATTCCTGAGAGAGTCGCTGCCTGCTCTTCAGGGCAGAGGCGCGGTGGAGGCTATCCACGGCGTTCTGCCATTGCCGCAACTTGAAGTAAGCACGACCGAGTGCGGCGTGTGCCTCAGCGTACTCTGGATCGATCTTTACCGCTTGTTGGAACTGTTGGACTGCCTCTAACAATTGTCCTTCGTCGGTGAGCCTCAAACCTTCTTTGTAGAAGTCTTGTGCGGTCAGTCCATTATCCGACGACGGATTTGGGGTTAGCTGGTCGTTGCTGAGAGGGGTTTGATTGCTCTGGGTGGCGTTTTTATTAGCTGTTTGGCCGATGACAGAGAGTGAGTTCGCGGACAGCAGGAGCGCGATCAGAAGGAGTGATTTGTACATTCGAACCCCCTTGAAAAATGCATGACGTGCTGTCAACTTAAATTCGCAGCAGCAATCTTGTCGGGTTCTTGATAAGAGGGGCGAAACGGAATTTTGTTTATAGCATCTTGCCGCGTGAACTCCAAGGTCAAGCCTATGCAGATTGACGTCCTAATTTGAATCTTCTCTGTTCACCCTTTGCCTTTTATGTAGCTTTGTGGTGACGGTTTTCTTAGGTACCAGTCAAAGATCGCCTTGCTGCGCGATGCGAGGCTACAATTTGGAAAAACCCCGAAAAAGCGCTAAGCCGATTGAGAATGCTCAACTGAGGTGCAGTGGACCGGCAATGTGACAACATGACTATCATCCACAGATTACGCCGATCACCCAGATTCCTTATTGGAAAAGGCACGGCATTAAGCTGTTCTATGAAAGAATCTGTGTGATCGGCGTAATCTTTTGATGATCTACACGAATTAAATAATAATAAAGTGGAGTGTTTAGTGCCGGGAAGATGAGGTTCTTCCCGACACCAGAAAGTCTTGTGAAGACTTAGTGCTCAGAATCCAATAATCTCGCTGCAGGTGACGCTAACTGTTGCCACAAACAAGACGTCGCATTCGATCGGCGAACAATACATCCATTTTGTGCGGTTGAATCACTGCAGTGACTCGACCAGCACCAAACATCTGGTGCGAAACTGTTTCACCTTTTCGATAGGCACGACTCTGATCGTAGGGAATGCTGGTTTTACCATCGGAAAGATCCTTGTGAGTCGACGAGTCGGCTTTGTAGGCGACTCGAGAGCCGCACATCGGGCAAGTAATGCGAGTTATTTGCCCTCGTTTTCCTAATGAGCTAACGATGTGCCCACAGTCTTCACCGCAGGCGATACATGTGTGTTCAATGCGATCCCCGACAGAGAATGTTTGTTTTTCACTCATATGATTACTTTGTTCTCCTCTTGGGTTATTGATTTTAGGTTATCGCCCACGTCGTGGACGGAACGACCTAACCATACTTCCTCCGGACTGCCGAACAGAACTACCTGATAATTTTTGGGGCGAAGTCATTGTCGCGCCTCCAAACCCTGGTACCAAAACCCGCTTCATGGTCTGTCGCGTGAGTCTTTCGATTCCTCCAATCGACAGTTCATCGGCTGGAGTCACCAGTGTTATGGCACGACCTTTCTTTCCCGCTCTGCCGCTACGGCCAATTCGATGGACGTAATCCTCGGGCGCCATCGGTACGTCGTAATTAATCACGTGCGAAACAGCATCGACATCGATTCCTCGGGCTGCTATGTCGGTAGCCACCATCACTCGCGTGTGGCCGCGTTTGAAGTCCCAAAGTGCCGCCTCTCTCTGGGGCTGGGTGCGATCCGCGTGAATGCGATTGACGCTGTGATCTCTCGCCTTCAGGATATGTGACAGACGTTCAGCACCTCGTCGTGTGCGAGTAAACACCAGCACGCGATCAAAGTCTCTCTCTCGTTCGAGCAGACTTAAAAGTAACGCTGTTTTTGACTCTGCCGCAACCGGGTAAGCGAATTGTTCGACTGTGGTTGGCGGAAGACCTCGCTGTGTTACCTCGATGAGTCGAGGCTTCTTCATTTCGGAGCGAGCCGTACTTTCAATCCACGAAGACATCGTGGCTGAGAAAAGGAGTGTTTGCCGGCGAGCGGGCAGTTTTGCCAGGATCATTTTTACGGAGGGCCAAAAGCCCATGTCCAGCATTCGATCCGCTTCATCAAGCACGAGAAACTCGAGGTTTGAAAAATCTATACCTTGCTCGATGTGGTCTATCAATCTGCCAGGCGTTGCGATGACAATCTCCGCGCCACTGCGCAGTGCTGTCCGCTGCTGTCTCACGTTAGCTCCGCCAATGATTGAGACGCACTGAGGGCTGTTTTTAAGCCGCAAGTCGTGGTAGGCATTCCACGTCTGCTGGACTAATTCGCGGGTCGGCGAAATGACAAGCGCGCGTACGCCTCGCGACGTTCGCTTACCTAGCTTTTGAATGAGTGGTAGTAGGAAGGCGGCGGTTTTTCCGCTGCCTGTTTCGGCACACGCAATGATGTCGGTGCCTTCAAGTATCAATGGGATGACCTTCGACTGCACTGGTGTCGGTTTTGTATAGCCCAGCGCTTTGCACCGGTTAACCAACTCCTGGTCGAGGTTTAATTCACTAAAATTCATCTAATCGTTTCCAAGTTTACAATCGGTTTGCACTCCTTAGATATCTGGATTAATCAGTCTCGAAATCGAAAGAGAGCTTGCTGGCTTACGCCGCAAAAAGTAAGCGCCCCGAGCACTTTGTTGTTGCCGGGGGCGCTTTTAAAAAGTGTCGCCGGTTAAGACGCTTACCAGCGAGGGGTTCGGTCGTTGCGACCACCAAAGTCGCTGCGTCCACCGCCGTTGCCGCGATAGCCTCCGCCGCCGAATCCGCCGCGACCACCGCCGCCGCCACTTCGATTTTCACGTGGCTTGGCTTCGTTGACCTTCAACGCGCGACCATTGACTTCCTTGCCATCGAACTGGGCGATTGCTTTTGCGCCCTCTTCGGCACTGGACATTTCGACGAAGCCAAAACCTCTCGACCGTCCGGTCTCGCGATCCTCAACGACACTCGCTGATTGAACGGTGCCTGCTGATGCAAACATCTCTTCTAATTGCGAGCTGTTCGTCTGAAATGCGAGATTTCCAACATAAAGTTTCATTGACATAAATTTACCTTTCCCCTATGGGAACAAAAAGAAGCTGCGAATCGGATTGGCTTCGGCGAAACGGTTGCGATCGAAGGGTCTGGTTCGAAATGCTCAAAAGAGCGGCTTCTGAAGTTTGAAACAAGGCCTGCTCTCGAACTATCCGAACGTCCGGCGCTAACTGTTTGGGCGCGGGGCGCATCACCGTTGATGCGCGAGAGAAGGGTTAACGGGTTACTACGATGCCTCGTTTTAGAGTCGTGTTGCAAAATTATTAATAGACTGGTGAAACATCGGGTAGTGAATAATTAAATAAGTCAGTGTTGCTGGAGCGTCTACTAACAATTAGCCCTGCAAACAAGGCTTTAGGTCAGCGGTTCAACAGCCTAATAATCAATTCCGTGGGGCTCGTTAGTCAGGTAATCTGGGAGATTCCAGAGAGCTGAGAAGGAGTTAAGCAGACTCGATTCGGTTAACACCTTACGCGTATCTCGGCATTAAGTCAAACCTCGACGACCACTCTTGCCTGATCTTTTGTTAGGAAATCGCCGATAATTTGGTTCATAGAGTCAGATCGGGGTTACGTGGATTTATCCCCACAGGATCGTTTCTAAGGTCCAACCAACCTTCTCTGCGCATGGCGATGTAAGGCAGGGCCTGAGTGGAATTCCTCAACATCCTTGCGATTTCATGCTAGATTTGCGCCGCTATCTCATTCTTAGCTGGCTTCAGCCGGCTGTTCGCGTCACAAACTAACATCGCCAACCGGTAGAACGGTTTTGATTGCTCTTCCGCAGGATGTTCGGATGAATCCTCTCTTCCGGTTTTCGCGTTGACCGCTGCCAACATCAGGCTGAAAGCCGATCTGAACGAGATAAGAAGGCGACGTCCGGGGCATACTCCATGAAACTCAGTGTTCTGTTTCTTTTCCTGATCACAACACTGGTACAAATACCAGTTACAGCACAATCAAATGGTTCATCTGCGTCGGCGCCGGCATCATTCGACCAGGATTGGAGATTTCACCTCGGCGGAGCACAAGGCGCTGAAACTCCGGACTTTGATGATTCACAATGGCGTAGACTCGCCCTGCCTCACGATTGGAGTATCGAGGATATTGACGGCACGAAATCGCCTTTCAGTAGAGACGCCATTAGTCAGGTGAGTGGGGGCTTCACGATGGGTGGAACGGGGTGGTATCGAAAAAAATTCAACCTTCCAATCGGCGTAAAAGGGAAGCGAGTCTTAATTCAATTCGATGGCGTGTATATGAACGCTGAGGTTTGGCTCAACGGTCAATCGCTAGGAACGCACCCCTACGGTTACACGAGCTTCTGGTTCGATCTCACGGACAAGATCAAGTTTGGCGAACAAAATGTCCTGGCAGTAAAAGTTAGAAACGAAGGAGAGAATAGCCGTTGGTACTCCGGCTCGGGAATTTACCGCCATGTGTGGTTGAGGATGCTGGACCCGATCCATATTTCCCCGTGGGGTATCTACCTGACAACCCCTGAGGTAAATGCGAATGAAGCGCAAGTATTAGTTCGTATTCGAGTTCAGAATGACAGCGGAACCAGTGGTCCGATAAGAGTCATAACGACCTTCTTTGACGACAAAGGTCGCCAAGTATCGACCGTCGAATCTTTTGTAAATCTTGAGACAACTGCAAGCGGGTTTTCCCATCGTGCAACCATCAAAGCCCCGCGTCTTTGGTCTCCGGACTCGCCCGTACTCTACACCGCAGTGACTGAGATTTCTGCTGGGGGACGTCTATTGGATCGGGAAGTTACCAGCTTTGGTATCAGGACAATCTCCTTTGATGTCGCAAACGGTTTTATTCTCAACGGCAAGCCGTTGAAGCTAAAGGGTGGTTGTCTGCATCACGATAATGGTCCGCTGGGTGCTCGGGCGTACGATCGAGCAGAAGAACGACGAGTAGAACTCTTAAAAGCGAGTGGCTATAACGCGTTGAGATTAGCGCACAATCCGCCGTCGCCAGCATTCCTCGAGGCTTGTGATCGATTGGGAATGCTGGTTATCGACGAGGCATTTGATATGTGGCGGGAAGGGAAGAATCCGCACGATTATCATCTGTTTTTCGACGACTGGTGGCAAAAGGATGTACAAAGCATGATTTTGCGAGATCGGAATCACCCTTCGATTATCATGTGGAGTATCGGCAATGAAATACCCAACCGGCAGACGCCCGCCGTGGTCCAATTGGCCCAAAAGATAGCTCAATACGTGCGCAGTCTGGAGCCCACACGCCCGGTTACCTCGGCGGTAAACGATTTACGCGAAGACAAAGATCCTTATTTCGCAACGCTCGACGTGGCTGGCTATAACTATGCAGCCGGCGGCGATCACCTCAAGCAGAGCCTTTATGAATTTGATCACGAGCGCGTGCCGGACAGAGTCATGTATGGCTCCGAGTCGTATCCGCTCGAGGCATTTGATAGTTGGATGAACGTTTTGGACCACAGTTACGTGATCGGCGATTTTGTATGGACCGCCTTCGATTATATTGGTGAGGCGAGCATTGGTTGGCGCGGTTACTGGCAAGAGCAGAGTTTTTACCCGTGGAATCTTGCATATTGCGGCGATATAGACATTTGCGGTTGGAAGCGTCCCCAGTCTTACTACCGTGACGCACTGTGGAAGGAGAATCAGTTATCGATCTTTGTTCGGCCGCCTCAGCCCTCATTTGCACCAAACCTCAAAAGACAGTCCTGGTCCAAATGGCACTGGACTGATGTGGTCGCGAGCTGGAACTTTGGTGGCTACGAGAATCGGCCGTTGGAAGTAAACGTGTATTCTTCATGCGAGGAAGTTGAGCTTGTTTTAAACGGCAAGTCGCTTGGAAGAAAGGCAACTAACAGGTCGACGGCTTTTATCGCTACTTGGTCCGTCCCCTATCGAAGTGGGGAATTGAAGGCGATCGGCTACCGTTCTGGCAAGCAAGTTGCAAATTCACGGCTGCAGACCGCTGCAGAGCCAGATCGCATAGCGCTGGCCCCTGATCGCACAAACATCAAGTCAGATGGTCAAGATCTCAGTTACGTAACAGTAGAATTGTTAGACCGAAGTCTCGTGAGAAATCCGAACGCTGAGAATTTGATCAAGTTTGCTATTGATGGTCCAGGTGAGATTCTTGCGGTGGGTAATGCGAACCCGTTGAGCACTGAAAGCTACCAGCGCTCAGAAAGAAAAGCCTGGCAGGGAAGAGCCTTGGTAGTAATTAAATCGCAGGGAAGGCCGGGTTCGATTACTCTTAACGCCACCTCTCCAGGCCTGCAACCCGCAAGGGTCCTGATTAATGTCACAGGTAGCTGAACTACAACGAGCGTTGCTATTCGTTCAATCTCAAAAACTTAGTGAGACTCTCGAGCTCACGTTCGAGTTCTTGCTTAAAGGTCCGTTCGCGAATAGGTTCACCTACAAAACCGATGTCTGGAGCTAATCTGCCACCCTTAACGGAAAGATTGGCCCAGCCAACGATTGAATCTCGCCAAAGAAGTGGCATTGCGTAATACCCGAGCTTGCGTTTAGCGGCGGGAGTATATGCTTCGAATCGATAGCTCCAACCCCATAACAATTCGAAACGTGCTCGATCATGGACCAACGGATCAAAGGGCGCGAGCAGCCTGACGGTATCACTTACAGGATTCCGCGGTATCTTCTCGCCAACTGGCCAGTACCAATCCAGCTTATCCACTTGTGCGTTAGGCAGGCGTTGCTTCACTCGATCCAGCACTCCCTTGAGGGCGTTTTGCCATTGCGGTACTGCATA
>DATIBX010000046.1:0-4931 GCA_035457105.1 Pyrinomonadaceae bacterium
ATATCGCCGCCGCTGGCACATCCGGCCACGCCGTATGCAATTCCACCTGAAATCTGCTGCTCAGAGGTGATAGCTTCGGTAATCTTTTCTCTCGCAACGTCAACCTTATTCGGCGGAAATCTTGGCTCCGCACGATCGGGAGCGTCGATCATGTGGCCGGTAAAAAGAAGAACACGTCGCGGCGCAGACGCTGCCGGAGGTGGGGCAGGTGCGACGTTCCCATCGAGAACACCAACTACCGCCTGTACATTTTCCTGCAGTAAACCGAGGTCCTGGTAGAGAGTCATTTGCCGCCGGACAGCGTCGATTTCAAAATCTTTTGCCCCTGCCAGCGCATCGCGATAAAGGTTTGAGACTTTCCCTGGTTTGTTCGAAGTCAGGAAGCAGAGGTCGCCTTCACTGATCTCGACCCAGATGTCGGTAACCTCCTCCCTTTTGTTGCGCTCTGCCGTCGACTTTAACGAAAGATCCACTGAGCCTGACAGCTTTTGGATATGCTTCTTGTGCGAATCCAACTCACGCGCCGCTTCAGCATCATCGTCGAAAGGTTCAGCCCACACGTCCGGTAACAGTTCCGCTAACTTCGTCTGAATCGTGAGCATCGCGAGGGTGTTTAGTCCGGAGTAGAAGTGGTTAAGGTCCTCGTTAAAGGCCGCCTCATAAGCCTCGAGTGAGTCTTTCAAAAACCCGGAACGGAGCGCCTGTTGCTGACGTTCCGGCAACGAAGCAATCTGACTCCATTCGTCAGTCCATCTAACCTTGGCGTTGCGACCGACCAGTGAACGCACCTCCGCGCGCGCTTTCGGATCCAAACCTTTTATCGTAAGGACACGCTTTAAAGCCAGATCGGAGCTGGTTAGATCACCAAGCCTTTGATAGATCGTGCCCAAAAGAGTATTTGCTTCTACATCCTGATCGTTATTCTTGCGAATAACTTCCCACGTCGCGCGCGCGCCCTCGAATGCCTTCAGTTTGAACTGAGCCCTTCCGACCAGGCGTAACCCTTCAATTTCCCACTCGAAACCACGCGCCTCCGCAGCCAGTAATTCCAGATCGCCGAGTTCTTTCTTCTCAGTAGCGCGTTCGACTTCCTCCCGGTAGTCGAGTGGGATCGGAAGAAATCGAGCGCGCTCTTGCTCGGCAAGATCGGGCAGCATTTGGAAGACCGGACTATCCTGCTGCTTGGCGTTGATGGTTTGTTTGAGACCTGTCCAGAGATCATCGACACTGGCTGCTGGATTCTTTCCATCGTAGGTGAGGTACCGATCGGTCTTTAAATCAAAAGGAACTTCGTCGGTCTTCAAGTCAGCGCCACTGGCACGAATCATGAACGTGTGCTTGCCACGCAATGCATGACGAACGCCGAGTTCGTAGTAAACATTGGCGTTTTGAATCGAGATGTCAGCTATAACGACGTCGGCGGTCAAAAGCCTTTGAAACATGTCGAGCCGGATGTTTCCCTGCCGTCGAATCTCCATCGTGGTGCGGCCAGTGATATCCAATCGATTCAGGGCAGGATCAATCAGCTGTTTTTCGACCTCGTCGAAATTAATGTCGTTCTTCGTGCCGAAGGGCCGAATGATAAAGGCTCGCATATCTACTCCTTGTCTTTTGTTCCAAAGCGCCTTCGGCGCTGTAAGTTCCTGTTCTTAAAGCCGCCTAATAAAAGTTCTTGAAGCGATCGAGACAGAAGTGTTCGATCTTTACTTCTTTCGCGAGCGCCTCGCCCACTCTGATCAGATCGGGGATGGCCTTAATTGAATCGAGTTGCGAAACCTTCGCTGGATCGACGTCTCCCAGACCGCGCTTCTGGAGCCATTTTTTCGAGAGTTCGGCGTTGTAACGCGCGTAGATGAACTGGCGGCCAAGATCGTCGGGAACCGGCTCGTCGCGATAAACAAGATCACCAACTTCACGATCGATTTCGGTGTCGCAGCGTCCAAGCTCTTTATCAAACTCACCGCCGTGTATACAACGACCAATGATGCGGCAGTTGATGTCCTGGTCGACTGCCGAACCATACATGAGCGCGCCGGGAAAACTGACTAGATTCGAGAAAGCGTTCTTACCGCCACTGTTAACATCGGCATCGACCGTCGCCGCAGATCCGGTACCGACAGACATGACGAGCAGATTCTGTTCGCCCGTGGGCCAGTTGAGTTTGTAAGCAGGATGCGTGGCCATGCGAGCGATCAGAAAAGCCGGGTTGTTGTAAGGCGTGAGACCACCATCCTCAAACAGAAAAGCCTTGGACGGATCCTGCGGGTCCCATTGCACCACCTCGGGCGGAAAGAACACGGGCGCGGCGGTGCTGGCGCGTACCAGTTGCCACAGCGGAATCTGCGTATTGCAGTCAGGTCTATCGGGGCTGTTGTACTTCGCCAGTGGATTGCTACTGATGGGCCATGGAGAATCAGTAGTGACGTTTCGCGTAACGACCAGCAACAGACACTTGAGATTGTCGGAACGGAGCGTCGTGTCGGCGCCAAAAACTTCTTTCAGCTTTTCCGTGAGCGGCTCACTTTTATAAAGATGTTTCAGGCGCTGCAAAATGAAAGCTTTCTCGAACATTGCCGGTCCGACTTTCTGATAAAAATCAGAAAGGAAACGCGCAGACTTACCGATAGCCAGTCCGGCCGCGATGATTGCGCCGGTGCTCGTACCGCCGATGTAATCGAAGTAGTTGCAGAGCCGAAAGTCTTCTCCCTGCCCGCTCTTCTCACGGAGCAGGTCTTCCATTTTGATCAGTACTTGAAGCGTCATGACACCGCGAATTCCGCCGCCGTCAAGGGCAAGCAGTTTTCGTGGTCGTTTCGTGTTGTATCTATTTTCCAGGTGGCCCCAAAGAGACATAGATCCTCCGTAAAGTTCAATTGCTAGCCATTCTTTTGTTTTATCTTCTCAAGCGTACTGAGACTCAAAAAGCGCTTGTCGAAAATATAAAGATGGATGACAGCGGCCACCCACCCAAACGTGCTGACGATACACGCGATCGCAATGCGACGCACAGTATCTTTCCAACGCACCATCAGCATCACATTTTCAGCTATAAACATTCCAAAAAGCACAGTGAGTAGTCTGGCCAATAAATACAGGACTACTGACGTACCGATTAGCCAAATCAATGGGGTTACTACTTTCTGCGGCGTCACAGTACTAAGAGCGACCGCCACGGAATTCAGGAAACCGGTTCCCTGCTGGACAACAGAATCGGGCAGTGGGCTATTCCTCCAGAAAAAAATTGCAGCAATGATGGCGGCAATTATCAGGAAGAAAGAGACGCGCGCAGCCCATTTCAAAAGAGGATCAATTTGCCAGACTTTAAAGGCCAGGCTACTTCCCGCTGAAAGCAGTTGCTTCAGATACTTATATCCCCTTCCTTCACCCTCATATTCCTTTCCTTCACCCTTCATGTACTTTTCGATCGCGAGAAACTTCCAATCTCCCCTCGAAGTCTCGGTTAAACCTTCAATACATTTCCCAGTACTTAACTGGTGCTCCGTCATGCAATATCCACTGGTCATCAGCGCATAAGCTTCAGCTTCGGAAAAAGAATCGAGATCAGTCCTTAACGCGGAAAGAGATCTCTGAATATCTTTCGCTATGCCGTACCTCGTGCGCAGACTACTACGGTCGGATGGTATTGCGTCATCGGAAGCGTCGTAGGGATCGGGACAATGAAGCCAATTTATCGGATCGACGCCCAGATCGCCCTTCAGGTGAACAAACATGAAACCACGCAGAAGGTTCGATCGGTAGCGTCCCTTCAGATTGGTGTACTGCGCTTCTCGAATCCGCGCTTGAAAAACATCATTCGTACGCAGCAAGACTCCCAATATTCCACGACTCGAGGCTGGTTGCGATTCCATCTGACCACTCGCATCGCTGACGAGAATCACCTTACAGTCCTGTTCAAGCAGGGTAGCAACTCCCTGGTTATCGCAAACTCCGCCATCGGCCAGCCGAACTATGCGTTTAGGATAGAGCAAATCCATCGTGATCGGTTCGAACACTCCGGGAACTGCTGCCGAGGCACCCACAGCCTGACCGAGTCGGACTCGTTTGTACTTGTCCGGAGCGTCAGGGTAGTACATGCGACGCAATCGCTCATTGCCATCAATCTCACTATCAATTCCACCGGGTGCTTCTCCCATCCACGACGCAGTAAATTGCCACGTATGACCTGTGTTCAAAGTGGCGGCATTAAGCACCATGATGGGCACTTTAGCGTCGCGCCTCCAGTTTTGGTATTTGGGGACAAAGGAAAAGTCTTGCACACGTTTTCCCGATCGGTCCGTAATTAGTGGCGCGATAGTCAAATCATTTAACCAGCGCTCTCCTCCATTCTGACCATCCTGCACCTGCGAATATAGATGCTTCTCGTACAATTCGGCCGCTCGACCTGTCCGCGAGTAGTCTTCACTCCAGAACATGCGAAAGTTTTTCAACGGATTTACCGCCACACGCGTCCGGATATTCTTTCGCACCCCGGCGGTAAACTCGTCGACCATTTCACGGACCACCTGCACATAGTCTTCAGGCGTGATCTCAGAATTTGTTCTCGTGTGCATGAGTTGGCGTACTTTTAGGTAGTAATAAGCGCCCACGATCGCTCCGCCGGATACGCACGATAACACCTCGACGTTGCGCAACAAGTCGAGTTCAGCTAGTCGCGCTAGTACGCCCAGGTGATAAAGCGACGCTCGGAAACCTCCGCCCGATAATGCCAACCCAATCTTGCCGGTAAAAGCTGAACGCGGTACGGCATCATCGTCTCCAAATGCTTCCTTAAGAGCCAACCACGGTTCCGGACGATCCTGGGTGGACTGTAGACGAGCCAGCGAAGCGAGTTGACGCGCACAAGTCTCCAGTTCCCACTCATATACAGGACTTGCCGTAATCTGTCCGTCTTTTATCCACTTAACCGCCTC
>DATIBX010000047.1:0-23526 GCA_035457105.1 Pyrinomonadaceae bacterium
TGCAATCATTCATCGTGATATCAAACCTTCGAACATCATCATCACGTCGCGCGGACAAGCGAAGGTGATGGACTTTGGTCTCGCTAAGCTGTCAGAGCCATCTGCGTTAGCGAGCGGTTTGAAAACCGACCCAGAAGCGTCAACTCAAGCACTGTTGACTACACCAGGGGCGATTATGGGCACAGTCCCCTATATGTCGCCCGAACAGGTGCATGGCCAGCGACTCGACGCGCGAACTGACATTTTCAGCTTTGGGGTTGTGCTCTATGAATTGGTGACGGGACATCATCCCTTTGCGGCCGAAAGCGCAGCAGGAACGATCTCAGCCATCTTGACGCATGAGCCTCCGCCACTGACTTCCTGCAATGGCGATGTGCCGATTGAGTTGGAGCGAATTGTCTCGAAGTCGCTGCGCAAGAATCGCGATGCCCGCTATCAGACAATGCGAGACTTGCAAATTGATTTGACGTGTCTGAAGGAAGACCTGGACTTCGAACGAAAAAGCGAACGATCTCAAATTAGAAGCAAAACCGAAGTTATAGGCAGCGTGGAAGGTCAGGCGGCAGTTGAATCGAGCTCGCAATCAGCCACCGCAGACAGATGGTGGACGCGCGCGATTAGCTTCAACAAGCAGAGCATTGCGCTGGCCGGCTTGTTAGTGATCGCCCTAACTACGGCGGCCTACTTTTATTTCAGCCGGACCCGCAATCGCACAATAAACTCCATAGCTGTGTTGCCCTTCGTCAACTCAAGCAAAGATGCCAATGCGGAATACCTCAGCGACGGAATTACCGACAGTCTCATCAACTCGCTTTCACAGTTACCCAACTTGAGAATGATCGCTCATGGTTCGGTATCCCGATACAAGGGGCATGAACTTGATCCGCAGGCAGTTGGGCGCGAGTTAAACGTGCAGGCGATAGTAATGGGCCGCATCACACAACTCGGCGATAACCTTTCAATCAGCGCCGAACTGATAGACGTCGGCACCAACAGTCGTCTCTGGGGCGAGCAATACAATCCGAAACCGACAGATATTCTGAAAGTGCAGGCCGAGATCGCACGTGAAATCTCGGATCGTCTGCGGGCGAAGCTTACTAACGAACAACAGAACCGATTGACGAAACGTTACACCGATAATGCTGATGCGTATTTGCTTTACACGAAGGGCCGCTACTTTTGGGACAAGCGAACTGCAGCGGGAATGGAGAAAGCGCGAGAGGCGTTCAACCAGGCAACAGAGTTAGATCCAACTTACGCGCTCGCTTATTCGGGACTTGCCGACACCTATCTTTTCTGCTACTGCCAACTACCACGTCACGAAACAATGCCAAAAGCAAAGGCTTATGCGGAGAAGGCATTGGCAATTGATGATTCGTTGGCTGAAGCACATGCTTCGCTGGGCTTCGTAAAGATGAATTACGAGTTCGACTGGGTAGGGGCCGAGAGTGAATTCAAGCGGGCGATTGACTTAAGCCCAAACTACGCTGTGGCACATCAATTTTATGGCGGGTGTTTGCTGCAACAAGGACGAACAGAAGAAGGTCTGCGAGAAGCGAAACGAGCGCTTGAGCTTGATCCTTTATCACTCGCACTCAATTGGTACTGGGGACTGACGCTCATCAATGCGCGCCAATATGATGAAGCCATTCGTCAATTGCGCAAGACGATTCAGATGGATTCAAATTACCATCTGGCTCACAACGCGCTCGGAAGCGCCTACATGCAAAAAGGAATGTACCCAGATGCGCTCGCAGAATTTCAGACAGCAAACAACTTAAGAGGATCCGGAGATTCAGTGGTCGGAATGGCCAAGGTGCATATGGCTTTGGGAAAGAAGGTCGAAGCGCAAAAGATACTCAACGAGTTGAAGCAAACGGGCGATCAGAGCGAAAACGGTCCTTTGCAGATAGCCAAAGTGTATAACGCGCTTGATGACAAAGATCACGCTATCGAATGGCTTGAGAAGGCATATGAGCGTCGCTCATTTGGAATGTTTTTCCTGAAAGTCGACGCTGATTTCGACAATCTTCGTTCGGATCCGCGGTTTACAGAACTGCTTCGACGCATGAACTTAGCTCCGTAGAGCAGTGCTTAAATTCGAGTTGAAGGTGGCACAATCTTAGGCCAGCTGTTCGACATGCTTTAAGCATGTCGAACAGTGGGAGGTCGACAAGCCAAGCCATGTCGAACAGCTGAAGGCTCATGAGCTAGCTTGTGTGGATTTGGGCTGAGGAAGGCTAATTGCGAAACCTATCCTGTTTCCTGGTGCCTCTATCTGCGGTGTAGTGGCAAAGAGCAAAGAAATTCGGTGCTGGTCTTTTCGAGTGAACTCTTGTGGCTTCAAGGTCTCTTGAGGATTTGAAGAACCACCTTCAGAGGCGATCGAGGCAATTTGGTTCCAAGTGAGAAGGCCTCGTCTTAAGTCGTCTCTTGAATAACCCAAAAGTTGGAGGAACGTATCGTTGGACTCAAAGATGTTCCCGAAGCTATCGAAATACACAATTCCCATTACGTTGCTGTCAAACAGACTGCGGAAGCGTGCTTCACTTGCGTTCAATGCCTGCTCCATTTGTCTGCTCTCAGCCAGTTCCTGCTGCAACCGGACCACCGTTTGCGACAATTCTGAGGTCTGTTCTTTGACGCGCTCCGCCAACCTACTATTAGCGTCGTAAAGGGTTCGACCTTCGTGTTCGAGTTCAGTAGCTCGGAGACTAATGTCGTAAGTGCGCTGTTGAAGAGCCTGCCTCTTCTTGACGTCATCGGTTGCGTCCAACAACAGGATCCAGGTTACTTCGTGACGCCGGAAAAGGTAGACATCAGCGAACACTTGTGGCGCAGTTTGGACCTTGGGTAGAAAGACGCTGCCAGAATCGAGTGGCAAGAGTCCCATGAGAAACGGGACGTGATCACCGACTTGCATGTTCTCCTTCATACTACCTATTTCGTAGGACGACAACGCCCCACCCCAGTCGATGAGTCCACCCTCGTCTGAGACCAGCATGAACGCTGGAGCCAACAACTCATCCGTAAGAGAATCGATGAATTCGCGAATTGGACCAGGCAAATCAGCCATTGTGTTTCTCCATCATTTTCTCGGTCAGAGACCGAAATGCATCTTCGACTCCGTGCCCGGTTTTGGCGCTGGTATCGATTATCTTCCAGTTTTTCTGCTCGATTGCCGCCCTCTCGCGAGCATCAATTTCCCACATATCAGTAAGGTCCGATTTGTTCAAGAGCAGAAGAAACGGCACTGGTCCAAGCGTCTCCTCCGCGCGCAACTGGAGCGACAAAGCACGGTAGAGAGTGTCTTTACGCGTTCCATCGGCGACCAACAAGTAACCTGCTGCACCTCTCAAGTATGACTTGCGCAAATCGTGCTCTGTTTCCGCGCCTTCGAGGTCCCAGAGCAAGAGTGTAGTTTCTTGTTCACCAACGTTAACTATCTTCTTGTCGACCTTAACACCGACGGTTGTGTGATACTTGTCCGTATAGATGCTTTCGACAAAGCGGCGCACTAAACTGGTCTTGCCGACCGCGAAACTACCCAACATACAAATCTTTTTCTGGATCATCGGATCGCCCTTTTGCTTCGATTGCTTCTCTGTGGACCTCTCTGTTCTCTGTGTCTCTGCGGTGAAGAAGGACTCTAAAAGGCGAGCACTTGTTTTAACACAGAGGCACAGAAAACACAGACACGGAGAAAATTCAAATGAGGCTACTGAACATCAGTCGCAACAACCTTAAACGTCACACTACGATTGGTCGCTCGGTCAGCTTCCGTAACTTCTTCCTTCACTCGTTCACGTGACCCGACCGCCTGAATCGTCAGATTAGGCCACCTGGGTAGCCTCGATTCCAATGCCGTTGCAATCGCCCTTGCTCTTTCTTCACTAAGAGCAGCGTTCCGAGCTTCTGTACCGCTTCCGTCAGCGTGCCCCGAGATCTCCAGCCTCACGTTCTTTTTCAGTTCCACTGCTATTGCCTGTAAACGCTCGATATCTCCAACCAGAAGATTAAATTTTTCATCCTGCCCTGGAACTAAATCTGATCGATCCAATTGGAACATCAGCAACGGATCCTGGATGCGGTTCAGGTCCAACAACTTCTCGTCGTGTATCCTGGCAAGCCCCGGTAAGAAACGAGCAGCCCTGCGTGTTTCCGTGACCCACTCATGCGTGGCAAATCCTTGGGCTTCCAACGCTCCCTCTTTTACACTCAACTTAACGGTTTCCGGTGGACTCAATAAACTTCGCGCTCTAGACAAAGCAAATTCAGGCGTCAACGACTGGAAGGGTTCCCAGTGGCTAATAACGTCATTTGGATTGATCTGGAACTCCTGCATTACTGAGTTTGGGTCGCGCGCCAACGGGTCGCGCAGACCGCTCAAGAAACGTTTTCCTTCCCTCCTGCCATTCTCCGAAACAACAATGCCTGGCTCATTTCGTAGTTTCTCAACATAGCCATCCCAACGTCGCTTGTCGCGCAACCAGAAGAATCCCCAAACCAGCAGGCCCAACACGAGTAAGCTGACGACGACTGTTAGCGGAGTGATTCTGCGACGAGTGGTTGCGTTTTGTCCGTTATCGTAATGGGCTTCGAGACAATCTTCGAGGAGCGCCGCGGTACCTTCGAAAAGCGACGCGTCACCCTCAAACTCACTCAACGCCTGACCAAACTGAAGGTGAATTCTCTCCAACGTTTCCTGTAAAACTATTCTCAGATCCTGTGGCGCATTGCCACGAATAACTGCGGCCAGTACGGCCAATGGACCACGCTCGATCCAGACAGTCAGTTCGCCAACCTGTAGTGTCTCCAACTCGTCGCCTTTTGGCGTCGCGAAAGAGTCGTGCACGAAGTCCTGGATCGCAGTCAACATGGCCGACACCATGTCAGCATCTTGCACTTTTATTCCCGGTGCCGACGCTTGATGCAACAACAACCCCGTCTCCTTGTGAATCAGGAAGACTTGCTCGACTCGGTAGCGCAGTGTTTTGAGCAACACTACTTCCGCAAACGACTTCCCGGTGCGCAGGGCTTCAAGTCGCCACTTCAGACCCTTAACCGAGAGGCTGTAGGTCATGCTCTGATTTAGTGATTGGACCATCCCACTCAAGGCAGCGGCGATGGCCTTCCTGATCGCTGGGCCAATGATGGGAAAGATTGCATCGGCAAGAGGTTTAGGATCCTTTCGTACTGACTGTTGGAGTGCTGCTGCTACGGTTGGCGCCAGTGCGTCGGTGAGTTCGTCGTCCTTGCGAGAGCGAATGGCGGCAGGCAATACATGACTCACTTCTTTGAGTTGCCGTCGTGGATCAGTAAGTCGTTCGTGTACTTCGGCAATCTGTTTTTCTGCGGGACCAAGGAGCAGCGTGCGGAGCTCCGCCATGCTCTCGTCATCGTTTGATGAAGAGCCAGGTAGCTCCTGATCGAGCACGTCCGGCGCATCAGACTGCATGGTCGCGACCTACGAGAGTGTGCAAATTGCGGTCTTAATTGGTGACCGGCAGTTTTAGATCGTTGTTCAATCGCATGGCCATTTCTGTGAGCAAGGTTGCCAGTGACGAACGATCTGTCTTGCCGTGATTCAGATCCGCTACTTCTCGCTGGATCAATGCCGTTACTTCGTCTTGTTTACGGCGCATCTCATCATTGAGATCCTTAGACTGCGAGAGAATCTGCTGCCGCAACTCGCTATGTGCGCGCGCAGTTTGCTCCTGTGCCTCACCGAGCTTTGCACTTAGGGTTTGACTCGACTCGTGTACGCCGCGCCATAAACCTGAGACGGCGTCGTCCCGGGTTCGTTGTTCAGCCTGAAGTCTATCGGTCAACGCAGTGAGCTCGGCCTTAATGAATGCCTCAAGTGCTTCGAAACGCTTTCGCGTGTCTTCGCGGAGCTCAAGAGCGTCCTTAACCAGCTGCTCCTCCACCCGGGAGAATCGTCGGTCATAGTCGCGCATTTGACCGCCGAAGAGGATCTCTCTGATCTTGTCGATGTTGCCCATATCGGGCTCGACGTCGGCGCCTTTGGTTGGTTGTGACTGGCTTTGGCCCTCATTGTGAAGTGCCGATGTTGACTCGTCGTATGCTTTTTGTTGCTCTGGAGATGACATTTGTAGCTCCGATCAAGGTCGTTGGTTCGGGAGAATTATGGAGCCCGAAACGTACCCGCATGCTAAGAATTGATAGGTCTGGTCCCGTTTGGTGCAATACTGAGTAAAGCGTTGCATTTATGTCAAGCTGGTTTTGCCTCAGCCGCAAATTGCGAGCCCAAAAAACTAGACGAATTTCCTTAAACAGTGGGTGGTGCGTAACAGTCTGTGTAATCGGCGCAATCTGTGGATTAGTGAATGTATAATCTCGCGATTTCGTAATCAGTTCAGGTAGGGTGGAGTCTTCCAGTGAAAGAGATCTGGCTCATAAGGCATGCTGAAAGCACTGCGAACGCGGGCGCAGTAACTTCGCTCCCCGATAGAATTCCTTTGACAGAGAGGGGTTTTGAACAAGCGAAATACGTGGCGATGGCTCTCGATAGACAACCGGATTTAATAGTAGTATCACCTTTCTTACGAGCTCAAGAAACTGCCGCACCGTTGTTTCGGCGCTATCCCGATTCACTGACTCAGGAATGGGAGGTCCAGGAATTCACTTACCTGGCTACCGAGCATTGCCGCAACACGACCTACAATGATCGTAAGCCTTTAGTCGCCGCTTACTGGGAACGAAGCGAACCGGAATACTGCGATGGTCCAGGCGCCGAATCATTCGCCCACTTTGTGTTGCGAGCGAAAGGGATGATTGAAAGCATAGAGACTGACAACTCCAATTTCATCGTAGTCTTCACGCACGGACAACTTATCCAACTAACAATGTGGCTGTTGTGGCATAACATTGAAGAGGTCAGCAATAAATCAATGGCAGCGTTTCACTCCTTCCTTGAGGCGATCGAAGTCCCAAACGCGTCAATTATCAAACTCAGATTTCTCTCAAGAGAAGCTCAACTCTATTTTAGCGGTGTGATTACTTCTCACTTACCGGTTGGATTGATTAATCGATGAGCTTTGAACTGAGACGAAGAACTTTTGAGGCAACGCCGTATGAGCGTATGGAAGAAGCTACTGGAAACAGCCGTATACGCACCTTCGCCACATAATGTGCAGCCATGGCGCTTGCGCATTCTCTCGGACGAGACTGCCGAGTTGCTGATCGAAAAACGTCGCACGCTTCCGAAGGAAGATCCTACCGGAAGTTTTATCATCTTGAGTATGGGCCTCTTCATCGAGGCCCTCAAAATTGTAGCTGGCGAAAGCTCATTACAACTAGGTTTTCATTTATTGCACCCTGCATCAAAATTTACGCCAGCGCACATAGCGAAAACAGATAGTGAGTTGCTGCCGTTTGCGAGATTGAGCCTCGGGCAGCAATCTACTGCCGAACTTGCTGATTCAAAATTCGACAATGCGTTGTTTCGTTCTCGCCGGACCTCGCGTGTTTCGTTCACCTCTCAGCCCGTTCCCCACGAAGCTGTCGAAGCTTTGTCGGAGCTAGCACGAGAATGGGGACACGTTTTTGAACAGGTTACCGACCCTGAGACCATCGACCAGATTCTCAAATGCAATATTGAAGCGGTGTTTGAAGATCTAAACGTGCCCGCTTACCACGACGAGATCGTGGAATGGTTTCGCTTCACCGATCGCTCTTCACGCCAAACCCGCGAGGGCTTGGATTATCGTTGTATGAATTCTTCGCGGTTGTCGTTTTGGTTAGTGGCGCACGTTCCGCAGTTGCTTCAGCTTCCAGTAACTGGCGCCCTCCTAAAAACGATCTACCGCACACAGTTGGGCCATGTGCCGACGATTGGTATGCTCGCAGGCCCATTCTGGGATCCTGAGAGTGCTTTTGAGACTGGACGCTTCTTGATGCGCTTCTGGTTAGAGTTGGCGAAACGAGATCTATACATTCATCCCTACGGAAATCTGGTAACGAATAAAGCTGCGGCCGATTGGACTCAGAAAAGAGTTGGCGTTCCCAACATCTGGTTAATTTTCAGAATCGGCTTTTCCGAAGTGCCGCCGCGGAGTTATCGCCGCACTGTCGAGGAGGTGCTGGTTGATTGATCATTTGCTGACGGGAGCCACGCTCTGGTTGCTTTGGATCATTCGCAGAATAATAAGTCTCGATCGTCGAGCCTACATGCTGCTCAGCGCCGGTGCGTTACAGCCACTGCTGGCCAGAATCGGAATGCTGCGAGCCCACGCTGTTTATCTGAAAGCGAAGGACCACTGTCCAGCCTATCGCGCCTTTCTCGAGAGTTCCGGTCAACCGCAGAACGGACGTTGGAACCTCACTGATTTGCCCATCACGACCAAGGAAAATTACGTTAAGAAATATTTGCTCACTGATCGTTGTTACTACGGCAAACTGCCGTCCGCGGGTGTTGTGATTGACGAATCGTCTGGGTCCTCTGGCGTGCCAAACAACTGGGTGCGCAGTGCGGATGAACGCGAAGACGTCAAGCGAATTCTGCAACTCAACTACCAGCTCATCTATCGCGAGAGTGGCTGTATTCTGTTGAATTGTTTTGCGCTGGGTCCATGGGCCACCGGCATGAATGTTTCTATGTCACTCGTCGATGTTGGCATACTTAAGTCGATTGGCCCAGATCAAAAGAAACTGGAAAATTCGCTGGAGCTGTTTGGCTCAGATTATCGCTATTTGATTTTTGGCTACCCGCCGTTCATCAAGTCGTTTGTCGACACGACGGAGCTCAATCTCAAGAAATACCGCTTGGACTTGATCGTCGGCGGAGAAGGTATCTCCGAACCATTGCGCACGCACCTGCTACAGTATTTCCAAACTGTAATCTCCTCGTATGGTGCGTCGGATCTTGAGATCAATATCGGTGTTGAGACTGATTTGACCATCAACCTGCGCCGGCTCTGCATGAAAGACCGCCAGCTTTCACAGGTACTTTTCGGGCGAGAGTTGCCGCCGATGATTTTTCAATACAACGCACTTGACTACGTCATCGAAACGACGCCAGATGAAGAACTGGTTTTTACTATTGGCAGGCAAACTAGTGCCGCTCCGAAGCTGCGTTACAACTTGCACGACCTTGGTGGTGTTATGACGCACGCGCAACTCCGAGAGAAGCTCACGTCGCATGGGATCGATATCTTTCAACTGGTGGGGGTGCAAAGTCGCTTTCCTATTCTCTTCATTCATGGTCGCAGCGATTTGACCGTGCCATTTTACGGCGCGAAGGTATATCCAACGGACCTGGAAGAGATCATCAACGGAGATCTGAATTTGGCGAGACAGATCAACTCATTTCAGATTTCCAGTTATGAAGATAAAGCGATCAACCGGCGTTTGAAGATTCGGTTAGAGACAGTCAAGAACCTTCCGAGCCCACTCGCTCCCACCGAAGAGTTGCATCAGACGATGTTTGAAGGGCTGTGCCGCGTCAACCAGGACTTTCGCGAAGTGACGAAGATGTTCGATCGCAGTTGCGTTGAGTTGGAGATTTACGACTTTGAAACCGGTCCATTTAAAGATCGAGACATTCGCGTGAAAAACAAATACGTGGTGCCGTGATCCCTCCCTTCCCAAAACAGCTTTCCGTTTCAATTACTGCTCATTCAGACTCAAACGGGTCATTCGATATTTGTCACAATCGACCTCTGCAAGGTGTTATTACCGAGCAATACTGCCGAAAGGGAACTCGTCCAAGGCAACTTGAGTCGTTGACATTGAGAACTCTATGAAGAGCGTGTTCCAGGATGTGCGCTACAGCCTACGGATGTTGCAAAAGCATAAGGCTTTTACGATCGTCTCCGCCCGATCCGCGGTCGCTTTGGGTTTGGGGAGCGTTTCGCTGCTGGCGAGTTTGCTGGCAGCGTTTGCGACGATTGGTGTAATCCTGGCGGTGATTGGAATCTACGGCGTTGTCTCGTACACGGTTATCCAACGTACTGGAGAACTCGGAATTCGAATGGCGCTCGGAGCGCAGTCTCGCGATGTTTTGTGGTTGGTGGTGGGCAAAGGCAGCGTGTTGATCGGGATTGGAGCGTTGTCGGGCGGCTTCGGTGCTTACGCCCTATCGAAGCTATTGATTTCCCTACTTCCATCGTTGCCCACACACGATCCGCTGATTCTGCCGTTTGCGGCTCTTGCGTTGGTTGCAGTAGCGCTGGTGGCGTGTTACATCCCAGCGCGTCGCGCAACGCGCGTCGATCCGCTGGTGGCGCTAAAGTCGGACTGAACGGCGTCGAAAATGGATATGACGCTTAGCTGTGACGCATGGAATTACAACTCATTCCCATAACGCAAGACGGAAAACTGGCTTCACCGGTGGAGTCCTTGTCGCCCCTCGCATCGCAGGTTGTGGAGGCTACTACTCAGTTGTATTCGGCGGTGGGTTATGAGCCACCGTGGGTTGGTTATCTCGCGGTCGAAAACGGTTCTTTTGTAGGTTCATGTGGTTTCAAGTCACCGCCAAAGAATGATCGCGTTGAGATCGCGTACTTCACCTTTCCTGGACACGAGTCCCGAGGTGTAGCAACTCAAATGGCGTCTGCACTCATTCGCATAGCTACTAACAAGACGCCTGCAGTGACAGTGGTAGCGCAGACGTTACCCGAAGAGAATGCCTCAACGTCCATTTTGAAGAATCTTCAGTTTAGCTTTGTTGGCCCCGTCGATCACCCAGAGGACGGGTTGGTTTGGGAGTGGCAGCTGGCTAATACTTCCAAGGCATAACGAACGCTTTCCGGATGGTCAAGAAGCCCTGCCTGTTTTTGCAGTGAAACTAGCCTCAACCTTGACATCAGCCGTTAAAAACTTGACGTGCCGTCCTTCCGACGCATAGAGTCTGTGCCCATTCAAGCAGTTGTCAACACGGCGGATCTGAGCCATTCGGAGTTTATGCGCCTCGAAAGGCGTGCCCAGAATCTCTCCATCTGACTCAGCCCGCTTCATCGCCATCTGCGCCGCCGGCGCACTGCTCAAGGAGCAAAGACCATGTTTAGTTTGAAAAAGTCAATTACTGCTGTGGGCGGCCTGCTCGTCCTGGCTGTTGCGCTCACCACCTTGTTGCCGCTGGTAGGCAGAGGGCAGGGCAACAGCGGTAATGCCCCGCCCGCAAAGGACGTCAACGTGGTGAATACCCCGAATGTCATAGTCGCCAACACCGCCACTAACCCAGCTCTGATCGCCGAAGCGGGCACTCACACTGGACGTGCAGCAACTGAACACGTGACTCTGTACCGCCTCGGAGGCGGCATTCTTCAGAGGGTGTCTTCTGACGGCCTGCCGGAGGGTGCGGAGTTTGTCGTGCCCTCAGGCAAGGTCTTAGTCGTTACCGACTTCAGTTGGGTGGTCTCGGGTGCTCCCGGAGTGGCCTCGACCTTCCGGTTACTTAATAACGCCCAGATCGTGCACGTCTCGACGGCGACCCTCGGCAGTAACGGCATCGGTGGAGAAAGTGAGAGCATCACGAGTGGGATTGTTTTCGCGTCCGGCACAACTGTTAGGTGGGCGACGACCACGGCGACCGGCTTGGATGTAACTGTGCACGGGTACTTGGCCTCGGCTTCTTAAGGTTGGACCAGGCGGACTCCAGCTAAGTAATGTGCTAAATGTCAGATAGTGGCATTCAGTGCTAATGGGATAGAACTATTCGAGAGCTTGAGGTCGGAGGTTTGAATCCTCTCGTCCCGAGAAGTCGGCGTAACAACGAGGCGTCATCTGATAGGTTTAGCCAAAGACTGGCGCGTATAAGTAGGGAAAGCAAATTATTTTCGATGTAATTCGTTGGCTCACAAGCGAGGGGTGGCGTTCTGAAAAACCAAAAGGCCAAACTAGGTAGGCGGCAGCTATTAGAAAGAGGTGACAAAAATGGCTTTAATGGATTTTCGGCTGAGACACTTACAAGAGAATTACCCGGGCGAAGCACTCGCTCACGTGTTGATTCAGTATCGCGGAGAACTCTCTGATATTGAGGGATTCAATGTAACATCTATTGCCGGGGATGTAGCTGCGGGAACGGTTCAAGTTGGGCGACTGGAACAATTGGCCCAACACGACTCGGTGCTGCGCATCGGGGGCACTCGCAGGCTCAAAGATGAAATGGATGTGAGCTCAGTTGTCATCGACCTTGTCGACACGACTACGGGAGCCCGAACAATACCAACCCTGGGCAGCGGTGCAGTTATAGGCGTTATTGATTCTGGTTTTGATCTCACCCATCCCTGTTTTCTTAATTCGGAAAACAAGACTCGCATCATTGCGGCGTGGGACCAGTCCGGTGAATTAGAAGGAAGAGCACCAGAGCCGTTTGGTTATGGGATTGAGTACACAAGGGAAATCATAGATGGATTTCCAGGTGACGGTGAAGTGTTGATTAGTAATAGTAGTAAACCAAATTCCGGAGGCAAGCACGGGACAAATGTGGCAGGAATTGCCGCCGGAAATGGTGCACCGGGGACGCCATTCGCAGGAATTGCGCCCGAAGCCGAGCTGGTTTTGGTGGCCTACAACCGAGGACCGGCGATCGGTGGTTCAGCCTTTGTGCTTGATGCAATCGCCTTTATCCACTCGCAGGCGCTCAAACAGCGCAAACCACTTGTCATTAATATAAGTCAGGGAGATAACCTTGGTGCGCACGACGGCACCAGTCTCCTCGAGAGAGCGATTGACTATTTTGCCGAAAAGCTGAATGTGGTGATCGTGAACTCTGCCGGAAATCAGAGCGGACAGGCCCGACATACAGAAGGTCAGGTAGTCGCAAACGAGGAATGCCAAGTCTTATTCGACCTTGATCTAAAGAAAGGCCCAGTCGATGAAGACGAGATCGACATCTGGTACCACGGCAAAGATCGTTTCGGGATTGCGCTCGTGACCCCGAGCGGTGCGCAAAGTGATTTCGTGAACCCGAACGAGTCGGACACAATTGTTTTCCCAAGTGGAACTAAGGCTCGCGTCTTTTCGCAGACAGAACACCCGGCTAATCAGGACAATAGAATTGCGATCGTGTTGGAAAAGGGTGATGGCTGGGAGGCTGGCCCATGGAAGTTAATTCTGCGGGGAAACGAAGTAGAGCGAGGAGGGTTTCATGCCTGGATTGAACGGCCGAGTGACCTGCCGGTGATTACCTTTACTCAGCCAACTGATAGTTGTACAACGACACTTCCGGGGACTTCGCGCCGGATCATTACCGTGGGTGCGTTTGTTTCCCGGCCGCTGCCGCAATTTGACGTAGAGGTTGCTGGGGCATTGGCTCCCTTCACCAGTTTCGGCCCAACTCGCGACGGTCGGACCAAACCTGATCTGACTGCTCCCGGATTCGCCATTCAGGCTCCCGGTGTACACACGACTGGCAGCGGCAACTACGATCTGTCGATGGGCACGAGCATGGCTGCTCCGCATGTTACCGGCGTCGTGGCTCTGCTAATGTCGCATAACCCAAATCTGACAGCCGAAGAGATCAAGAACCTACTGCAAACTCAAGCCACGGTTGACTCGTTTACTGGGGTCCCTCCGGGACCGGAATGGGGAAAGGGTAAGCTTAACGCGAAAGCTGCCTTTAACGCTTTAAACTCTTCAAGAGATAAGGAGGCGAAAGTGACCGTGAACACACAAACTCTCAACTTAGAACTTTTATGCGATCGTGAAGATCGTGGAACCCTTCCTTTAAACGTTCGACTCCAAATAGAGCAGGGCGAACTTGTCAGCATCACAGCAGAAAGCGGCGCTACTCAATTTGTCGGACGCCTGCTGTTCAAGAGAGTTGCTCAAGGTCAGGGAACTGAGCTTGCAGTAGCCGAGCCAACCAGCGCAGGCTCCGGAGGAGGCGAAGCTTCTGTAGAAGGGACAGGCTCTGTAGAAGGCACGGGCTCTGGAGAGGGCGAGGGGTTCGGAGGGGATGAATGTATCATCTGTGGTCCACCCCCTCTAAAATGTCGGGTTGTTAGTGGCAGCGAATGTGGCGGTGGTTAGGCGATTGAATTACTCAACAGCTCGAATGTAGGAAGTTTAGTAGAGCCTTACCAGAACTGGAACAATCGTTTTTGTGCTGCGAACGCAGGCTAGCGTCTTGCCGTCTGGCGACCAGGCGAACGATTGTATTTCTGCGTCATGGAAATCGGTTAACTGTTTTGGTACTCCTGCTTTCATTGGCAGCTCCCAAATATTTTGCGACCCATTGGCATCGCTGACGTATGTCAACGCTCCACCTCCAGGCGCCCAATGCAGCCCCGTGGTTGGATTTGCTCCCTCCTTGACAGAAAGGCTTTTGCTAACGCTTGCAGATCTCAAATCAAAGATTTCCAAGCGCCATGCCTTCCCGTCAGGCAACTCAGGTGTGAAATAGGCTAACAGTCTGCCGTCAGGTGAAACTTCCGGATGTAAAACCGTCTTGTCAATGAGAGAAAACTTTTGGCCCCCCTCGATGGAAATCTTTCGCACACCTTTGGCCGTTCGATAGATTACCGATTTCCCGTCGGGCGTAACATTAGGCATATCCTCGAAAACACCAGTCGTTAGCTGTTTCGCATGAGTCCCGTCAAGGTCCATCCGCCAAATATTTGGACCACCAAGTCTTGTCGACGAGAAGACTATATGCCGTTGGTCCGGGGTGACGGCCGGACTGTAATTATGGTTGCTTTCAAAAGTGAGCTGCTTGATCGATCTTCCTGCAGGATCCTGAGTCCAGAGATTTGTGTTCTTGCTATCGAAGACTGTGTAGATGAGTTCCGCGTCGGACCGCCAGACAACTTCAGTTACTCCCTTCCTGTCGATTACGCTTCGTTGTTGAAATTTTCCGTCAGATTCAGGTGAGAGCAGAGATATGTTCGAATTCTCTTCGACGTAGAGCGTTAAGAAAAGACTGGAATCAGCGGCTCCACTGATACCACTATAATTATTGGGATCCTGGGTAACCGGATGCACTTCACCCCCTGGATAAGTAAGCATCTGTAACTGCCATGGAGTATCTATGGAGTCCTTGGCAGCCATGATTAAGCCACTACCATCCGCCAGCCACCGTAGCCTTGAAATGTCATACCATGGTTTGACATTAAGACGTGGCCCGGCGCCCGTCTCGGCGTCAAGGATCTCCACGTTCATCTCCTGCGAATTGGAACTGATTGTCATAGTTGGGCAGGCAAGTACTTTCCCGTCCGGTGACCACACCGGTCCTGCCCCTGCCATATCAACCAGAAACGCGTCAGGATCAGACTTCATTCTCCTGGCCAAAGTTCTCTCAGATGTCCCGTCGAACTGCGCGACAATTAGATCTGGTGTTTCTTCAGCGGTGTTGCGCCGCACAAAGGCCATTTGCTTGCCATCGGGAGTGAAAGTGACCGGTGTGTTAACGTCGTCCAGAATCTTTCGATGCCCTCCACCTAGTTTCGAGACCCGATATAGCACACCCTTTTCGGGGTGTTTCTCAAGGTAATACACGTAGTTACTGTCCGGCGAGAATGAAAGCCCACTGAGCCCGATTCCCGAATGCGGAACAATAACAAGATCGGTAAGCGTCGCTACTTCCATCAGATGTATCGCATCTTTACCGTCGAGCGATACCACACTGGCCACGAACTTACCATCCGGCGAGAGAACCGTGTCGCTAATGTTTCCCCTGAGGTTGAGACGATCGAAGCGAAGATTGATTTTTCTTTCCGTCAGCTTTGCCGAGTTTTGTCGTGACATCAAGAAGTAGAGCGAGGGGATTAGCACGACGAGAAGTGACAGGCCTAGCCATAACCATTTATTCCCCAAAAAGCTCGGAGGTGTAAGCTCGCGTTTGTCGTCGGGTAAAGTATTTATTCGTTGCGGAATCGTCTTTGGCCTTCCGGGATCGATTGTCTTCCCCCTCAAACCAAACGCGCCAAAGGGACGTTGGGGTTCTGTACGCATGGGCTCGTCTCCCAGGGCGTCCGGACTCGTAACTCGTCTCGTCCGTTCCTCTATCCGACGCAAATCCTGCAGTAGTTCGTCGGCCGTTTGGTACCGCTCTGCCGGTAGCTTGCTCAAAGCCTTGGACAAAAAAGCTCTGTGCAATGGGGACATCTGCGACTGCGACAGGGTGGGGTTCAAGTCCTTTTCAAGGATCGCGACTATGAGCTCGGTGAGCGATTCACCGTCGAACGGGCGGTGGCGAGTCAGTAATTCGTAAGCTACGACACCCAGACTCCACAAGTCTGTTCGAAGGTCGACGTGCTGCCGGCGCACCTGTTCCGGAGACATGTAGTGTGCAGTTCCCATGAAGAGGTCGGGACCGGTTTGCAATGATGAGGTGGAGGTAGTTTGCCTCTCTGAATCAGAATTCCCGATATCGAAAAGCTTAGCCAGGCCGAAGTCGAGCACCTTCACGTACCCGTCGTCGCGCAGCATGATGTTTTCTGGCTTAATGTCGCGATGAATAACACCCGCTCGGTGGGCGGCTGACAAGGCAATCGCCACCTCGGTGAGAATCCTAAGCGCGGTTCGCTCACCAACTTGCTCATGTTTCAAGAAAGAGCGCAGAGTCTGACCCTGTACGTACTCCATCGTAATATAGTGTTGCCCATTAACTGCGCCAATTTCATAGATGTGGGCCACATTTGGGTGTGATATAGCCGACGCCGCTTTCGCTTCTAATTCAAAGCGATGCACCCTATTCTGATTGCCCGTAATCTGGGCGGGGAGCAGCTTCAGCGCGACGCGACGGTTGAGTTGAGGATCGAATGCGAGGTAGACCTCTCCCATGCCTCCATGGCCGAGAGTTTCGAGGATCTTGTAGCGTCCAATGGTATCTCCAACCCGGCTTTCGCACTCACTTTCGATAACGGCTAAGCCGAGTTTTAGCGCTGGTTCCTCTAGAAAACTGTCAGACTTCTCTGCTGACCGGAGAAGAGAGAGGACCTCCAAGCGAAGGGTTTCATCGTCCGGGCAGACTTTGGAAAGCCACCCTTGGCGTTCAGAGACCGCCTGACTTAAGGCAGAGTTGTAGAGTTCCTCAATCTGTTGCCAGCGATTGGAATCCATGTTTCAGAGCTAATCCTAGCCTAAGTTTTTGTGCCCCCAATAATAACGCGTGAAAAGAATCTTAGAACTATCTGACGGGAGCACTATGTTCCACGCACTTCACGTCGCAACCAGGTCTTAGCCAATCCCCAGTGTCGCATCACTGTTATTTCGGCTATCTTCAAGACCTCCGCAGTCTCTTTCACGCTTAATCCCCCAAAGTGTCTCAGTTCTACTATCTTGCATTTCAGTGGATCAATCTCTGCAAGCCGGGTGAGGGCTTCGTCCAGCGCAACCAACTCGCGTGACTTTTCTTGCGAGACGATAGCAACGTCATCGAGTGGAATGTCGCGTGCGCCCCCGCCTCTCTTATTTCTGAGATTGCGTCGCGCGTGGTCGATGAGGATACGGCGCATCAACTGTGCAGCCACCGCAAAAAAATGCGCTCTGTTCTGCCACTTCGCTTTCCTTTGATCTACAAGTTTGAGATACAGCTCGTTAACCAACGCAGTTGTCTGAAGCGTGTTAGTGCTGGCCTCACGCCGCATATAGTTCCGCGCCAACCGGCGCAATTCCGCTTCTATCAGTGGGATTAAGCGATTCAAAGCTGAAGGATGCCCATCACTCCAGGCAATCAAGAGATCCGTGACGTTTTCTTCGCTTAACATTGCATCAAGAAGAACGGTTGGAATGAACGCGGTTCCCGATTCCTCAGGGTTTTCTCGGAGTGTTAGGAGAGATCGATCAACCTGCGCCCAGGGGAATCAGAAAATTTTTCGTGTCGACTGATAGGTATCGCCCGGGCTCGACGCGATTAAAGGTAAGCGCAAAAGAACCTTACCTGAGACGGCCGTCCCTTGCGCCCTTGAAACTATAAGCCTGGCTCTGTGCGAAGAGCTTGAGGCCCAACACGCTGCATTCTAAGACTGCGGAATTGAGTTCGCAACGCTAAACCTGAGGCCCAATAGAGTGCTGGTCTCTATTTTGAATTTTAGGGGTAAGTCTCGGGATAGTGTATTCAATGACCCTTTCATTAGCCTGCGCAATATAATAGCGCGGCTTACATCGCAACGCAGGAACTAGCTTGGACCGCTAGATGAATTCTCTGTGCCACCTCAGTGCTCTTGTGACTTCTGTGGTGGACCTTATTGTAAGTCCAACCACCACTGAGACACCAAGAACACAAAGGTTGCACCGAGAAATCCCCTCGAAATACTTATTTGTTACTAATCCTGAGGCATTCTGAGAGAAACAAGAACTTTAGTGTGTTACTGTCCGCTTGGTTCTTGCTACCAGGTTAGGCCAGTCTCAGACTTTAATAACGAGGACGGGTTAAAATGAAAAACGTAACGAAGTACTGAGGAAAATGATTGGTGCCGAGGGCGGGAGTCGAACCCGCACGTCCTTTCGGACAACGGATTTTAAGTCCGCAGCGTCTGCCATTCCGCCACCCCGGCACGGCTGCCAAAATAGCATGCAGTCGAGCAATCGCCCAAATAGTGTGGTGTTAATCGACGATCCAAAGCATGGGCAGCTGTTTCACACGCTCGTAGTCTTTTTCTCCTGTCTTTCACAGGTTCTCACATAGACCTAGTTCCTGAGCAAGTGTCCGAGGATTACAGACAAGACGCAGAGAGTGTTAGAGATCACGCAGAGAACATAGCGCGGCTTACGTCGCAACGAAGGATCTAGATTGGACAGCTAGTTCAATTCTCTGTGCCACCTCAGTGCTCTTTGTGACTCTGTGGTGGACCTAATTGAAAGTCCAATCACTACGTAGACACCGAGAACACAAAGGTTGCACCGAGAAAGTCCCCTCGATATACCTATTTGTTACTAATCCTGAGGCATTCTGAGAGAAACAAGAACTTTGGTGTGTTACTGGCCCGCTTGGTTCTTGCTATTAAACAAAAAGTTGTGGGTTTGCTACGGCAGAGAAAGTCAAACTGAACTGGTACTCAAGTTTTGGAGGCTGCGCTCGCACTCAGTAATGGCCCGTTATCTCATTCTCAAATTTGAGATTCCAGAGTGCGGAGATAGAATGGGTGGGCCGGAGACCAGTCAAGGAGCCCCGTTCATGTCTACTCAAAAAATCTCAATTGTCCCTCGACCACTAACTTTTCTATTTGCGGTTCTGCTAACAACTGCAATTTTTCCAACTCTAAATACTCAAGCCCAGGAACTTTCTGCGGACTTGAAGGCCAAGATCGACGCAATCGCCACAAAGTCGCTGGAAGAATCAGGAGTGCCCAGCGCGTCAGTCGCAGTCGTCAAGAATGGACAAATCGTCTATCTAAAAGCCTACGGCGATGCGCGACTCGATCCCAAAACGCCGGCGGCTACATCAATGCGTTATAGCATTGGCTCGATCAGCAAACAGTTTACGGCTGCGGCAATACTGCTGCTTCAGGAACAGAAAAAGTTGTCGCTCGACGACAAAGTCGGTAAGTACCTCCCAGATCTGACTCGGGCGAACGAAGTCACCATTCGCCAACTGCTCTCGCACACCTCTGGTTACCAGGATTACTGGCCGCAGGATTATGTGATGCCGGGAATGCTCGAACCTATCACCGCGGCAAAGATCATGGACGGGTGGGCTCGCAAGCCACTCGACTTCGACCCCGGATCAAAGTGGCAGTACAGCAACACCAACTACGTCATTGCCGGAGTCATCATTGAAAAGGTAAGCGGTAAGCCGATGCTCCAATTTTTAACCGAGAAGATTTTTGGACCACTCGGAATGAAGAGCGTTACTAATACTGATGAAAAGAAATTGAGTGATAGCGATCCAACCGGCTACCGCCGCTTTGCTCTTGGGCCACCGCGTCCTGCACCAAAGGAAGGACCAGGTTGGTTGTTCGCAGCCGGTGAGTTGGCAATGACCGCAGAAGATCTGGCCAAGTGGAACATATCGATGATGGACCAGAAAATCCTGCGGCCCGCGTCATATCGTGAACTGGAAAAGGAAGTACAACTCAACACCGGATTGGGAACGCGTTACGGTTTGGGTGTCAGCCTGGGAATGGAGAATGGACATCTCGCAGTCTCTCATGGTGGCGAAGTGTCCGGGTTTACCTCTGAGAGTGTGATTTATCCTCAGGATCGGGTGTCCGTGGTGGCACTCACAAATCAGGATGCAGCTTCGGCTGCCGACGACATCGCTCACGGCATCTTGCCGCTTCTCTTTGATACCGTTGCAGACTCAACAACCGCGCCAAAACTCGAGCAAGCAAAAAAGATATTTGATGGCTTGCAACATGGTACGATCGACCGCTCACTGTTCACTGATAACGCCAACTTCTACTTCAGTGAGGAAGCATTAAAGGACTTTGCGGCCGGGCTTGGACCATTGGGCGCTCCGAAGTCGTTCACGCAAACGCGACAAGGACTGCGTGGTGGGATGACGTTACGCGTCTACCAGATACAAACCGCGACGAAGGCGCTGCGAGCCTGGACCTATGAATGGCCGGACGGCAAGTTAGAGCAGTACCAGATCGCCGTGGAGTAAGATTTGAGTCTGCAATGCGCTGCTTAAATATCAATGGTGATTTGATATTTGAGAATTGTTAATTGGAGGTTCCGATGGTCTGATCTGGGGAAATCTCGCGCTTGACGTATCGTGGTCGGTAAGGTCACGAGTAGTCCAATTGGCAATTCTGAAATATCAAATCACAATTGATCATTATTGGGTCGCTGGTGGTAAAATCCAAATACGCGAATGACCAATGAAGAACCAATGACCGAAGAGCAGGAAGTCTTTCTGAAGCATATTCAGAAGAAAGGGCTTAAGCGTACTGCTCAACGCGACCTCATCCTCGATGTCTTCCTCAAGACAGAGGATCACCTCTCTAACGAAGATCTCTACCAACTCGTAAAGAAACAGGATCCGACCGTTGGTCAAACTACTGTCTATCGAACTCTCAAACTCCTGACCGAAGCTGGACTCGCTCGCGAGGTGAGATTTGGGGACGGGCGAGCACACTTCGAACATAACTACAAACACCAGCATCATGACCATATGATCTGTTCCGAATGCGGAAAGATCATCGAGTTCTTTTCAGCGGAACTTGAAGCAATTCAGGATCAAATGGCCGCGAAGCACAAATTCGAAGTCACACAGCACCTACTCCGTATTATCGGAATTTGTGCAGAATGCCGTCGTGCGAAAAAGCAAGAGCAAAGCCTCGAACGCGAAATCCCCGCATTGCGACGCGCCTCACGCTAAATTAACCCAGACTTAAAACCATACAACAAGTTCACCACTCAACCTCCTCTGCCGGACCGCGCGCGTCCTCGCGGGCCTACTTGTCTGACAAGAGTGATCGGACGAGAAAGAGCCGCGCGGACGCGCGCGGTCCGGCAGAAGAGGTTGACCAAAGCTCCAAAGGCCATCTTCGCTTTGCCAACGGGTGGGTTGGCAGTGTACTTTCAATGAAAATTGTTAATTGCCAAGGGGAGGTAAAATGACAGTCTCAATTACATTTGAGCCTTCCGGTATAAACGGAGTGGTCGCTCAAGGAACTTACCTGATTGACGCTGCACGTCGCATGGGAGTTTCGCTCGGTCAAGGTTGCACCATCGGCAAAGGTGAATGCCCGGCCTGCGTCGTCTCGATTAAGTCGGGTTCTGAGTTTCTCTCAGTGCCGAGTAATGCCGAGGAAAAGCTGCTCGGTGAGAACATCAAAACCGGTGCGCTGCGGCTTGCGTGCCAGGTTAAGATTGAGAGTGCAGGCGACATTGTGGTTGCCATCAGCGCCTTCCAACCAACAACCGAAACCAAAGTTGATCAGGACTCAGAAGTACTCAAGAAGTTTGGGGATCTGCCGCTGACTAAAAAGATTGCCACCCTCATGCAGCTCGAGGCCATCACGATGTCTGAAGCCTTCGACTCGGCTTTGCAAAAACCCCTCGCGTTCGGTTCGAGGGCATTCGACAAGATCGTTGAGCAAGCTCGTTCAGCAAAGGCGAAGGTCAACCAAAAGACCAGTTGACTGTTGGCTCACTAGACCATGACCACAAGAAAAAAGCCACGCTTTATTAGCAGCCGGCTCTATGCTTTAGCATTGCTTGCGCCGCTGTCGTTAATAATTTCAGGCTGTCCGAAAAACGAAGCTCCTCCAAACCCACAGATTGGCGTTTCGACGAGTTCACCACCTCCAGCACAACCACCCATACCAGCTTCATTTAATGGCGAGCGGGCGATGGACCACGTTCGCAAACAAATCGACTTTGGACCAAGACCTCCCGATTCCCCAGAGCTGGCCAAAACGCGAAACTACATTGTCAGCGAGTTGAAGTCGTATAACTTAAATGTCTCTCTCGATGAGTTCACTGCTGCTACTCCGCAGGGCGACAAGAAGATGGCTAACATCGTCGCCGAAATACCAGGCGAGACAAAGGATCTGATCCTGATCACCAGCCATTACGACACCAAGTATTACAAGAATATGCATTTTGTGGGTGCAAATGATCCCGGAGCCTCCGTTGCTACGCTAATGGAGATTGGTAGAGTGCTGGGCAGCGCGCGCGAAAAGCCGAAGATGACTTACCGGCTCGTATTCTTCGATGGTGAAGAAGCGTTTTGTGAACAGTGGGAAGAATGTGGCACTCCGGAGAAACCTGACAACACTTATGGTAGTCGACATTATGTCACGACACTTCGTGTTAAAAATGAGTTAGGCAGTACCAAGGCAATGATCTTGCTCGACATGATGGGTTATCGTGATCTGGAGTTGGGCCGCGATGACATGAGTACAAAATGGCTCCAGGACATCATCTGGCAAACTGGTCGTGACCTGGGCCACACGACGGTCTTTGTGGACAGGCCCGAAGGAGTTGGAGGCGATGACCACGAACCCTTTTTGCGTGCGGGAGTCGATTCGGTTGATCTGATTCAATTAAGCAGCTATCAGTATTGGCACACACCCGAAGATAGCATTGACAAAATATCGGCTCAAAGTATGAAAATCGTTGGAGACACCGTGTTGGCGAGTTTGCCGAAAATTGCGGCTCGTTTCTCTAAGTAATACCGAGGTTAGTTATGCTGACGTCACCTGAGATTTTAGTGCCTGTTGATTTTTCGTCATGTTCCGTGAACGCGCTGCGAATCGCCCTGGGTATGGCGGCGCCCGAAGGTGACCTGACATTACTGCATGTGATCGACCAACAGTTCGTCGACGAAGCTGTCTCGACGGGACTGGGTACCGAGGAAGATATCAGGACTCGTTTGCGTGAGCAGGCCGAGAATAGTTTCACCTCGATGCTTAATGAGATCGATACAGGTCAGGTCGATGTGGAAAAGATGATTGTAGTGGGTTCACCTTTTGTCGAGATCTTGAAGATCACCCGCGACCTGGATTTACCAATGGTGGTGATGGGAGTGCGTGGTCGATCGACACCTCCAGAAGAAATTCTGTTTGGATCAACCGCAGAGAAAGTGCTTCGCGGTACACGCGTACCCGTGTTGTTTGTGCCACTCTAAATTTTGCGCTTTTGGAGTGCGCCGGCCCGGCGGCGCTT
>DATIBX010000048.1:0-2946 GCA_035457105.1 Pyrinomonadaceae bacterium
CGAGCAGCGGAATCTCCGGGTTGATCTCTTTCAGGCGAGGCAGTAGATCCAGTGCCGTGCCATCCGGTAGCATGTAGTCTGCAACTACGACATCTGGACGAGAAAGTCGAAAGAGGTGGCGTGCGTCCTGACAGCTCTCGGCCTCCTCTATTTCGTATCCCTGCTGTTCGAGAAAGTCGCGGATTCCGAATCGCACTCCTGCTTCATCATCAACGACTAGGACCTTATTTCTGGCCATCAGTACTCTCCGGTAGCGGGAAGCGGAAATTTTGTTAGCATCAGGGCACCGCCTTCGGGATTGTTGCCAGCGATTAGCTTACCCTCATGTTCTTCCATAATTCGTTGCGCGATGGCGAGGCCCAGTCCTGTACCGCCTCGTCGTCTTGAAAAGAACGGTTCAAAGATTCTGGGAAGGTCCTCTTCGGTGATTCCCGGCCCTCGATCTTTGATCGCACACTGAATCCAGTCCTGGCCATTTTCTGTAACCTGGCGCGCCTCAATCGTAACCACGCCTTCGCTCGGCGAGTGGTGGATGGCATTCTCGATAAGGTTGACGAAGACCTTTGAGAGACGGCGCCTGTCAATCTTTATCTTCGGTAAAGACGGGCTAACGTCATTTACAAGCGTGACACGAGCGACCTCCGCCGCAGGCAGACAGGCTCGCACGCTGCGTCCTACCACCTCTTCAATCGACACAAAATAGAAGTCTCCCCTGAAGGGTTTGCCGTATTCAAGTAACTCCTCCATCAGAATCGTCAAGCGCCCGATTTCATCGCGAAGTACATTGGTGTATCGCAGATACTCGGTGCGATCGCTGAAGCGTGTTTCAAAAGCGTCAAGAATCGACGAAATGCCGAACAGTGGATTCCTAACTTCATGTGCAACGCCTGCCACCAAGGAACCCAGCAGTGACATCATCTCACTCTGCCGCAGCGACGCTTCCAACTGCACTCGCTTCGATATGTCCTGAGCGATCAGGATGGCGCGTTCTCCGACGGATCCGAACTCGTGAATAAGATAAAGTGTTATAGCCCACGTCTTACCAGTGATTTTGTCCTTTATTTCCTCTGACACCGGTGATTGGGAACTACGAATGCCCTCAACCAGCTCAGCAGCTTTCGCCCAGGGTTGATTTGGACCGAGGTCTTTAATGCTTTGCCCAAGGAGCTGTTCTGCCGTTACACCACTAACTCGTTCGGCCGCTTCATTTGCTCGCCTAACCCGACCCTCGAGATCGACGATGAGTACAGGAAAATCAATTGCATTAAATGTTTGGCGGTATTCCATCGCCGACTGCTGCAGCGAAACATGGAGGCGCTGCTGCTTTTCGTCGAGGAGTTTTCTCTCTGTGACGTCGTTGACGATAACCAACCGGCTGTGTTTACCGTCGAAAACCAGCGGGTGGGACGTCATTTCAACGTAAATTGTTTTACCGTCTCGGGTCTGATGTCGCCATGGACTGGTGATGACCAAATCGTCTGCGGTCTCTGAATTCTTAATCAACAAAGCCGGGATGTCTTCACTCGGTCTGATATCGTTGATTGTCATTGATAAGAATTGTTCGCGTGAGTAGCCGTAGGTGCGAGTTGCTGCCTCGTTAACAGCTAAGAATCGAAGGTCTTCTTCGTTATAGACCCAGATCGGTTGGGGTGTCGACTCGAAAAGAAGCCGGTAACGCTCCTCAGAGTCGCGCAAGGCTTGTTCAAAACTTTTGCGTTCGGTGATATCACGGGCAAGTCCGCGAAACCCAATTGTCTCGTCAAATTTGTCTTTGACCGGCGAGACCACCAAGTCCAGCCACCTGTCCTCACCGCTGACGTCTCGAGCAACAAACTGGTGACGAAACGCTTCCTGTGAATTGCCCCGCAAACTTCCACTCAGACCATTGCTTTCGGGAATGATGCCAAACGCCTTAAAGAAGGATTCCCCGATGATTTCTCGTTGACTGCGACCTAGAAATTTGGCGCCCGCCACATTGATGCTGGTCAATTTCCCGGACAGATCCTGGGTGAATATCATTTCTGTCGCTTGCTCAACCAGATCTCGGTAGCTCGCTTCCAGTCTCGAGCGTTCCAACAAGCGAGACACCTTGGCGACCAGACGTGTGGAGTCGAAAGGGATTTCCAGATAATCGTCAGCCCCAGCACGTAGGCCTGCGACGACGCTTTGCGTATCTTTCTGGAGAGCGCTCACAAGCAGAATAGGTACGGATCGGAGTTCGCTGTCGGTACGCATCAATTGGCAAAACTCCAACCCGTTCATTCGCGGCATTGAAACGTCGCTAATGACCAGGTCGGGGCGTTCTCGTTTCGCGAGATTGAATCCCTCCAACCCATCTTCCGCCGTGATAACCCCGAAGCCGGCTTTGCGCAATAATCCCTTCATTAACGTCAACTGATCAGGCTCATCGTTGACGATCAAGACAGAAGGATCCTGGGATGCGCTCGACATTTGCACCCTACTCATTCAGGGTTTTTGCCTCATTCTTCACGGTGATTGGCTTGAAAAACTCGCCCGAGACCGCAGGTGTTCGGGAACAGGCGGTTCTCTAAAAGTGAACTTGTAAGAGAAACCGAGGATTTATTGGGTTTTCACCGGCGGAGTATACCATGCAGTTTCGCACCACCCAAGTGGTTCGTCCTGGAAAGCCCGCTAGTCCTCCTGCGATAGCGACCTGCCTCGATAGATTCTGAAACAAGTCGACAGGTACCCTTTTCGCCGTAATCCATCAAGTAATTGCTACAATTCGGTAGTTTAAATCTAAACAGATTTGCGGCTGGCATAAAAAGGGGCAGAAGTTCCGGTAAACCGAATACGTACTGTTTGAATCCAAATCTCTGCAATTAAGTAAAGAGCTTGCCTGCCCTGGACGGTGGCTGATTCTCCCCAAGCAGGACCGAAGACCCTGGCTTAGTTGCGCGAATCAAAATGAGGAGTTTGAGAAAG
>DATIBX010000049.1:0-9260 GCA_035457105.1 Pyrinomonadaceae bacterium
GCCAATTTGGGCTTACCATTTGTCGCCGCTCGTACTGGCTATTGTCATGATAAGTGTAATTGAGTTGGTGGCGATCACCGGCCTGGTGATTACTCGCTGGCTCGTTGTTCCTCGCTTACATTTTCATGAAGGAGTTAATGAAGGTATTTCTGGTACGGTTCAGGCGATTGGCGTCTTTTATGGGATCACTGTCGGTTTGATATCCGTAGGAGTTTGGAATACTTACGATGCGTCTTCCGATTTGGTCTCCAAAGAAGCGGCTTCGATTGGCGTCCTGTACCGCGACATCCAAGGCTATCCGGACCCCCTGCGTACCGACCTACAGGCAAAGTTGCGCGAATACACGGTTGCGATCATCGATCAGGTTTGGCCTGCTCAAGTCGCTGGGAAGCCAATTAATGTCGGCAGATCACTACTCGACGATCTCCAACAACACCTCTATACCTTTGAGCCAGCGAATTCCCGCCAGTCTGCGTTACATAACGAGACGCTGGGGGCATTTAACAATCTGATCGAGGCGCGCAGATTCCGAATGGGAGCAGTTGAGGCTGGACTGTCTTCAGTAATGTGGTCGGTCATCTGGATTGGAGCAGCTATTAGTATTGGAGTGGCGTACCTTTACAGGATCGAGGATCTCAAACTTCACATAATTTTGATCTCACTCATGGCCGGCTTCCTGGGTCTCCTAATCTTCATGATAGTGATCAACGATAGGCCATTCTTCGGTGACTCGAGTATCAGTTCCGAACCGTACAAGCTGGTCTTACGCACCGCGATTGATTAATAGTTTTCTGGGAGTGTGGCGCCACACCGCCGCTTTGCCGCACATCGGAAGTAAACGAGGTGCTCCTTATGTCAAGTCCATTTCGTAGAGTCGTGATCTTCTGTGGGCCAACTCTCGTAGGTCTTCTCAATGATCCGTCTCTCGCTGCGGATTACCCGAAATTCTGATCGAGAACGGCGACCTTAAATCGGCCACTTTTATCGATCCACGAATTGACACGAACCGTAATTGAGACGCCGCACAACATGTTTTACGGTACGAGGGAATTTATCTTTCCGTGATCTCAATTAGTTTTGGTGTACGTTTGGAGAAGTGATTAACTAGAAACTAGCGGATTTTCTTTTTAGCCGTTGCTGTTCTTTTGACTGCTCCCTGGTGGTCCGGTACTCCGGGCAAGGTCTTTGGCAGATCGAGTTTGTCGTCCACAATTACATCGAGACACACACCTGCGGCTCGGGCGTATTTTAGAAGAGTGATGAGGTCTGGCTGGCTGCCACCAAGTTCATAACTGGAAATCGAACTGCGAAACTTCAGATCATCGAGACCAAGCTTTACCAGCATCCCATTCTGTGAGAGGCCTAGCCCAACCCGAATCTCCACCAACTTCTCAGTTAAGCGTTTAGGAGTTTCTCGCGGATAGCGTGCCATCAGGAGAATCCTCCTGACAGATCGCTTGTCGCTCTATTTCTCTTGCATCTAGACAGAAATCTGTCTAGACTAAGCTTGCGTATCACATTCACCGGGAGCTGATAACGTTTCTGCTCCTCAGTGGCTACCATCAACCTCCGTCGGAAGCTGATGAAGACATCCGTGATTACGAATTCTCACTGCAACTGAGAATGATCTGATGAGCAATGGAGCTTGATTAAGATCTGAGTTGCCGGGTGTCGGTTAACGCGCGGCGTTCGAATATTATCACGAAGGTTCAGGTGGCCAGAAATTCGGAAGACTGATGTTGAGACTGGTTACTGAGCGTTTAAGCAAACCCACGAACAAGTTCTAAAAGAAATTTAAGACTCACATGCTTTATCGGCATCGTGCATTAGTGATGTCGTGGGATTGATCTGACCTCTAAGCCTCATAGCCCCAACTATTTGCAGATCAAAATTTTGTTTTTCCATCTGAGATTTAGATTTCCCAACACACAAATGAACGAAGACTTGAATCACCTTCTGCCGTTCAGTTTCGAAAACGTCCTGATACTTTCGAACTGCAGAGAAAGGATCTCCGGAAACGCAAATGCTTGAGCAATGCAGAATCGCTCCCTCGAAGGAACAACTGTTCACTGAGCGATACGCCCAGCTGCTTGCCTGGGCTTTGCGTCTCACTAACAGTCACCGCGCCAGTGCTGAAGATCTGGTGCAAGACGCTTTCATTCAATTCACGCTCAGTAATACGAGCCTCGACAGGATCGCAAACGTTGATGGTTATTTAAGACGGATGCTTCAGTACATGCACTTCTCGCGTATCAGCCGCCGTCTGAGTTTTTCATCCATGAGCGACTATGACTCGTTGCAATCCGCCCTACAAGTGCCCGGTGTGTCCGATCAACTTCAGGCACGGGATGAGTTAGATCAGATTTGTCGTTATGCATGTCTGCGCAAAGAAACTTCGCGTGCCGGTAGTGTCTTGATACTCCGATTTTTCCACGACTACTCACCTCGCGAGATTGCCCGGATCATCGGTAGTACCCGGCATTCAGTCGATGAATGGCAAAGAGTCGCGAGGCGAGAGCTCAAGCTCTATTTGCGAGAACCCAATAAACTGACCTTTGCTGGTCCAAGTGTCGCGCCAGTGTCATTCGAACACTTCGGGACGGGTGACGATGTGGCAGGCGCCCTCCGTCGAGTAATTTTCCAAACACGTCGCGGCAGCTGTCCGTCTTCGGCAGAATTGCGGATGGCATACCAGCTCGGAAAGTGCCTTGGAACTCAACAACTCAGTCACATTGTCAGCTGTTACCAGTGCCTGGACTCAATAAACGAGATGCTAGGACTCGCTTTGTTGAAGGATCGTCATGGCCCTCCACCTAATCTCGGAAATGGTCAAGGTTTCGGCCCGACGGGCGGTTCGCTGTCCGACGATTTCTCGCAGGCTTATCACCGAAAACTCGAGGAGATTATGGACCACCGACCGCGTCAATTGTCTGTTGCAATTGATGGTCAGCCGGTAGGCAGATTGAAGATTTCTGCGACTGAAAATGAGTTGGAGTTGAGCCAAGCGGCAGAAAACGAATTCGACTTCCTCGAGGTTTTTGGTGAGCGTGGCGTCAGATTGCTCTTTATGACTCCTTCAGACGCGCGCGATCAAGAAGAATTCAGTGAACTTGAGCTGAGCGATGCACGACGGCTAGCCGTCTCGATCAAACCAGATACACAACACACCAAGATTCTGCTCGCCTATTATGACCCGACTTATCGCGTCCCTATACAAACTGTCATTAATCCACCGCTGGCGAAGTCCAAGGCCGGGTTAGTAGAGGTGAAGACTGCCCATATTAGACGCTTACGGTGTATTTGGTGGCGAGTCCAAAACCTGGCAAAACAGTTTACTGCGACGCTTCCTGCGGGGATGAGGGGCGCAGAAGCGTCGACCGACCGGGCTACTCGGAAACGTGGGACCGAGAGCTGGGTCGGGGCGACCGCGGTGAGCAACGAGACGGCGAGCGAAATGTGCTCTCGTCTTGTTGCACTGCGGAGTTCGCGTTTGATCTTACGTCCTTTCAATATCGCATTAATCGTGTCGCTGATTCTGTCGTTAGGAATTTTCTATTGGAGGTCGACACTGACTCATGAATACAACGGGGAAGAACTGCTGAGAAAGGCGAGTGCTGCCGAGGTAAGTCAGCGAGATGTAATTGCACACCGTGTGGTATCGCTTGAAGAGCGTCGTTCTTCCGAAGGGGCAGTGATTGCGAGACATCGGATCGAGGTTTGGGAGGATGTTGCTGAAGGGAATCAATCGCAACGTCTGTTAGATGAAAACGCAAATCTCAGGGCTGCGCGATGGAAAACAAGGAAAGGCCTATCAAGTTTCGACGAGCACGAGGGACTTAGAGAACAGACTGCGGAGGTTGGAAACGGTGCATTGACTGCGGCGCGAATTTGGCATCACGTGCCATCCGCGCGCGGATTTATGGAACTGGCGCAACAAGGTGTGATCAGGGTTCATGAAACACCCGGAAGTTATCTCGTGACAGTCGATAACTCAACGCACCAATCGGATGGTCTAATACACGCTTCATTGACGATACGCACCAACGACTTACACGCGACCGAACAAACATTATTCGTGCGACTAGCGACGGAGACTCGTGAGTATCGTTTTGCTGAAATAAGTTTCGAAGAGAAGAATGCTAATGAAGTCAGTCCATCAATATTCTCACCTGATAAAGCCCTGTTGCGATCACAAGTAGATCGGGTCGCTCTCGCAATGCCTGCCGATCACGAACCGCACTCACACAAACCTGTATTAGCAACTCCTCAGCTGGAATTGGAGATCACCTACCTTCTAAACCAGGTCGGAGCGAACCAGGGCGAACAGGTAAACATTGAGCGGCTAACGAATGGAACGTTAAGGGTCCAGGGGATTGTCGATAGCGTTCAACGACAACAGCAAATCCTGCAAGCACTTTCACTCATAAAGGGCAATCCGGCCGTGACTATTGAAATGGCAGCAATTGACAAACACAACATCGCCCGTGGTTATGAAAGAACAGTATCTGCAAATGCAGTTGAACCAGCCGAAATGCCCGACAAGTTATTGGTCGAAGATGATCTGCGACGGTTCGTTTCGCGGAGCGCGCCTGAGTCTTTAATAAATGATGAGGTCCGCAGATTAGCTGCACGCGCAGTGAATCGTGCTTACCGTTCTCTCTTTCACGCGATTGAACTCAACAGTCTCGTTAATAGATTCACTGAAGCCGAACTGGTGAGTATGGACGTTGAGGCGCGCCGTAAATGGCTCGAAATGTTGCACGAACATGCTGCAGCAGTTGAGCGAGAGGCAAAAGCTTTTCACGACGAGACTGGTCCAGTCTTCTCAATCGAGAATGATTCGCGAGCCACCGATCAACCGGAACTAATAGAGAATCACCGCGCCTTAATCGCGGCAGTAAAGCGCTTATATCTACTATCAGTTGCAAATCAGGAGTCGGTCTGCTCGGCCTTCACCATCTCTAAGAGACAGCGTTCGACAGACGTCCGAGCAAGTCAATTTTGGAATTCTCTCGCTTCGTTGGAAGCCCTTGCTTCACGCATTCGGCGGTATCCAATGAAAGAATGAGGCGCTGAAAAGCGCGACTCAACCTACTTTTACTTAATTACAACTCACTCTGGTCCTTAAAAACTCACAGGAGAATATTCGTATGTCCGTCTTCCGCAGCTTCAGGCCTCAGTCTCATGTTTTGACTCTATTTCTCTTGGTGTTCTTTGGGCCAACGAGTCTTGCTGTGTCGCATGGCCAGTCAGCCACAGCGACGTTGAGGGGGATGGTCGTCGACGAAAACGAAGCTGTGATACCCGCAGTGAATGTCGCTGTCATAAATATCGCGCGCCGGATCCAAAGAAACTCTCTGACTGATCAAAGCGGAGAGTTCGTTGTCCCCTTACTTCCGCCAGGCTCTTACACAGTGAAAGCTGAGCGTGAAGGCTTCAACACCACCGAAGTGCGAGATGTGGTCCTTAATGTAAACGACCAAATGAGCGTCAAAATAACACTGAAGGTGGGCCGTATAGCGGATCAAAACGTTGAGGTAGTGGAGAGCACTTCGGCGCTGGAGGAATCGCCTGGAGTTTCAACCGTCGTCGATCGTCAATTTACAAGTAACCTTCCGCTAAACGGCCACAGTTTTCAGTCCTTAATCGGACTCACGCCGGGTACGGTTCTCACCAAGAGCAACAACGGGTTTGAGCAGGGTCAATTCAGTGTCAATGGACAACGCTCAAACACGAACTATTTCACTGTCGATGGAGTGAGTGCGAACATTGCGGTGATTGCCTCGCTGTTCCCGGGACAGGGAAGCGCCGGTTCACTTCCCGGTCTGGCAACTACGGGAGGAACCAATAACCTGGTTTCAATCGATGCTTTAGAAGAGTTTAAAGTTCTAACCTCAAGTTATGCGCCAGAGTTTGGCAGAACACCCGGTGCGCAAGTTTCGATTGTCACTCGGTCTGGCACTAAAGACTTTCATGGAACCATCTTTGAATATTTCAGAAATGATGCCCTTGATGCCAACGACTGGTTTGCAAATAGTCGCGGACTTGCAAAGCCTCCTCTGCGACAGAACGACTTTGGTTTTGTCTTGGGTGGTCCAGTTGTTGCTCCTGCTTTCGGCGAGGGGAACAGTCGCGCCTACTACAGCAGAAGCGATCAAACTTTCTTTTTCCTCTCTTATGAGGGATTGCGTCTTCGCCAACCGTTGGTAGGCATCACAGACGTACCTGGCAGGCTTGCTCGCCAAACAGCTTCGGCGAACAATTCAGTCACTGCTGCTTACTTGAACGCTTACCCGTTGCCCACGGGTCCAGATCGAGCGAATGGTCTTGCCGAGTTTGCATCGAGTTACTCAAACCCGTCGACCTTAAATGCTACCAGTGTTCGCATCGATCACATATTCAATTCTCGGTTCACTTTATTCGGAAGATATAACTACGCTCCCTCGGAGTCTCTAAGCCGGGCTGGTGACGGACTCCGCAGTCTCAATAGCATCCGTCTCTTCTCGAATCGCACTCAGACATTTACTGCCGGCGCAACTCACAGCCTTTCAGCAGTAGCGTTCAATGAATTAAGAATTAATTTCAGCAACGTGAAAGGGAATAACCGGAGCAGTCTGGATACGTTTGGAGGTGCTGCGGTTCCGGCAGATTCTCTCTTTTTCCCGCCGTTCGTTTCCGCTACAGATGCATTCTTCAGGCTTTCAATTACGGGTGGTCGAAATGCGTCGATCCAGTCAGGCACTAATGTTTCAAACCGACAACGACAATTCAATGTGGTCGACGCGTTCTCGGTTGTAAAGGGAAGTCATCAACTCAAATTTGGTATCGACTATCGTCTACTTCTTCCCGTGATTGGCATTCGCGGATATGCGCAAACGATTACTTTCGGAAACGTAACCAACGCGATTGCCTCACTGGCGAGCTCGGCGGTAGTGGATGCGCAGACTGGGCCACAGGAACTCCGCTACACCAATCTCTCACTCTTTGCGCAGGACGCCTGGAGAGCACAGCGACGGCTCACGCTCACTTATGGAGTGCGATGGGAGTTGAATCCGCCACCAACCGAACTGAATGGAAACTCAGCCTTCGCCGTAACCGGGGTTGAGAACATTCCAACTATGACTCTTGCTCCGCGCGGCACAGCACTTTACCAAACTACCTACAACAATTTTGCGCCTCGAGTTGGTGTCGTCTACCAACTGATGGAGGAAGCCGGCAAGGAGTTAATCGTAAGGGGTGGCGCCGGACTGTTCTATGACCTTGGCAACGCGCAGACCGCAAACGCTTATGGTGCATCGTTTCCGTTTACCGCGACGAAGCGTTTTACCAATATCACCCTTCCTCTTTCACCAGCACAGATACGACCGCCGGCGATCACTACAAACTTGCCGGTTACCAGCACAATAGTAATCTTTGACCCACACCTCAAACTGCCGTACAGCATTCAATGGAACATAGCCTTTGAGAAGTCGCTGGGAAGACACCAGACTTTAACGGCGACCTATCTTGCCGCCCTGGGACGACGACTTCTGCGGCAAGACGCGCTCTTCAATGGTGCAAGCAACAATCCGGTATTTGCTTCAACGTCTCTCTTCACGAGGAATTCAGCGAGCTCTAATTACCAGGCTCTCCAACTGCAGTTTCAACGCCGGCTTTTGCAAGGATTGCAGGCGCTGGCTTCCTACACCTGGTCTCACTCCATCGACATTGCGTCGAATGACTCGTCGGCGAACGTTCCTGCCGAAGTAATTGATGTTAGTCAGGACCGCGGTGATTCGGATTTTGATGTACGTCATGCCATGTCCGCGGCCATCACTTACGACATACCCCATAACCGCTCAACTGCTTTGCGAGGTGTCCTTCAAGATTGGGCCATCGACTCGATCTTCAGCGCACGCTCAGCCACACCGGTTAACGTCTACTTCACGACGATTGCACCTTTTGGCGTTTATCAGTTGAGACCCGACCTCCGTTCAGATGTCCCGCTCTATATCCACAACCAGGTTGAAGCAGGAGGGCATCGGATCAACCCCGCTGCCTTTGTGGTCCAAACACCGACCAGTCAGGGAAGCCTGGGAAGAAATTCGCTTCGCGGCTATCCATTCTGGCAACTCGACTTTGCGCTGCACCGCGAATTTCGTCTCACTGAACGGATCAAACTGCAATTCAGAGCCGAACTCTTCAATGTCTTCAATCACCCGAACTTTGGTGACCCGCGGTTCGAAGACATGAGTTTGGGCTTATCGAGTGCGGGGCAGTTTTTTCCAAATGCGGCATTTGGTCGCTCGACTTCGATGTTGGGGCGCAGCCTAGCGAGCGGCGGTACCGGAACCGGCGGACTGAATCCGCTTTATCAGGTTGGTGGTCCTCGTTCCATTCAACTCGCCATCAAGGCTCAGTTTTAGCCCGGGGTTAGCAATGACGAAGTGGAGCCAAATTGCGACTCTCGCTGTGCAGATTCTTCGACCACTCTGTCGATTGGCATCGGGTGCGAACTTGCCTGGTCGACTGGTCTCAAGCCAGATCTTTCTATTGCTCACCGCACAAATTTGTTTTGGACAAGCAGAAGTGACTGGTCCGGGCTTCGATCCGACACCGGTAAGGCTGGCGCATTCTCAGGAATTCCAGAAGCGGGCCATTACAAGTTTGGACCTGCTACAAATCCGGCGTTTGAACGGCCTCCAGATTTCGCCGGACGGGATGAGTGTCGCCTTTGTGCTGGTCCAGGCTTTGGCGGCGACTAACAGTTATCGCACGGGACTGTTCGTTGTCAGTACGACAACTAAACATGTCATTACGGAATTAGGAACTGCTGGGCCTCCGGAATTTGACTCATCGGGTCAACTGCTTTCGGTACCACCTCAGTGGTCACCCGACAGTAAGTACATAACATTGTTATTGGCCTTCAATGGTGTACGACAGATCGCTCGTTGGTCCAGGGATGGTGGGCCTCCTCAGCAATTAACCCAAAGTGCATACGACGTTCAAGCGTACGAATGGGGCGAAAACAGTAGAGAGATTATTTATCGAACAATGGGCCCAATCGATCTGGGAGCTGTCCGTGCGTCAGCGCAATTGGGTCTCGTCTTCGATGGCGCTATTCGTGCGTCGCGTGCCAAGCCCGTTACGGATCTGATACGCGAGCGTCAGATAAGGATGATGGAGTGGTGGAAGTATGAGATCGATACTAACGAGACGCATCGCCTGACGTCTGACGAGATTCAAACCCAACAGTCGGTTCAAGATTTCCCGCACCATCA
>DATIBX010000050.1:0-5601 GCA_035457105.1 Pyrinomonadaceae bacterium
CAACTCGTTCCCAAAGTATGGTTCCCTTTTGTTTGTCGAGCGCGTAAAGCTTCCAGCTGTGCTTAGGATCGTTTTTGACCGGAGCGACGTCGCCGTATAAACCATAGCGAGTTTCGTCTTTTTCACTACTGACGGCAGTAACTACGAATACCTTGTTTCCCCAGACAATTGGACTAGCATGCGATAACCCGGGAATTGCGGTTTTCCAAACGACGTTTTCCGACTTTGACGCGTCGAACTTCACCGGTTTTGTCGCACCTTCTGCAACTCCGGTCGCGCTTGGTCCACGAAACTGTGGCCAGTTTTGGGCGTGAATCACTCCGCCACTAAGAAAGGTAAACAAAAACAGGATCGTAAGTCGCTTCATATTACTTAAGCCTCGTGAGAAACAATTTAAGGTTGTTTGGTCTCTTCAATATGTTTGAGCTGCGTGGTGTTTGTTCCCTGCTTGAACGTGCAGCTGGCGACCTTACCGTTCTCGCTATTAAACGTAAATGATAGGCCGCTAAAAGCAACTGGTCTAAAAGTCGTCTGGTTGATTGGCATCAACACAGTGGGTTGTTGGCCAGTCGCCACCACTATTAATTTCCCTTCCTTGACCGAAAACGTCACTTCCGGTCCTGGATCGCCGCGATACTTGCCAACGTAAGATTGTAGTACCGCAGCGTCCACGGTTGGCGGAGGAACTGCTCCTGCCTTTTTAAGGGCTTCCACAATCGCAGCGTTCTTTGGATCATCGATGGCGCCAGCCAAGGCCACAGTCATGTCCTCCGGTGACACTTTTCCCGTAGCCAGAGCCGCTTGGACCAACTCTTGATTACTCTCGCCGACACCAGTGCTCAAGACATCACCAGCCTCATCAGGCACCTTTTCGAGTAATAGCTTTACAATATCAAGATGCTTTCCATCCAGCGCCCAGGTCATGGCGGTCGCTTGATAGAAAGTGTCCTTAACTGAGGCATCAGCGCCTCTCGCCAAAAGGATCTTGACTATCTCGGTGTGACCTCGTTCCGACGCTTTGAATAATGCCGTTGTGCCATAACGAAACTTGGCATTGACATCCGCTCCCTTATCTAAGAGAGCAGTGACCGACGCAGCGTCCCCTTTTCTGACGGCTTCCCACATTTGTTCATTGAGTTGCTGCTTTGGATCTTGGAACAGTACTGCCAAGTTCACGCTGAGCAAAGTTATGAACGCCACTTTGAGGAATTGCATCTCAATCTCCTCCGCGTGTTTTTAACAATTGCTATTTAAACAATTAGGACTAATCGCTCGTAGTATCTGGTATAAAGACGTCGAATGACTTGTAACTGATTGCCCTGAAATTAGCGGCCGGGACTTGAAACGCTCTTTTTTCAGACTCAGAACTGAGTTTTTCAACGACACAACTTGACTCGCCTTCGAAAAGGGAAAGATTATATCCCTGCACTGCGAACAAGTTTGGTCGAAAAGAAAACCGTAGCGACTGCAACTGGGCTTACGTATTCTACATCCTTAAGGTTGCAAGCGCACTGGATTTACGCAACTCCTTCATTCAACCTTGGGCCTTCAATATGAGTAGCTTCTTATCCATTATTCTGAATGTTTTTCTTGCCACCACCGTTCTAGTGACTGCCAACGATTGGGCCGACTGGCGCGGCCCCGCTCGCGATGGCATCTCCACCGAAAAGCACCTCCCTGAAAAGTGGTCTCCGTCCGGCGACAACTTATTATGGAAAGCTCCGTATGGAGGACGATCCGCTCCGATCGTGATGGGCGATCGAGTCTACGTGCAGAACTCCGCCGGCAAAGGAGCGGATTTGCAGGAGCGCGTGATGTGCTTCAATGCTGACACCGGAAAGCTCCTTTGGGAACACCGCTTCAACGTCTACTTGAGCGACGTACCGCCGCATCGCGTAGGGTGGGCTTCACCAGTTGGCGATCCGATTACTGGTAACATTTACGTTTTCGGTGTTGGCGGAAACTTGATCGGATTAAATCGTGACGGCAAGGTCATCTGGGAACGATCGCTCGGTGAAGACTTTGGTCTACTCACGACCCATGGAGGCAGGACCGTATCACCCATCGTCGATGGAGACCTGGTGATTGTTAGCGGCGTAACCTTTATGTGGGGCCAACATGGGCGCGGCGCTCACCGGTTCATGGCTTTCAACAAAAAGACTGGCGAGACAATGTGGGTAAGCGCTCCAGGAGGACGCCCTTACGACACGACCTACGCACCACCAATCATCGCCAACATCAATGGCACGCGACTGTTGATTGAAGGCGCGAGCGATGGTGTGGTCCATGCCATCAAAGCCCAGACAGGTGAGCCTGTCTGGAAGTATGAGATCAGCAAGCGTGGCTTGAACACAGGTGTAGTTGTTTATGGAAACACCGCAATCCTTACTCACAGCGAGGAGAATCTGGCCTCTAGTGAAATGGGAATGATCGTTGCTGTCGACGCTGGCGCCAAAGGCGACATCAAGAAAGAGAATATTAAGTGGAGCACATACGGATGGCAGGGTGGCTTTTCCTCACCGGTAATCGATGGCGACAAACTCTACCAGATCGACAATGGCGCTAATATCGCCGCGTTTGATATCAACACGGGTAAGCAACTCTGGTTAAAAAACCTGGGAACCATCCAAAAAGCATCGCCCGTACTCGCTGATGGAAAACTCTATGTTGGTACCGAGAACGGAAAGTTTTTCATTCTCCATCCAACTGCAACCGGCTGCGACGTCCTGGACGAACATCAATTGGGTACCGAAGCACAACCGGAAGCAATTATTGGATCCGCGGCGGTGGCCAATGGCCGAGTCTATTTCGTAAGCGATTCGAACGTTTATTGTATTGGTAAGAAAAGCAGCAATCGAAGTCATAGCACTCCTGCCGAAACAACCAAGGTTGTGGCGGATACCACGCCGGCATTTGTTCAGGTAACACCAACCGAGTTAATGCTCAAGCCCGGCGACAAGGTGACATTTCATGCTCGGACCTTCGATGCCCATGGCAATTTAATAGGAGAACAAGCAGCCGACTCGTGGTCTCTCGATCAGTTAAAAGGGACTGTTGATAAGGGGCAGTTTGTCGCCTCGACGGACGCCGTGGTCCAGGCCGGACTGGTCAAAGCTACGATTGGAGGACTGTCGGGAACGGCCAGCGTGCGAGTTTTTCCACCACTGCCGTGGAGCGAAACATTCGATAGTTTTGCACTCAATAGCCTGCCGCTGGGCTGGGTCAACACGACACTGAAATTCAGTGTGCGTGAACTTAACGGAAATAAAGTGCTGGCAAAGTTGACTGAGGGTTCCTCCCTGTTGAGCCGCGCGCGGGCCTTTTTTGGACCATCAAATCTCTCGAACTACACTGTCGAGTCGGATATATTGGCGACCCAAAAGCGAAGACAACAAGGTGACGCCGGCGTAATAGCCCAACGGTATGTGCTGACGCTTTATGGTAATAGCCAGATGCTTCACATCGAGCCCTGGCAACCAGAAACCAAACGAACCGTCAGTATTCCGTACGCATGGAAGCCGGATACCTGGTACCGACTCAAGCTTGAAGTCCAGAATTTGCCAGATGGAAAAACTCGAGCTCGAGGTAAAGTCTGGCCCGTCGGTGAAGCTGAGCCAGCAGCCTGGATGATCGAGCGAATCGATCCGATTCCAAACCTCCAGGGCACTCCCGGTGTTTTCGGGAATGGACTGGCTGAACTCTATTTCGACAATATAAAGGTGTACGCAAACCAATGAGAAACAAAGCAGTAAAGAATCGGACAATCGTAAAAGCCATCATCACAGTCGCCTTCATATGCGCAACTGTATCGCTCGTTACTTTTCATACCTCTGCTTCTGATCCAGGTTCCGGCGACTGGCCCATGTGGGGCGGCACCCCCGACCGGAACATGGTCGCAAACATGAAGGGTCTGCCAACTACATGGGATGTTAAAACCAAGAAGAACGTGAAATGGGTGGCCCAACTCGGTTCACAAAGTTATGGCAACGTTGTTGTTTCCGGTGGAATGGTTTTTGTCGGTACCAATAATGAAGGACTCAGGGATCCAAAAATCACCGGAGACAAGGGCGTATTGATGGCCTTCCGCGAATCAGACGGTCAATTTATGTGGCAGATGGTCCACGACAAACTCGCGAGCGGACGCGTCAATGACTGGCCTTACCAGGGTGTCGCATCGTCACCGTTGGTCGAAGGTGATCGAATTTACTATGTATCAAATCGTGCTGAACTCGTCTGTCTCGACACCCAGGGTTTTCGCGATAAGGAGAATGATGGACCGGTAACCGATGAGACGTTGACCGGCGAAACGAATGCCGATGTGGTGTGGAAATTCGACATGATGGAAGAAGTCGGCTCGTTACCACATAACCTGGCGAACTCATCTCCTGTTTCCTATGGCGATTTGATCTACGTCAGCACTTCAAATGGACAAGACGAAAGTCACGTCAACATCCCTTCACCTAAAGCCCCTTCGATTATCGCGGTGAACAAGAAGACGGGGAAGCTCGTTTGGGAAGACAATTCGGTTTTTGATCGAATCTTACACGGCCAATGGTCGTCGCCGACAGTGGGAACTATTGGGGGAGTCGTACAACTCGTTCACGGACAGGGCGATGGCTGGATCCGCGGTTATGAAGCAACTACCGGCAAGAAACTCTGGGAGTTCGATACCAACCCGAAGGACTCCGTTTGGCCTAAAACACGAAACGAACTAATCAGCACTCCGGTGGTCTATAAAGATCGCGTCTACATTTCGAACGGACAAGATCCCGAACACGGCGAAGGCGTGGGCCACATGTACTGCATCGATGCCACTAAACGAGGCGACATCACCAAGACAGGTTTGATCTGGCACTACGACAAGATCCGGCGCTCAATCTCAACTCCGGCCATCAAAGACGACATCGTCTATCAGGCTGACTTTAGCGGCTTCTTGCACGCGTTGGATGCCAATACAGGTCAGCCATTCTGGACGCACGATTTGTTTGCCGCCGTCTGGGGCTCACCAATGTTAATCGATGGAAAGATCTACCTCGGTGATGAAGACGGTGACGTCCTCATCATGCAAGAGGGAAAAACCGAAAAGGTAATTTCAGAAATCAATATGGGGAGCTCTGTCTATTCGACCGCCGTGCCCGCTAATGGAATGCTGTTTCTAACGAACCGTAATCAACTCTTTGCGCTGCAAGACACTGCTGCTCAACAGAAGGTTACAACTGCGAAGAGATAAAATTGACCTGAGCTCCCCAATCAACCAACCGCGGGAACCAACACTTTTTTTGAGGAGCTACCGATGAGATCAGTTTTACTCCTGCTGCTACTAGTCAGTACGGCCTCGATTGCGAGCGCACAGAATTGGCCATCCTTTCGTGGGCTTAACGCCTCGGGTGTTGCCGCCGGGAATGCGCCAACAAGCTGGAATGCGGAAAAGTCCGCCAACGTCGTTTGGAAGACGGCAATACCCGGCTTTTCACATTCGAGCCCAATTGTCTGGGGCAACAGAGTATTTCTCATCACAGCCATCAGCAGTGACCCCGGCACGAAGTTCGCCGCCAAAGGCCAAGGCATCGGTCTAGCTGCGGACGATGTCAAACACACCTG
>DATIBX010000051.1:0-3163 GCA_035457105.1 Pyrinomonadaceae bacterium
AAGACGGTGACGCTTGACGGCTACATGATCGACAACGCCTGCGCTTCGAGTCACGCTGCGGATCCGGCTTTGGACATATGGATCAAAAATCACGACACAAGCTGCGCCATGATGGACGCCTGCGAAGACAGTGGCTATGCCGTCTACGCTAACAAGAAAGTCTACAAGTTCGACGACTCCGGAAACACCAGTGCCGCAGAAATCCTCAAGAACACCAAGTCGAAGAAGGGCCTGCACGTCAAGGTGGAAGGCACTATTGATGGCGACACGATCAAGGTAACCAAAATCACTGAAGTAACTGGCTGATTTGGTAAATCCACAGACTGCGCCGATTACGCTGATTTGGAGTTAAGTCAGATCTACTTATGGACCGCTTTGTGCGATTCGAAATCCAGCAGATCTGATCTTGACGGATCCGGCAAATAGGCATATTCTCAGCGACACAAAAACCGTGTAGAACCTCGGTTTAATACCGCGACTGATAACCACGTATCGGTCCTACCTCAAAACAAAGCTGGCCCAGCAGGTGCCGCTAAAGTCGAACAAATTTAAGATTGACTTTAAATCGATCCATCAAGACCAGAATCTAGTCGTTTTTTCAAATGAACCGGTCCACCTGGACTCGATCCGCACCTGAGGGTTTCCCGAGAGAGTGGCTAAGTCTTGTTGCCATCTGCTCTCGCCTTTACCTAAAGAAGGAGATCCCGATGAAAAAGCGAATTGTTCAACTGCTCCCGCTGATTGCCGTGGTGTTCGCCCTGGCGTTAACTAACGCACCCAGATCTTCCGCAGAGAGGTCAACTCACGAAAGCTTTTCGGTGCCTTTTTCGATTCCGTTCGGCGTTCCTTGTGCAGATCTGCCTCCCGGCGTTACGCAGATCGATGGCGTGGCTAATTTCTTTCTGGTAACGACAACCAGAGTTGACAGCGCTGGTGTGACTCATGTGAACATCAATGGACAGGCAGATGGTGACGCGACCGACAATAATGGCACGTCATATCACTTCAATTATGCGAATCACTTCAGTGCAGAGATTCCTCCCGAAGAGTTCCCGCAACAGATCCGAATGACTGATCATTTCAATCTAAATGGAAAGGGGAAAGACGCGCACCTGCAGGTGGGCTTTGTGATCAGAGGAACAATTGAAGATGCGAGTGATTTCTTTCCGTGGCATACGACCGCTATTAATATTCGCGGTGATGCCTTCAACTGCGATCCAATTTAGCAATTGGCTCGCGCGTCGGAAGGGGTTATATGACAGCAGCTCGGGGCAGTAGCCCGACTGTGAAGGAGGGCTGAGTCCTCATGCGACCAATTGATGGCGCCAGCCCTCCTTTAGATTTGCAGAAATTTAGCGCGGCGGAATCGTTGTGCTCCGGTGTTAATAATTAAGACTCGGAGCTCGCATCGATAGGCGGTGGAGATCGGTAAACTGTGCGCCACCTGAAACCGTTAAAACGGTTCCCGCAAACTGATTCACTCACTACCCCAGCTGAAGCTCGGGGAGAATGAGAGGGAATTTGCAAGACGCTCTGAAGCATATCGGACACAAACAACCAATCAACAATCCCAAAGGTGGACCATGCGTCATAAGACAAGGCTTGCCTTAATTCTATCGATCGTTCTGGTTGGAGCGTTTGTAGTTGCAGGAGCTTCCAGCAGTGGGAAACCTACGACAATTGATCAGCAACTCAGCATAGTACTTGAACGATTGGGTTTCACCGGACAAATCGAGTCGAGGCTTCAGGAGAGATTGGGCCGCAATCTCGACAATCGCAAAATCGAACTCGGACGTCTCCTCTGGTTCGATACCATCGGCGGCCTAAACAACGACAACACCTGCGGTGGGTGCCATTCGCCAACGAATGCTTTTGGTGATACGCAGTCGATCGCCATTGGCATCAACAACAACTTAATTGTTGGCCCACATCGAACGGGTCCACGTAATCAAAGACGAACGCCTATCATAATTAATGCTGCCTTTTATCCGACGTTGATGTGGAACTCTCGGTTTGCTTCTTTGTCGGGCAATCCGTTTGACAACAGCAGCGGCTTCTCATTCCCACCGCCTGAACAGTTGACTCTGTCTTACTTACCTCATTTGCTTGATGCTCAAGCCTTCATTCCTCCAACCGAGCGGGTTGAAGTAGCGGGGTTTGACTTTCCTGGTGACAACTTCGGCATCAGAGCCGAGGTTCTGAATCGCCTCAACGCAGTGCCGGAATATCGGAAACTGTTTGGCAAGATATTTCCGGCGGTGAAGAACGGTGCGCCGATTGACTTCGACATGTTCGGAGCGGTCATTGCTGAATTTGAATTTAGTCTTGTTTTTGCAAATGCTCCGATCGATCAGTTTGCTCGTGGTCAAAAAAATGCCATGACCGAGGGCCAAAAGAGAGGTGCATTATTATTCTTCGGTCGGGCGGGTTGCGTCGAGTGTCACAGAGTTTCGGGAAACTCCAACGAAATGTTCAGCGACTTTTCACAGCACGTAGTTGGTGTTCCGCAGATTGCTCCTCAAGCTGGAAATCCGAGCGCTGGCAACGTCACTTTTGATGGTCCAGGTCAGAATGAGGATTTTGGGTTGGAGCAGATAACCGGTAACCCGGACGACCGATATATGTTCCGCACTTCTCCACTTAGGAACGCCGCAATGCAACCGGCCTTTTTTCATAATGGCTCATTTACTCGAATTGAGGATGCTATTCGACACCACCTCGATGTGAAATCGTCTGTCAATAGCTATAGCACAACCTCGGCGTTCGTAGCCGCGGATCTTCGTGGTCCATTGGGACCTATGGCGCCGGTGCTCGCGAGATTGGATCCATTGCTGGTGAATTCAGTTCAGCTCAATGCGGATGAATTTTCTGATCTGGTTGATTTTGTAAAGAACGGTTTATTGGATGAAAGGGCGAAGCCGGAAAATTTGAGAAAGCTCGTGCCTCGAGCTGTTCCGAGTGGTAGACCCGTAATGACTTTCGAATTTCCGTAGGATTACCACGAAGTAAGGACACGAGGCTCCGTCTGAATTAGGTTCATCCACAGATTTCACCGATTACGCGGATTTGAAATGTTTTCGCGCCGGAGGTGCGAGATGTTTATAGAAGGCGAGGCAGAAAGTCCAGCGCAGAAATTCGCAAAAGACGTGAGCCTTCCTGCATT
>DATIBX010000052.1:0-8852 GCA_035457105.1 Pyrinomonadaceae bacterium
AAAACCAGAGTAGCCGCGCCGTAACCGCTCTTACGTTCCTAATTGCCAGTTCGTGTGCCGCAGAATAACGAGGCGAACGACCCTAGTCAATATGGTTTCGTCAGATCCGCCGAACGGGGTTTCATACAATTTTATGGATTAATTAAATCTCGCCATTTTCGGACATGGAAAAATTGGCCGTTCTCCGAACGTTTCCAGGCCGAACGCTCGTCGTTACAGAGTCATGGTGTGGATGTGTATCCTTAGTGAGAAATTGAAACTTTGAAAACTGACAATGACAAACAGCGGCGGTTGCCGCCTACTTGAGTCTCCTTCTCGAAGGGGCTATCCTCAACTCATCCTCCAAGAATCCCCTTTGAAGTTTCCGACATTAAAGTTGAAAAGTGAGGATTTATGCTGCGAATAGCAATTGGCGTCATTGTACTGGCCCTGTCCGTGCTGATCCCAAAATCACTAGCCCTGAGTCAGGTAGTGGGCCAACCCTATCGGGTAAGTGATCGGGAGGTTGAACAAACGCTGAAGCGGATCGAACAGGGTTCAGATCGGTTCCGCTCTAGTCTCGACAGCGCGCTAGACAAGAGTCCGCTGGATGGCACGTCGCGCGAAGATGAAATTAATGCGTATGTTAAGCAGTTCTATGAAGCGACCAAAATTTTGAGAGACCGTTTTGATGATCATAAGTCGACGTCGCAGGATGTTCAGATTGTGTTGGAGCGTGCCGATCGCATCGATGGTTTCCTGAGGCGGGAGCCGTCGACTTCTCGCGCACTAGAAGACTGGACCGCCGTCAGAGCGAACCTGGATCAGTTGGCTAATGTCTACGATGTCCGCTGGGGCTGGAATGGCCCAGGCTCGCGTCCCGGTGTCGCTGATTTACCTTATCGTATTAGCGACAAGGACGTGGAAAAGGTCTTGAAGCATATCGAGGAACAGTCAGACCGGTTTCGATCGAGTCTTGATTCCGGTTTAGACAGGAGCAAATTAGATGGCACCAGAGAAGAAGACAACATCAATGCGTTTGTGAAGGACTACTACCAAAGCACCAAAAACCTGCGCGATCATTTTGACGATCACAAATCTACCAGTGCGGATGTGCAAAGCGTGCTGAATCGCGCGTCTCGAATTGATAGTTTCATGCGTCGCATTCGCACCGGGGGCAATGCTCAGAATGATTGGATCAAATTGAAAAGCGGTCTCGATGAACTAGCCAGGATCTACAATGTTACCTGGCGCTGGGGATATTAGGCTCTACTTATGATTTCTTTAGGGGCGTCCTTCAGTGGGCGCCCTACTGTCTTCCATAAAATTCTACTAAGACTTCCGCAAAACGATTGTAGAATACCTTCTCAATTTACCTGCATTTTTCGCTCTACCTCAGTTCCTAAACAGGGAGAAATACATGAAACGTGTATTCATGATTGGCGTTGCCTGGTTGATGTTTGTCTCGATCCTGCCAGCCCAGCAAGCGCAGTCGCCTAACAACGAAGCTTCTAAAGTACAAACGATTGCAGAAAAAGTTGCGGGAATGCAGAAGTATCCAGGGTATTTCCCGTTTTATTGGGACGCGAAGGCGGGAAAGATCTGGTTGGAAATAGATAAGTGGAACAGCGAGTTTCTCTACGTGGAGTCTTTACCTGCCGGGATTGGATCTAATGACATTGGCTTGGATCGCGGACAACTTGGAAATAGTTTTGTGGTGCGCTTCGATCGTAGTGGTCCAAGGGTTCTCCTCGTTGCGCCGAACTATGATTTTCGGGCGACCACGAATAATCCAGACGAAAAACGAGCGGTGAAGGATGCATTTGCGGAATCGACATTATGGGGTTTCGAGGTCGCTGCCGAGGAGGAAGGTCGCGCGTTAGTTGATGCCTCGACATTTTTCCTTCGCGATGTTCATCAAGTTCCCGCCACTCTGCTGCGAGCGCAACAGGGCACATTTCGGCTGGAACCCACCCGGTGCGCATTCTATCTCCCTAACACTCGAAACTTTCCCCAAAACACCGAGATTGAAACGACACTGACCTTTAGCAGCGACTCACCAGGTCCACTGGTCCGACAAGTGGCGCCGATGGCCGAAGCGATTACTGTCCGTGAGCGACACTCATTCGTACAGTTGCCTGGCCCAGGTTTTGAACCACGTGTTTTTGATCCGCGTTCGGGGTTCTTTGGCATCACCTACATGGACTTTGCTACTCCGATTGAGGAACCAGTGACCAGGCGCTTCATTGCCCGGCATCGTTTGGAGAAAAAAGATCCGACAGCAACCGTCAGCGAAGCCGTAAAACCCATTACGTATTACGTCGATCGAGGAGCTCCTGAGCCGGTGCGGTCTGCGCTGATTGAGGGCGCGCGTTGGTGGGATCAGGCATTTGAAGCTGCCGGTTACAAAAACGCATTTCGCGTCGAGTTGATGCCTGCTGATGCCGACCCGATGGACGTTCGTTACAACGTCATCCAATGGGTCCACCGCTCAACGCGTGGTTGGTCTTACGGGAATACGCTTCAGGATCCGCGTACGGGCGAGATCATCCAGGGCCGAGTTTCTCTGGGTTCACTTCGCGACCGCCAGGATTTTCTGATTGCGGCGGGTCTGTTGGCGCCTTACGAAAAAGGAAAACCGCTCCCACCGAAATTGATTGAGATGGTGTTGGCCCGGTTACGACAACTGGCCGCTCACGAAGTGGGCCATACCCTTGGATTACAACATAATTACGCTGCGAGTCCAGTTAATAGAGCGTCAGTCATGGACTATCCCGCACCTCGAGCAAAACTTGGACCAGATGGCATTCCGGATCTTTCGGAGGCGTACGCCAAAGGAATTGGGGAATGGGACAAGGTGGCGATCACCTACGGGTACCAGGACTTTCCCAAGAGTGTTGACGAGCACATAGCACTCGACAACATCTTGTCTAGGGCCTTTTCCAGAGGCTTGATGTACTTGACCGATCAGGATGCGCGTCCGGCCAGTGCGGCCAGCTCGGTCGCACATCTTTGGGACAACGGAACTAACGTGATTGACGAGCTTAATAATGTAATGAAAGTCAGGGCGGCAGCTTTGCGGCGGTTTGGCGAAAATAACATTCGCGAAGGCGAACCCATGGCTACCATTGAAGACGTGCTGGTCCCTATTTACATGTATCACCGCTACCAGGTTGAAGCGGTCGCAAAAGTGATAGGTGGACAGGACTACACTTTTAGTGTACGAGGAAAAGGAGATCGCGATCCGCAAATTGTATCGCCTGACGAACAACGTCGCGCACTGGAGGCCGTGCTCGGCACGTTAACACCGGACGCACTTGCCTTACCCGAGTCGTTGTTGAAGGTAATCCCTCCGCGACCGATTGGTTACGAAAGAACTCGCGAAGATTTTCGTATTCGCACTCAACCAGTCTTTGACGCGCTCGCACCTGCGGAGGCTGCAGCCGACCACGTCAGTAACTTCTTATTAAATCAAGAACGAGCAGCACGGTTGGTCCAGTTTCATGCCCGCGATCCACGGTATCCCGGTCTCGTGGAAGTTCTTGACAAGTTATTGTTGGCTACCTGGAAGGCCCCAATCTCTGCAGGATACAAAGGTGAAATTCAGCGGACAGTCGATATGGTGATCTTGAGTGACTTGTTGTCGCTGGCGTCTGATGAGCACGCTTGGAATCAGGTTCGAGCCGTAGCCGAGTTGAAACTAGATCAGTTAAGAGCTTGGTTATTACGTCAACGGGGTGTCGCGATTGATGAAGAACAACGTGCATTTCTTTTTTACGCTGGTGAACAAATCAAGAGGTTTCAGGATGACCCCAGGAAAATGAATATCACACGTGCCCAGGATCCACCTGACGGACAACCTATCGGGATGGATGAATGGGCGTGCGACTGGAGGTAGGGCCAGGGCCAGGCAGAAGGACATTTGATAAATATGATTTGATATTTGTGGATTGCTAATTCGACTTGGGGTGTTCGGAATTTTTCAAACGCTTCCGGATCAAATAAAAACTCTTAAATATCAAATCACAAATATCCAATGATTTTCTCCGCCTGACCTCAACCTCGATTTGCTGATACCCATTTATCGTTGGCGACCCCCTAGGCCTAGGTGGCAGACATGGAGACGCATTTCCTGTAGCATTAATGACCTCATGCCCGGACTAGAAAACTACGTCGGACAAACCCTGGATGATAAATATCGCCTTGAACAACTGCTGGGTCAGGGCGGCATGGGAGCAGTTTATCTGGCCACCCATCTCGGCACTGATCGATATGTCGCACTCAAATTGATTGCGCCGCGCTTTATGCGTAACGCGGAGTTTGTTGAGCGATTCAAACGCGAGGCGCGCGCGGCTGGAAGACTGCGCCATCCAAATGTTGTCGATGTCACCGACTTCGGATTTTCTCGGGTGAAAGAGGGTCAGGTTGCATATCTCGTGATGGAATATCTCGACGGGTGTACGCTCGGGGATATTCTGGCTGAAGAGAATCATCTGCCGCTCGAGTGGGTGGTGGACATTCTTGAACAGGTTTGTTCTGCCGTTCACGAAGCCCATCAACTCGGGATCGTACATCGCGATTTAAAGCCGGATAATATCTGGTTGGAACCAAACCGTCTCGGAGGTTATCGCGTAAAAGTTCTCGACTTTGGCATCGCTAAATTAGGAGAGGCGACGCCCAGCACTGGTGAAGATGACCCCGCCAGCACGATCATCGACGATGTTTCGCGAGTCGTAAGTCTTTCGGACGAAGGCAGAGGCATCGATGAAGCTGCGCTCGAGGCCAAGACTTTATTAAATCCCCCGGAGAGCGAACTTCATACCCAACATCTCAACATCAACAGAGATCAGGCGGCGCTAGGAACGGCTCTTAAGAGAGATCCTGGTGATGGCTCAGAGACTACTAGCCGTATTGCAGCCGGCACTGCGATAGGACAGCAACGCTCATTAACGCATCAATTCGAATCAGCTCATCAGGAAGACGATGGAACCCTCTTATTTGAACAAGGAACTCACTCAATTAAGACCTCCGGACTTTCGACTCAGGTTGAAGGCGCGGCCTTAACTCGCGTCGGCGCAATCATGGGTACTCCTTTATATATGTCTCCCGAACAGTGTGGTGGAGGACAGGTTGATACGCGGTCAGATATCTATAGCCTGGGCGTAATAGCGTATCAGATGTTAGCAGGCGAACCGCCTTTCAGCGGTAACACTTCAGCCGTAATGCGTTCGCACCGTGAAGACACTGCACGTCATCTACGGGATTACGAAGTCAAGATCCCCAAACGCGTGGCAGGGGTCGTGATGTCAGCACTCTCGAAAGATCCTAACGAGAGGCCACAAACCGCTTTTGCCTTTGCGAGTTCCTTGCGAGGGCAGTCGGAAGGGGTGGGTGCACTTTATCGGCGCGCGTTTTCTCTGTATAGCGAATACTTCCCAAAATTTGTAAAGCTGTCGATTATCGCCCATCTCCCGGTCATTGCAGTGGCCGCCCTGATGATCTGCGTTCTCGTGGCTGACAAGATGTTCGATCCTGTTGGTAAGCTGCAAAAAGTCGCGATGATTTCAGTTACCGTTTTCGTTGGCTTGTTACAGGTTGCTGCTTATTTTGTCGCGGCGGGTGTGATCTCAGGTGTGACTGCCATCATTGTCACGCAACTTTCTGCGGCTCCTCTCAGGCCGGTTAAATTGCGCGTTGCCTTTGCGGTATTGCGCAGACGTTGGAAACCATTTCTTAAAACAATGGTTCGGGTCACTATCAGGATCATCTTTGGCTACATTCTGTTCTTTGTACCCGGCATCGTAATGTCGATTCGTTATGCTCTCTATGCGCCGGTCGTCTTAATTGAAGGGCTTGAGAAGAAAGCTGCCATGCAACGAGCCCGACAACTTGCTTCGCGTTCCTGGCGCACAGTGATCATAGTGTCAATCTTGCAGATTCTCATTCCCATTTGCGTCAGTATCGTGATTGGCCGGATTCGAGTCGGTGTAAGTGAGGATTTTAAGCACGCAACGCTGGGCCGTCAGATATCTCAACAGATTCTAGGTTTGGTGAACATCTTTGTTGTTCCGCTGATGTCGATTGTGCCTGCGCTGCTTTATTTAAAGATGCGCCAACTGGGTGGCGAGTCATTAAGTGCGGCGATGGCTCAGATGGAAGAGGTTGATGTGGGTCGACGGCTCTGGCAACAGCGAATGCGCACGCGTTTGAGTTTGTATACTCCCAGCGGACAGAAGACGACGAACGGCTAGGAACGCTCTAACCGCTGGAGGCTCGGTCCAGACTACAAGCGAAGCTACCGCTTCAGTGCGCGAACACTTTGTTACACCCTCAGATGCTCGGGGCATCTATTGTCATGCAAGGAGGCCCACCGGGTTCCGAGTGTATGTTCGTTGCGGTCGTCGTTCTGTAACTCGTGACCAAAGGTCAAAGACCCAAGACCCAAGACCAAAGCCCAAAATGCCTGACATCACACTCGCCAGATCAAGCGGCATCCTATTGCATCCCACATCACTTCCAGGACCTTTCGGCATTGGTGACCTGGGCAAGAGTGCTTATCAATTTGCAGATTTTTTGGCGGCGTCAGGTCAAAGTCTCTGGCAGGTTCTACCGCTTGGTCCAACAGGCTACGGAGATTCTCCGTATGCTTGTTACTCGGCTTTCGCCGGCAACACTCTCCTGATTAGTCCGGAACGACTGGTTGCTGAAAATCTGCTGCCGGCGGACGAAGCAGTGCCCTTAATTACCTCGTCTGACCACCGCATCAATTTTGTTCGCGTCCATCAGCACAAAGAAGGGATTCTGCGTAGCGCGTTCACGCATTTTAAAAACTTCCCTCGATCAAAACTGAAAGAGGCCTTCGATACGTTTTGTATCAATCAGGAAGACTGGTTGGATGATTACGGATTGTTTCGTGCCCTGAAGGAAGTTAATTCCGGCAAACCATGGAACGAATGGCATCCCGCGCTGGTAAAACGCAGTGAGCACGAAATCAATCAGGCACGTGATGCGTTTGCTCATCAGATCGAAGCGCATAAGTTCTCGCAGTTTCTGTTTTTTCAGCAATGGTTTGGTCTCAAGTCTTACTGCAATAAACTCGGGATCAAGCTCATTGGAGACATCCCAATATTTGTGGCCCAGGATTCGTCAGACGTTTGGACCAATCCCGATCAATTCAAACTCGATGACGATGGTACGCCAACGGTGGTGGCGGGGGTGCCGCCAGATTATTTCAGCACTACGGGCCAGCTCTGGGGGAATCCAATTTACAACTGGGACCAGATGTTAGCTGACGGCTTTAAATGGTGGATAAAGCGGATCAGATCTAGTTTCGAGCTTTTTGACGTGGTCCGGATCGATCATTTCCGTGGGTTCGCGGCATGTTGGGAAATTCCTGGCGGCGATAAAACCGCCGAGCGCGGAGTTTGGGTCGAAGCACCTGGCAAGGAGTTATTTCTGGCCGTGAAGAGTGCATTGGGAGAGATCGATGTCATCGCTGAGGATCTGGGAGTAATTACTCCTGATGTTGAGAGCTTGCGCGATGGCTTCGGTTTTCCTGGAATGCACGTCTTGCAGTTTTCTTTTGGGGGCGATCCCAAAAACTCGGACCTGCCTCATAACTACATACGAAACTCTGTTGCGTACACCGGCACTCACGACAACGACACCACAATTGGCTGGTTTACTGATCCTGGAAAGATTGGGTCAACACGCACTGCTGAGGAGATACAACGAGAGCGAAAGTTTTGTCTTCGTTATCTAAATTCCGACGGCGCCGAGATCAACTGGGACTTCATGCGTGCCTTGATGCAGTCGGTTTCAAATCGTGTCGTTATACCCCTGCAGGATGTGCTCGGGCTTGGTAGCGAAGCTCGGATGAACTTGCCGAATAGCACCGAAGGGAATTGGCTCTGGAGATTTAAGACCGGAACCCTCAATGAGTCGTTGAGCATTCGCTTACGGGAGATGACTGAAACCTACGGTCGCCTACCCCCAAAACTCTGACGGATAACGTCACAAATAATCCACAGATTACGCGGATTACGCAGATTTCTTCTTTAGCGAGGGAATCGTATTCAGGTCTTTCAAGAAGGAATCTGCATAATCTAAATGAAATCTGTGGATGATCCTCACACACTTGGAAACTGACCACAGCCGGCGGGTCGGTGGTGTCCTATATATATGACAACCGAGCCTATTCATCCGTTTTTTAGTACCTATCAACGATTACTCGGAATTTCTTTTGCGAAAGTGGGATTGAGAAGTCCCGCAAGCGAAACATTTACTCGTAAATTTTCTGGCCCATACGCCGTGTCACGACAGAGCAACTCCACGGCGAAAATCGAAAAGTGCTCCCATATTCGAACATTTTCGGGGTTCAAACCGTAGACTGCTCCCTTGGAATGGAGGCTGGCACGCCCCTTGATTCGACTTCGTGTTGGAGAACTGTATAGTCTGCGCGTGAAAGTTGGTTACTTTGCTCTGTCCAAACCTTCAAGCGCGCAAAAATCGCCGCTCTCTCAACTGGCCAGTACAGCTCTCCACAAAATTTATTGAAGTAAAGTTATGGATATAAAACGGCCCCCAAAGTCGAAAATAAAGAAGCGAATCAGAACCGCAGTTCTGACCGTGGTAGCGGTTGCTGCTGTCGGTGGCATTACTTACGCATTAGCCAAACTTAAGCCTGCTGCGCCCACTCTTGATTCTTCCACCGCGGTCATCGAAACAGTTAAGCGTGGTGAGATGCTGCGCGATGTGCGTGGCGTCGGAACCCTCGTACCTCAGATCACGCGTTGGGTTCCAGCACCTGCCGATGGACGAGTTGAGAAAATACTCATCCAGGCCGGCGTTGAAGTCGATCCCTCAACCGTAAT
>DATIBX010000053.1:0-3306 GCA_035457105.1 Pyrinomonadaceae bacterium
CTCCAATTATCGAGATACTACCTGTAGCCAATGTAGTTCCGGCAGGTATGGTGATAGTCCCAGAAGACGCAACGTAGTCACTTCCGGCGGTGGCTGACACCGGTGTGCCTTGAAAATCGGTAGTTGCATAAGCAACCGATACATCCTGGACCGACGGATTAGTCAGAAACACCTGGAAAGTGAGATTCTTCGTACCGGAGTCCGCTTCATCAATGTAGGTGGCCATGAGAGTAGGTAAACTCGGAAACGTAACGACCGGTTTGGAATCATCGTCACGAAGGATAATGATGGCGCCCGCTGGAGTTAACAGTATCGCTGAGTTAGTCGGACCACTTAATGTGAGGTTGAACGTCTCATCTCCATTCTCAAACAGATTATCGTTGCTGATGGGAATGGAGATGAATTTGGTTAACTCGCCTGGTGCAAAACTAAGAGTGCCGCTCGTGGTTGTGTAATCCAATCCCGCGGTTGCGGTTCCATCCCCAGTCGCATAGTTGACCGAGACGCTGCCTGAAACATCTCCGGTTCGAAGAACCTTTATGGGCAGCGTGGATGAGCCTTCGGACGTAGACAAGAAACCAGTCTCAACCTGGATTCCAGTCGGAATTGGGTCAACGTTTGACACGAATTCGGTCTGGAGAATGTAAACCTGATTCGGATCCGAAGAATTAAATGAAGGTGTGGTATTGAACGCCAGGCCGTTTGTCCCCCAGCGCACGAGACTCACCGGCGCCCCGCTGACTCCCGGCAGCGTTAGTGATCCGATAGGTAAGAACGTATCCGAATCAAATGCCTGAAGAACCACACCGGACCCGCTCCCAGTTAAATAAAAGACCCGGTGGTTAGCAGTGTCTACGGCCATGGCCGAAGAATTGACACCCTGAAATGTTCCCAGCAAAACGTTGCTCTCCGGATCGACTACTGCACCCGTACTGGCATACACAAGTCCGCCGGCACACTTAAACGAGCTGAGACCCAGTGGCCAAAGATCTTCGGTAACACTTAATTGCGTGACTCCGAAGGAATCAACCAGAAACCTAATCAAGCCACCTTTGAATGCACCGTAAAGAATCGACGGATCGGCGCCAAACTCGATCGGTCCGTAACTGGATGTGTTGGCAATATTGGGGCGTTTAATTCCACTATCGAACACTACAACGCTGCCGGCGGAATCTTCACTGAAACCTCTACTCAGTACTACGGACAGCGGGTGTCCCGGAACAACATCCATGTCCAGCGGAGGTTGAGGAGTTAGAGAGCCGGTAAAGAATTGCAGACCCGCAGTTTGGCTCGGAGCATCGAATTGCCGCACCGCATTGATGCCATTCAGGTGCGTCCAAATCGTTCGGCCATCACTGGAGATAGCCATTCTATCGGGCTCGCTGCCGAGAAAGACTGATGGTCCAATCTCGCCAGTTGCCGGCGTAATCCTCGTTATGCTGTTGCCCCGCGGACCACCCTCTCTGCTTTGTACGCTTGCATAAAGAGCCTGCGTCGCTTCACTGTAAACCAGACTGTTCGCCTGCAAGTTTACGCGTCTAATGAAAGTAGGAATGTACGGGGGCGAGGGTGCCGGCTCCGGCGTTGGCGATGAACTCGAGGTTGGAGTGGGAACTAAGGGTTCGAGCGGCTTCGCTTTCCAACTACTTCCGTTGCAGAGGGGGGAAACGACAAAGGTAAGGAAACTGACGACCAGGAGCAGAGCGATTCTCCTCTTCAGCTTCCGCATAGATTGATTGTTGTTCATGAAGAATCTCTTCTTAAAATCACAATAGACCTCACTCCTTCAGTTCATCGAAGATCACAATCCTCAGCATGTAATCCGAGGCCCCACAACACTCGCTCCACCATCCGCGGGCGTGTTGCCTTTCACCAGCGAAGCGCAAAGCCAGTGCAGCAGAAACAAGAAACCAGGGGAGGTAAATGCTATGAATGCCCAGCCGTTAATGTGGTTCCCGAGGAGATAACCGTATACAAGATAGAAAGCCAGCAGGCTCAAGAGCGTAACGGAAGATCCCAGGCCTTCTTTCCACCAGGCGACAATCATTCCGATGGTGATGCCGATTGGAAAGAAAAGAAGCCCGGCCCACTCGTTGGCTGAAATCTCAGATGGACGAAAAGCCTCACCCAGGAAAAGCAAAATCAATAAAGTTATGCTGGCAATGCTTCCGACCCTCGCTAACAATTCGATCACTGCCAGCGGCAAACCCAAATCAATTCTATTGGTAGACATAACGCCTCCTCGTAATGATCGTGGTCCACGCCTGACACTTCACGTGCCTTGCCCCAAATAGAAACACCACAATAGGCGCAACGTACGTGCCGGGCAGGGTTCGAAGAATCCGGTGAGAAAAGGATGTTTGGAAGGAGACGATTGGGAAAAGTTCACCAATCAAAGCGTGAAAGTCCGCAATGGTTAAAGAAAGGATCTGGATTACGTGGCCTAATGCTGCCGTATACCAACCTGTTTAGTCGCTGCCTGGTCCAGTTGTGAACCAAAGGATGATAAAAATGACGGCTGCTGCAATCCCCACACCAATCGCTATCTTCGCGCCTGTCGAGAGGTTGTTTCCCTGAACGCTTTTTACCTGCGGGTAGGCCACTGTAGTGGCCACTCCTGTCTTCCGGTTTGTGACGGTAAAAGTTTCTGCGCCCGCATCACTAATGTAGCCTTCAAGCTTTGCCTGATCCCGCAGCTTGACCTTCACCCGAGCCGACTCGCCGGTTCCGAGTTTTAGTACATTTGCTTTGACCTTTTCGGCAAAGCGCGCCTGCTTCTCTTCTCTTGAGTCAGCATAGGCGACCCTTACGCCGGTCAGATTCATCACGAATGCCATGAGCAAGAGCGTGACCAGTTTCCTGAACATAAGAGACCTCCGTCGAGTGATTTTAGACACCAGATCCTCACCGCTCACATCTTTCGTCTTCCACGATTAGACCAGGACCTTGAGAATGCGACTAAGCTGAAAGCAAGATCAATTCCTGAGGGGCTTTGCCGTAAAAGTCGCTGGATCCATCTTGGAAGAGGTCAGTACCGTACGCGATAGCGTCGGGTTAATCTTGCCGGTCGGAATTCCGGGGAATTTTGATGTCAGCAGGGCGCACCCTACGCTATCGCGTAAGGTACTGACCTCCTCCAAGCACAGCTCCTGACTTTTGAGACATCAAAGCTTTCCTGAGGGGCTTTGCACAAAAGTCCGGAAATCCCACCCACGGCAGTGGGTGGTTTATTCAAATACTTTCTAAACAAAATTAGATGGTGACTTTGGAATCCCACCAACGGTAGTTGGTGGATAGTTCAAGTTC
>DATIBX010000054.1:0-3375 GCA_035457105.1 Pyrinomonadaceae bacterium
CAGGGGTTTCGCATAACAAAGCGACGCCAGGCTGTCGCACAACAAAGTATTGATGCCGGAGCTGCATTTCAGTTAAGATTCGGATTCGTCGTTTTGAGCCTTACCCTTCAGAGTCTCAAAAACATTGTCTCGAAAAACTGAACTCTTCTCATAACTCACGTTGCGAAAGGTCTCAGGCAATGAAACGCCCTCTCTTTTTGATTCTAACGCTCTCTTTCTGCCTTTTTTTGAGCCCCAACAGGATCGCCGCATCCGGCGATGATTGGAAGCCTATCGATCCCGGTGAACTCACTCTCAAGAGTCCAACGGTAGAGAAAGAGGCCGATGCCGAAGCGCTCTTCTGGGAGATTCGGATTGACGACAATCCTGAGGGCGATCTGATCTTCAATCACTATATTCGAATCAAAGTCTTCACTGATAGAGGCCGAGAGTCTCAAAGCAAGATCGACATTCTCTACGGAAATCTCTACGGCGGAAATGTCAAAATCAAGGACATTGCGGCACGAACCATCAAAGCCGACGGATCGATTGTTGAACTTAAAAAGGATGACGTCTTTGACCGTACGATTGTCAAAGTGAGCGGACTTAAGTTCAAGGCTAAATCCTTTGCGATGCCCGCAGTAGAACCTGGATGCATAATCGAGTATCGCTGGCGTGAAATCAGGGTGAACCGGGACGCTAACAATGTAAGGCTCCAGTTTCAGCGAGATATTCCGGTCCAGCGAGTTGATTACTACATCAAGCCATATGCTTATGAGAACGCCAGCTTCAACTCGATAACCCTTCACGGTAACCCGAGTAAATTTGTCAAAGACAAGGGCGGCTTCTACCGCACAACCATGACCGACATGCCGGCGGTCTACGAAGAGGCGCGGATGCCACCTGAAGACGAAGTGAAAACGTGGATGCTCGTCTACTACGCCACCGCTTCTGATAAGCCTGATCCGGCAAAGTACTGGTCCAATCTAGGTAAGCGGTTCTATGACGGTACCAAATCTCTGATCAAGCCAAATGACGACGTTAAGCAAATGGCCAGTTCGTTAACGGCTGACGCCAAAACTAATACTGAAAAGCTAGAACGTCTATTCGAATTCTGTCGGACGAAAATTAAGAACACCAGCAATGATGCCTCGGGACTCACTGAGGAAGATAAAAAGAAATTGAAGGATAATAAGAGTCCCTCAGATACCTTAAAGCGAGCTACGGGAAGCTCAGGAGATATTGATCTTTTGTTTGCCTCGCTTGCCTCAGCATCAGGGTTCGACGCCCGCATCGTTCTTGCTCCTGACCGAGGAGATATATTCTTTGATAAAGAAATTCCAAACGCGTACTTTCTGAATCCTGCAAACATCGCCGTGAATGTTGGCGGCACGTGGCAATTCTTCAACCCGGGCTACAACTACATTCCCTTCGGCATGCTGCGCTGGCAAGAGGAAGGTGAACAATCGCTGATCACCGACCCGAAGGAACCACTCTGGGTTATGACTCCATTGTCTGGTCCAGAAAAATCAGTGACCAAACGTCGAGCTCATCTAAAACTAAGCCAGGATGGCACGATAGAAGGTGACGTGAGCGTCGAATACACAGGTCACCCGGCAATCGAGCGTAAGGAAGACATGGATGAAGAGTCTGAGAGCCAGCGTGAGGAAAACCTCAAGACGGAACTCAAGAGTCAGATGAGCGCGGCTGAGATCACCAATATAAAAATCGAAAACGTTACAGACCACGTAAAGCCACTGCTAATCTCGTACCACGTCAACTTCCCGGGATACGCCCAACGCACTGGCAAGCGACTCTTTTTACAACCGGCATTCTTCCAGCATGGGATAGGAGCCTCGTTCGCCTCAACGGCCCGCAAATATCCTGTTTACTTCCATTACGGATGGACCGAGGATGACGTTGTTGAAATCGAAGTGCCTGATGGATACCTCACCGATAACGCCGAGACACCTGCACCTCTCGTCAGTAAACCGATTACCGAGTACAAGCCATCGATTGGAGTCAGCAGCGACAACAAGCTACTCGTTTACAAACGTTCGTTCTACTTCGGTGGTGGGGGTCTGATCCTGTTTCCAGTGACGAGCTATAACCAGTTGAAGACATTCTTCGACGTGTTGCACAAAGAAGACAACCATACCATCGCGCTGAAACAGGGCGCGACCTCAAAGTAAGGCGGGAATACCAATGAATTCTAAATTAACTGTAGTACTACTTCTTTTACTGGCTGGCGGCATTGCCAATGCTGCAACTGGTGACGACAATCCCGCATGGTTGCAACAAGTGACAGCTCTAAAACTGCCCGCCTATGAAAAGAATGTGGACGCAGTCGTTTTGCTTGACGAATCCGTGACAACTATAGATGGTGATGGCCATTTGACTGAGGTTCGTAACTTCGCCGTTCGCATACTGCGTCGTGAAGGACGCGAATATGCAAGAGCGGGAGTGGGATACATTCCCGACGTTGGCAAGGTAAAAGAACTGAAAGCGTGGTTAATTCGGACAGATGGTACGATAAAACGTTACGGTAAGGACGAGATAGCGGACGCTGCATCCAGTCTCGACGACGTATACAACGAGGTTCGAGTTAAGAGTATTTATGCAACTGATGAAGCTGAAACAGGCTCGATCTTCGCGTACACGTCAACACGTGAGGATCGATCAGTCTTTAGTCAGGCCGACTGGACATTTCAAAATGCGATTCCTGTTATTAGTTCACGCTTCACACTCACAGTACCGGCAGGCTGGCGCGCGGAAGCAGTCACCTTTAATCACCCAAATGTCGAGCCGCGGGTCAGTGGGACCACCTACATCTGGGAGTTGAACAATCTACCGCCAGTACCGGATGAGCCCCTGAGTCCGCAGCTAAGTAACCTGGTCGCGCGTCTGGGAGTAAGTTATTACCCACCCAACGCCACAGCTGCGCCGTCGTTAAAAACTTTTTCAAACTGGTCCGAGGTGGCGGCATGGATGGGAGAGTTGGAAGATCCTCAAGTTCAAGTTGATGATGCATTGGCCAGAAAGGCTTACGAATTGACAGCACTCGCCAAGAATGAATACGAAAAGATCCGAGCGATCGCCCAATATGTACAAGCCATAAAATATATCTCGATTCAGACAGGAGTAGGACGCGGTGGCGGATATCGTCCCCACTCATCAACAGAAGTATTTGCGAAATCGTATGGAGACTGTAAAGACAAAGCCAACCTCATGCGGGCAATGTTGAAAGTCGTGGGAATCACTTCAATTCCCGTGAGCATTTATGCAGGAGATCCGGATTACGTCCGCGCTGATTGGCCCACACCACAGCAGTTTAATCACTGCATCATCGCCGTTAAGGTTAGCGATGCGACCCAGGCAAACACGGTGATTCAACAT
>DATIBX010000055.1:0-3083 GCA_035457105.1 Pyrinomonadaceae bacterium
TTTGGAGTCGGTACCAGACATGTTGAAGCCACCAAACGGATGAACCCCAACGAGAGCTCCAGTGCACTTTCGATTTAGATAAAGGTTGCCCACGTGAAATTCCCTGCGCGCTCGATTCAGCTTCTCTTCATCAGAGCTGTAGACGGCGCCGGTTAATCCAAACTGTGTATCATTGGCAATATCAAGCGCATCGTCGTAGTCCTTCGCCTTGATAACTGCTAAGACTGGTCCAAAAATTTCCTCCTGTTCAATCGTCGCGCCCGGCTTCACGTCAGCAATTACCGTTGGCTCGATAAAAAATCCCTGCTCGCCATCAGAACCGCCTCCAATCAAGACTCGACCACCTTCGCTCTTACCTTTTTCGATATAACCGTTAATCGTCTTGAATGCCTTCTCATTGATGACCGCGCTCATCGTCGCGCTGAAGTCGAGCGGATCAGCGAGTTTAATCTTCGCCGTCTTTTCGGCAATCTTTTCGAGCATCTGGTCATAAACCTTAGCGTCGATAATCGCGCGAGAACACGCCGAGCACTTCTGTCCCTGGAATCCGAACGCTGATTGGACCACGCCTGTCGCCGCAGCTTCCAGATCAGCATCCTCGGCCACGATGATGGCATCCTTACCACCCATTTCAGCGACCACCCGCTTGATCCAGATCTGACCTTCATTCACTTTTGCAGCCCGCTCATTTACTCGTAGTCCGATCTCCTTCGAGCCCGTAAACGCGACATACCTTGTCTTGGGATGATCTACTACGACATCGCCTACTTCAGCGCCCGATCCCGTCATGAAGTTAACAACCCCGGCGGGTAAGCCAGCTTCTTCCATGATCTCGAAAAACTTGAACGCAATAGTTGGTGAGTCGGATGACGGCTTAAGCACGACTGTATTTCCAGTAACAACAGACGCGACGGTCATTCCAGCCATGATCGCCAGTGGAAAATTCCATGGCGGAATCACAGCTCCGACGCCCAGGGGAACGTAGTCGAGTTCACTCTCCTCGCCTGCCAATTGGGTAAGTGGCTGTTCTCCGGCGTAGCGCAACATCTCGCGGGCGTAGAATTCGCAAAAGTCGATCGCTTCAGCAGTGTCCGCGTCGGCTTCGCTCCATGTTTTGGCGACCTCGTAGATCATCCACGCAGACATTTCATGTTTGCGTTCACGAAGCAGGCTGCCGATGCGGAAAAGCAGGTTGGCGCGTTCCGTCGCGGGCTTCATGCTCCATGTTTTAAACGTGCGAAAAGCATTCTCGACGGCGAGGTTCGCAAGTTCTTTAGTCGCTTTATTGAAGCGTCCAACTAGCTGGGTTCGGTTGGCCGGATTGAAGCTATCTAGTTTGCCGGCGGTGGTAATTCGTTCACCGCCAATCACCAGCGGATATTCTTTTCCCAACTCTGCTTTTACTTTTTCGAGTGCTTCGCGCATAGCGCGAGCATTTTCTTCTTTGCTGAAATCAGTAAACGGCTCATTATGAAACTCTGTCGGCATTTTTAAACTCCAATTAATAATTTTTTGAAATACTATCCTTCCCACCGAAACCCCGGCAAGCGCCTGTAGGGGCGGCACTCCGTGGCCGCCCCACCTGTCGAGCTCGACACGGCAAGAAAAGAACACAGTTAGGGATCAGTCCATGACCGCGAGCCCTCCTTCACAGTCGGGCTACCGCCTCGAGCCTCCAGCGTGGCCGCCCCACCTGTCGTGCTCGATCCGGGAAGAAAAGGCGCCGCTTCAAAATCAATTTGTAGGTTTGGAAGACGGGGGGCGGCCACGTAGTGCCGCCCGTACAGATCGAAAGTTAGTCCCACTTGCCTGCTTTTTGCAGTTTCCTGATTTTTCGTTTGACTAACTCTCGTTTGAGTGCGCTCATCTTATCGATAAAGACGATACCATCGCAGTGATCCGTCTCGTGCAGCATGCAACGAGCGGTTAGCTCCATGCCATCCAGTTCAAACCATTCGCCCTTTAAATCCTGAGCTCGTACAATGGCCCGCAGATTACGTTCAACCGGGGTGAAGATCCCGGGGAATGACAAACATCCCTCTTCACCATTTTGAGTTCCTTCAACACGCATTACTTCAGGATTGATCAAAACGACTCGCTGTTTAGGATCTTTTCCACCAGAACAATCCATCACGAACAGACGTTTGGGAACACCAACCTGGACTGCGGCCAGGCCGACACCAGGTGCGGCATACATCGTCTCAAACATGTTGCTGACGAGCTTGGCGAGATCAGCGTCAAACTCAGTAACCGGGTCTCCGGGGTTGTCCAGGACGGGGGCCGGCCACTTCACAATTTCCATTAAAGCCATTCTTTGATTTCCAATCTAACGGGCCTCAACGACCCTAATCATTACGATGATTATCTTACGACTTTCGCTGTATGGATTGCTACTTTGGGCTTTGGGCTTTTGCTAGAGTGTCTTTCCCAAAGGCCAAAGACCAAAGTCCAAAGACCAAACCCCCTAATATCCCCGCAACTGCTCCCTGTACCCGTCGAAATTCCTCTTCATCTCTCCCAAACTATCGCCGCCAAACTTTTCACGCATTGCTCCGGCGAGTACCAGCGCCACCATCGACTCGCCAATCACACCGGCGGCAGGCACGGCAGTCGTATCCGTTCTCTCGAAACCCGCCGCTTCAATTTCTTTCGTGTCGATATCTACCGAACGCAAAGCTCTCCTCAACGTCGAGAGCGGTTTTAGATGGCCACGGATTCGTACTTCCTCTCCGTTAGTAATGCCACCTTCTAATCCGCCCGCACGATTAGTACCCCGAATAAACTCGCGCGTCTGATCGTTATAGGAGATCTCATCATGTACTTCGGAACCCGGCAAACTACTGGCCTCGGCTCCAGCACCAATCGCAACCGCTTTGACTGCCGGAATTGACATCACAGCTTGAGCGAGTTGGCCATCAAGTTTGCTGTCCCACGAAGTATGCGAGCCCAGACCAGGGATGACGCCGCGGGCCGCGACTTCAAATACACCTCCGAGCGTATCGCCGGCAGACCGGGCCTGATCGATAAGCTCAATCATTCTCTGTTCGGCGTCCGTGTCGGCACAATGCAGTGGTCCATCATCT
>DATIBX010000056.1:0-2256 GCA_035457105.1 Pyrinomonadaceae bacterium
AATGACCTCTTAGTTCCCATTCACGCGAAATCAACACGAACAAAAAGCCCAGCGTAATCACGCACCGAGCGTGTTGCTCACAATATTCTGATTCACGTCAATCGGGTGTCGAACAATCCCGGTCGACCTGGATGGAGGACAAGTCTATGCCGACAACCGAACTAGACGTTAAAAAGACGTCACCGCTCGATTCACTTGAAGTCGCGCCACTCGACCTGGTCCAAATCCAGTCAGCAGCGAAACTGCAATGGGCGCCTTCCCGGTACAACCTCAGGACCACCGCTGACGACGGCAGATACATAGTCTGGAACAGTTACACGGGGGCCATCAGCATTTTCAATCCGCAGCAAAGGAAAGCGATCCAGAGCCTCTTGAAGGACGGATATGAAGGCGAGGCGCGAGGGATCATCAAGTATCTCACCGATCGCGGATTTCTTGTTCCGAAGGGAACCAATGAGTATCGCCAGATCCAGCTTGGCTTCGGTCAGATGCACTATCGCAGTGACGTATTAGATCTGATCCTGTTGGCTTCAGAGGATTGTAATTTCCGCTGCACTTACTGCTACGAAGACTTCAAAAGAGGAACGATGCTGCCTTCAGTTCGCGAAGGCATAAGAAAGTTAATTGAAAAGAGGGCTCCGCACCTGCGGCAGTTGACTATTGGATGGTTTGGCGGCGAGCCGCTTTACGGTTTCAAGACCATCGAAGATTTGGGTCCATTCTTCGTGGACATCACGAACCGGCACTCGATCCGATACGTCAGTCATATCACCACCAATGCCTACCTCCTGACGCCGGACATTGCCGAAAAGCTGTTGGCGTGGAAAGTCGTCAATTACCAAATCACGCTGGACGGGATGCGCGAGCAGCATGACAAAAAATGGCCAGCCAGAGATGGCAGTGGGACTTTCGACACGATCATTTCAAATCTGCGTGCGCTCAAACAGAGAGAAGAAAGTTTTCGCGTTCGTCTGCGGGTGAACTACGACCACGAAAACTATCCACACCTAGAAAAACTCTTGTCTCTTCTGGAGGAGACGTTCGAACGCGATCCACGCTTCATAGTTGCCTTTCATGCGGTTGGCAGATGGGGTGGAGCAAACGATGCCAATCTCGAGGTCTGCGGGCTGGACGAAGCGAAAGCACAGAGAGAACGCCTGCGCAAGCTGGCAATCAGCAAAGGCCTCGGCACACCCGGAACTTTGCGAGACATGAACGGCGCGGGCAAGAACGTCTGTTATGCGGCACGTCCCTACAATTTCACGATCGGCGCCGATGGCAAAGTGATGAAGTGCACTGTGGCTCTCGATAAACAAGCACATAACATCGTGGGCCAAGTGACGCCCGACGGCGAATTGAATCTTAACGTCGAAAACCTGGCCCGGTGGGTTGAACCCTCGTTCGAGAGCGATCCCGTTTGTCAGAAGTGCGTTCTGTTGTCGACCTGTCAGGGAATCGCGTGTCCTTTGGGCCGTATACAAAGCAACGTTCGACCATGCGCCGCCACGCCAAAGAGCAGGCTTCGCAATGAACTCTTGTTGGCCCTGCAAACTGCCAGTATCAATTCGCGAGAAATCAGAATCAGCAATGCAGAGTGAGTACAGTCATGTCAACGACCACGCAGCTAACTCAAGATCTCCTTGCCGGCGTCCCCGAGGGCCGACGCGTGCAATACGTCCGCGACTGGCTCAAGGACTTTGATAAAGAAGTTTCGGCGAAACGCGAAATGATTGCACAGTTTCGTCAATGGCTGGAGCAGTTGAGTGATGAGTCAATCACAAGATCGTATCAGCAGCACTACAATCCCACGTACTTAAACCTCTCCTCCGTTTTTGGTGAAGAGCTGCCATTTGAAAAGATTCATTCGCTCACGATCGATTGCATCAAGACGAAGCTCTGGGATGAATGCGAATTCTTCTTCCGTCTGTCGGAGCTGCTTGATTCAATCAAGTCGGTTCGAAACGAAAAAGAATTCACGACAGACCAGAGTTTACTGCGGCTCAAGGGTTGGGACAGCGGACTATTACGTTCGCTGCTGAGCCACGGAAAAGGATTAATAATTTGCAGTTTCCGCTTTGGCGCCATTCGCTATGTTCCGATCGAACTCGCGCTGCTTGGATTCCCGATTCTCCAGGTAGTGAACAAACCCGCTTTCGAGGCTATGCAGGCCGCTTTTGCATCTTTGAGCGCCCACGGCGACGATAAGACTTCCTTTCCCACAGAAGGTCCAAAGCTCCGGCTCCTCAAAACGGTAGA
>DATIBX010000057.1:0-2918 GCA_035457105.1 Pyrinomonadaceae bacterium
AAACGTTGTGCCCACTGTGGTCGAACGTATACAGACGAGAGCTATAACTTTTGTCTCGATGACGGTCATGGACTGGTGGCTCCAGCTGGCAGTGAAGTAACTCTGGTCCTCACAAACAGGCGTGGCAATTATGATTCGACATTACAGGACGAACCTTTGCCAAATGGTCCTGTGAAAACAAGAGATCAGCTTCAGTTTGAATACTGGTCAGCTCTCACTACTCGGCTAAGTCACTGGGTTAAACTCGGTCCAGCCCGGCCTCACTTTACGATCAACGCACCTTTCGCTCACCCAAAAGTTCGAATCTTTGCGAGCATTTCCCTGAATAAAAAGATCATCTGCTCCGGCATACGTATCCTCAACCAAAAAGAGCTTTACACCTACCTGGCAAACAGACGGAAAGATGTAGAACGCGAGATAGACCGGAGCGTTCTGCACCCTGCGCTCGATTTCCGTTGGCGTGCTGAAAAGAAATTGCAGACCATTGGTGAATTTACAGTTTGTTTTCCTGCTCCTGCTATTCAGGATGTCAATTCCTGGGATCGATATTTAGAGTGGCATAAACGAACACTGGAAGCTCTGCACAAACTCTTTTATAAAAAGGTGCGCGGTTTCGATTACTCGCGAGCGCCAATCGCAAAAGGATCGCCTTCAAAGCCAAACCCGACGCGACTTGTTAATAGATTCTGGAAGGGATTTCAGTTCAGCATTAAAGATGACAAGGATCTCACGCTAAATAAGCCATCGCTCTCAACCTCACCATTTGGCAAGTCATCCATGAGTAGAACTTATCAAGGGTTTCGTTTTGCAGTACAGATACATCCAGCGAAAAACTCCGCTGACGTAAATGTAACTGTAGGTCAAGCTCACTATTTACCGTTCGCGAAACTTCATAAGAGCCGGAACAGCATTCATAAGCAATTGAGGAAAAAACTCGAATGGAAACTGAACGATAGCGGAGAAAGTTGGGCTCTCGTGTCGCGTGACTTTCAACTTTCTGAGGTCGACAAGTGGGAGCCTACCTACGACTGGTTGACTAAGAATTTGCGGCTGTTTCTCAAAGTCATACTTCCCCGAATTCAAGCAATCCGAAGCCGAGTCGAAAAACAGAACAAGAAAGGCAGTTAAACCGAACGGCCTAGCTGAGAAGTGCTGTGTTCAGGGATAAGTGGCGTAGCACGTTGAATCAATATCTCCTCTTTCCTATTCATCCTTCACCTCTGGGCTTAAAGACATACAAGCGCAAATCGATCTTTCCTCTAGATTTTTCATCAGCTCTGTAAGCCGTAGTCTGGGGGTTCCAAGTCTCTTTTTTACCCTGAATTTGTGCGGAACAACGAGTCTAAAACGGGATTTCACCAGCCCTTATTCTTAACGCATAACCAAAGCACAGATCCTGTCATATGCTAACGACATTCGAACCAATCATCATTGACAACTCCGATTGTTTCAATTAAAAACGGAGACGCTTTCACAAAACGGTCAAATACCTCAAATCCTCCATGCGGTCTGTACTCCCTCTCTTTACTGCTTTCACGAAACGGTTCCCACGAACCTTGAGTAGTTGTCTTAATGACTTAGCTGAGGTTTCTCAAAGCCTGAGGAGACTCTATGACGACTCACCTATCTGCTCGTCTTACGTGGCATGAGAATGGTTGGAATGGACGTGTCTGTACGCATCCCACATTAAATGCCGCATGCATGGTTCATGAGCATGTGAGGGATGCTCGCAGGGATGATTTGGAGCAGCTTCATCGCGGTAAGAGTTTTCGCGAGTTGAAAAAGCTGTCTGCTTACGTTCCACCATGTCAACGAGATGCTAATGCCTTTAGCTCAGATACATTCATCGTTACACATGAAGATCCATTGCCCGGTCGAAACCTTCCAAGTGTTGACGAAGAGATCCCTCCTTATTCTTCGTGCCCTACTCCGTACCGATGGATGCTGGAGGAAGCCTTTCGAGACATCTGTGAAGATGAGAATTTGCAAATTCCTGGTCGCCGCAACCCGAACTCAACATCGACCTGGGTAATGGAGGACTACAGACAGCGCCAATTGCTCGAGCATTTTTGGGGTAAGTTGGTCAAGGGAAAGTCCCTGGTCTTTTATTACTGCAACCGTGGGAATGCCGTTGACGGAGAAGTTAATCGGCTGTTGGTGGGAGTAGCTCGAGTTATCGATATTGCTGGGCCGGTTTATTTCGGAAGGCGTCCCGATCGACCCGGCAACTTTCCTGTCTGGTCACGACGTGTTACCAACGGATTTCCAACAGAAGGAGTGCGTATCCCTTATCAGGAATACTTAGCACTCGACAAAGACCCACATCGTATCTTATGCCGCCCCCCAAATGGCCTGACGTTACCGTTCTCATTTGTAGCTGAACATGTATCAGATGGCCAGGCCGTCTCTGCCATACTGTCAATTCTCAAATCAATAGAACAGGTTCGAGAAGATGGATACGTCACAGGCCAATGGGACGACGCGATCGCGTGGTGTAACTCAGTATTGGATGAGGTGTGGAGTGGTCGTGGCGCTTACCCCGGCATTGGCTCAGTGCTGCGTTACCTTGGCTGTACTCAGGGTCACGCTTATCACGCTACCGTTCTACGCGAACTTGAGCGCACAGGGAAAGACCCATGGAAAAGCATGATAAATATCTTTCAAGGTCGAGAAGAGCCAATACCGGACAAATACAGAGATGGTCTCCTTGCGGCAGCGAGAGAATGGCGCTCTATGCCGTCCCGGCACAATCTGCTAAGTACGCTTGTTCGGTGCGAGTTATCTACTGACCAGGTCAGAGGGGTTGCCAATGAAGATCTTCGTGAACATCGCGGAATAGTTGCCACCGTGCCGAACATCATTCAAAACCCTTACTTGCTCTTTGAACAAGACCGCGGCGATCAATATAGCGAGCCGAT
>DATIBX010000058.1:0-3264 GCA_035457105.1 Pyrinomonadaceae bacterium
TAGATCCTGAGAAATATTATCCGCAGATGGATTTTAGCAACGACGCGATTCCTCGGATTAAGGAATTGCCTGAGGCCCTGTCAGCGGCTTCCCTGCAACTCGGCGCGCAGGACTTTGTGAAGGCCGAGACACTAGCGCGGGAAATTACAAATAACACTCCCACGTTTCAGGAGGCCCAGATCGTACTTGGTAGAGCGCTACTTGGTGAAAACAAGCTGGACGAGGCAGAGAAGGTTTTCCGTTCGCTGTTGGACCAGCCGCTTCCACTACCAACGGCATTGGCGTGGGCCAACATTGGACTTGGTGAGATTAGTTTGAAGAAAGGGCAAAGTGCGGAGGCGGTGAAACGTTTCAACGACGCAGTTCATGCCAACGGCGACTATGCCTCCTCACTTACTGCGCGTGCAGGAAGGATCCGAGCGGAAGCAGCAGCGAATCTGGCGCCACCAATCGACGAATCAGCGCGCGCGTTTATCGCCCAGGTTGGTCCAGCAATAGTAGCCGGCCGGAAGGCTGATTTGGAGACGAAGATCGTTTCAGGTGAGCTCGTTAGATTCCTCAACGCCAGCTTCGGTACCACGGCATGGGATACACGCGTACTTCGGACTGAGCAAATGAATGCCGACATGATCGAAGCAGACGTTAGTATTAGAGCTAACAAGTTGGGTAAAGAGGGCTCGGGCACGGCTGTGTTTGTGCTGTCTCGGACGCCGGCGGGCTTGAAGCTTTCAGCAATCGAACTCTTCGAAGTTCAATAGTTTGTTTCGTGAGGTTGGATGGCAGATTCTCCTGTAGTTCAAAAACTTGCGTCTAAAGTGAAACTGCTTTTGATGGACTGCGATGGTGTGCTCACGGATGGTCGAGTGTGGATACTTGAAAGTGGGGATGATCAAAAGGCGTTTCATGTTCGCGACGGACTGGGGATTGAACTTCTTCACCGCGCTGGACTTCGATCCGGGATCATTTCGGGTCGCAATTCGACCGCAGTTGAACGTCGCGCACGAGGGCTTGGCATGTCGTTCATCCGCCAGGGTTTCGTTAATAAGATAGAGGCCTTTGAAGAAACGTTGATTGAAGCTGGTGTTTCGTCAGAACACGTCGCTTATATCGGTGACGATTTGAATGACATTCCTCTGATGGTCCACTCAGGGTTGGGGGTCGCGGTTGCTGATGGAGTACCTGAAACAAGGGTCGTAGCGAATTACGTTACGAAGGCTTGCGGCGGACGGGGAGCGGTGCGTGAGGTTGTTGAATTGATTCTGAAATCTCAGGGGCTGTGGGATAAGACTGTCAGCGAGTTTTTGGGTGTGGACACCAAAGACTCCGGACAGTTGCGACAGAATGAATAATCGATTATGTATCCGCTGAATCATTGCTCATATATCTTGGACATTTCCCATTTGTCATTTGCTGCCGCGACGTCTCGCCAACGTAACTCCGGAGCCAGGCGCGCCCGCTCATCAAAAGTCGAAGGTAGATTCAGCCGAGTGTTTAGCGGTGTCCACTTAAGGGAGGGTGTAAAAAGTTTTGTGTAAATGGTCATTGAGCGGCTAAGCGGTTAAGGTTAGACGCAGGAGAAAAAATGACCATAGAAAACGAGCTCATTGACAAGCTACTGAAAGACTACAAGAAGCCCGAAGACATCATCGGGGAGAACGGGCTGTTGAAGCAACTAACCAAGCAGTTGCTGGAGCGGGCGATGGCGGCGGAGTTGACCGAGCACGTTGGTTACGAGAAGCATGACACAACGGGGCACAAAAGCGGCAACTCGCGCAATGGCAAATCAGCCAAGACGCTGAAAGGGACTTTTGGCACGATGCCGATTGCCGTACCGCGGGATCGGAATGGCACGTTCGAGCCGCAGATCATCGGGAAGCATCAGACGCGCTTTACGGGATTCGACGACAACATCATTTCCCTGTATGCGCGGGGCCTATCGACGCGGGAGATCCAACAGCATCTGGAGGAGATCTATCACGTCGAAGTATCGCCGGCTTTGATCTCGAGTGTGACGGATGCTGTCATCGACGAAGTGCGGACCTGGCAGGGCCGGCAGCTTAGTGAGATCTATCCGATCATGTATCTGGACGCTATTCAATTTAAGGTCAAGGATAGCGGGCACATAAGAAACAAAGCGATCTACCTGGCGATCGGGGTGGGACTCGACGGCATGAAAGAGGTGTTGGGGTTGTGGATCGCGCAGACGGAAGGCGCGAAGTTCTGGCTGCAAGTGGTGACCGAGTTGAAGAACCGGGGCGTGAAAGACATTTTCATCGCCTGTGTAGACGGACTGAAAGGATTTCCCGAGGCGATTGAGAGTGTCTTCCCGCAAACCACCGTGCAGTTATGCATTGTGCATCTGGTGCGGCACTCGCTCAACTTTGTGGGCTGGCAACAACGCAAGGAAGTAGCCCGCGACCTGCGGTCCATCTATACCGCCGCCACGGTCGCGGCCGCCGAACAAAGCCTGGAGGAGTTTAGTCTCAAGTGGGACGCGAAGTTTCCGATGCTGGCGAAGTCCTGGCGCAATAACTGGGAGCGCGTGATTCCGTTCTTCGCCTACCCACCGGAGATTCGCAAAGTGATCTACACAACCAATGCCATTGAGTCGCTGAACATGTCACTGCGTAAGGTGACGAAAGCGCGCGGCTCGTTTCCCCATGATGAGGCGGTATTCAAACTGCTCTACCTGGCGTTGCGCAACATTGAGAAGCGCTGGACCAAGCCGGTGCAGCATTGGAAGGAGGCGCTCAACCTGTTTGCGATTGTCTTCGCCGACCGGCTCCCTGACGAAGCGCTCTTGTGAGGCAGCCAGAATGAAACGAAAACCAAAACTCTGGGCTATGGAAACCGTGGAAAAACAAACCGCGTTTTCCCACCGTTCCCACAGCCCCTACTGCTAGACACAATTAAATGCAGCAAACCAAAACCAGAACAGATCGTTTACACAAAACACTTGACGCTACCGATGAGTCGGCTCTTCAAAACATGGCAAAATGATAAATGATCAATAATGATCAATGTCAAATGATATATGACCAATTTTTTTGGATCTACGATCAATGATTCCTTCTTCCGAAGCTGTCGCTCATGACAGCTTGCACCCAACCTCTTGAATTCAAACCAACGTTGGTCTTAAAAACTGAGGCGCTCATTGAAGAACTCAAACACACGAGCCTCCAACCGTTGTCGGATCCTGCTCCCGTGGTCTCCATCAGGATAGATCTCAAACTCATGTGGAATGTTTCGCTCAGCAAGTGCCTT
>DATIBX010000059.1:0-3313 GCA_035457105.1 Pyrinomonadaceae bacterium
TACACAAGGTTGAGGTTGTGTCTGGAGTAGTTTTGATTCTTGTTGGTATTCTCGTGATGAGCGGTCAGTCAACTTTACTGGCGAGTTCAAAACTCACGGGCACATTACCAAATGCCGAATCGCTTGTGGTGAGGTTGCAGAACTGGTGGTACGGCGACAAAGCGACCCCGTCGAGCGGTTTAACAGCCGCCGCTCCGGCGGGCTATGAGCCGGTGCCCGACATCGAATTTCAAACATTGGCTGGAAAGCCGTTTCGTCTGACAGAATTGCGCGGGCAAGTCGTTCTGCTCAATTTTTGGGCAACGTATTGTCTGCCTTGTCGTGAGGAGATACCCGCCCTCAATTCCTTGCAGCACGATCTTCAAGCCCAGGGCCTAAAAGTCGTCGGCGCATCTGTTGATGACACTATTGATGGCGTCAACGTATATCAAAAAGAGGTTGCAAAATTTGATTACCAGGTGTTGCTTGGGAGCAGTGAAGCAAAAACAAAATTCGAGCAGTCAGTACTGCCAACGACTTATTTGATTGACCGGCAAGGTCGGATCAGACAGAAGATTATTGGAGCTCGAGATCGCGCAGGTTGGGAAGCGGCTTTGAAGCCGCTGTTGGCCGAGACCCCGGCGACGGCGCTCGCCAACTGAGATAAGCTTTGCGAGACGGAGAGAACACACATGAAGAAGAAACTCGTCCTCGGTATCCTGGCTGCTCTTCTTTTACCAGCTGCAGTTTTCGCTCAGGCTGGTCACGAGTATTCACCACTCGTGGAAAAAACGGTCAATTACAAGAACTGGTCGCTACAGAATGTTAAGACCGATAATCCGGACGATCTGCGAGCATTAATCGCCGGTAAGAAATTGGTGATGGTGGTCTATTTTGCTCCGTGGTGCGGTAACTGGCGAAACGAAGCTCCGATTGCGGCGAAGCTATATGACAAGTACAAAGAACAGGGCTTTCTCGTTATTGGTGTAAGTGAATATGCCACGCGCGATGACGTGAAAAGATTCTTCGGTGACGCTGGTCCATCCTTTCCAGTTGTCACTGAATCGGAGTCGCGCGACGAAAAGCAGAAGACGGCCCACTACGGTTATCGACAATTGACTGGTGACTCTCGAAATTGGGGTTCGCCTTGGAACATCTTTCTCGACCCGGCAAAAGTAAATAAGGCTGGAGATGTGCTGACTGAGAAAGCCTGGGTGGTCAACGGTGAACTGATCGAGGATGAAGTTGATAAGTTCATTTCGTCGAAGGTCTCAGCCTCGACCACTGCCGGCGTCATCGAACCCTGCAAGAATTAGGGGGTGCCTCTCCTACAAGACGTCTTTTGAGCGACTGTGCTGGCCAACCTTTCCTCGGGCCAATCGCCCCGTCAACTGCAAACTCGGGTCTCCAAGCACCCTCCACACGCCAGACCGTTTCGAATCGAGGTTTTCACTTTCTCTGTGTGACCTTTGTGTTCTCGGTGCCTCCGTGGTGGAATCCTTGGCCGCATTGCTAACCACCGAGTCACAGAGAACATTATATTGGAGGTAGTGTCTGCGCGGCTTTGCGCGTAAACCGGAGCGTTGCTACTATTGCCCGCTCTTTTGCACGGTACACATATGAAACTTCGATTGCTCTATCACGGACACTGTTTTGATGGCGTTGCGTCAGCGGCCACTTTCACCCGCTTTTATAAAGAACGGATACATCCCGAAGCCGAAGTGGCTTACACCGGTTTACTGCACCGCCCGGGAAATCTTTTTGACTTAACTATGTTTGACGCCGATGAGAATGCCATCGTCGATTTCAAATATGCCGCCTCTGAAAAACTCACCTGGTGGTTCGATCACCACCAGTCGGCTTTTCTAACCCCTGAGGATGAAGCTCATTTTAGAGCTGACAAGTCAGGCAAGAAATTTCTCGATCCAACCAGAAAATCTTGCACTGAGTTTATTGCTGATGTCGCGGAGCATAAATTCGGATTCAATGTTGAACCAGTCAGGTCACTGGTTCACTGGGCGCACATTATTGATGGAGCGTTGTATGAGTCGCCGGCCCAGTGCGTTGAGCTGAAAGAACCTGCTTTGCAACTGATGCAGGTGATCGAGTCGGATCCCGACGATCTTTTTATCGAGCAGATCATACGTGAGTTAACTATCCATTCCCTGGAAGAAGTAGCGACCAGTCCGGAAGTGCTCAGGCGATTTCAACCAATTCTGAAGCAGCATCTGGACACGCTCGAGGTGATCCGACGTAAGGCGACTTACGCCAATCACGTGGTCCAGTTTGACCTGGTGGATGAAGGCTATGAAGGCTTCAACAAGTTCATCCCGTATTACCTTTACCCGGAGACAACTTACTCAGTTGCGCTGACGCGAGGAGCGCTGCGCACGAAGATTTCAGTGGGTTCGAATCCCTGGGCGCCAAAACCTCGCACGCACAACATTGCCAAGATCTGTGAGCGTTATGGCGGTGGTGGACACGCTGTCGTAGGGGCTGTTTCTTTTAAGCCTGAGGAAGTTGAAGAAGCGCGCGCTGCCGTGAAGGAAATCGTCGCAGAACTGTCATCGTAGGTTTATCCCTGGAGTGCGCCGGCCTTGCGGTGCTTTCAAACCAGCCGCAACAGTCGTTACTAGAATTTAAAAGGCTCCGTTTTGAGGAAAACGCGCTCCTCGTGCGAGCCGGCAAAGTTGCTGAGTAAATGACTAGTCCGGTTGCTTGGACGTTGATCGAAAAGCGCCGCCAGGCCGGCGCACTCCAAAAGTTCATCTTCCCATCAGAGCTTCGATCTCATCAGCATGTTTAGGTACTTTATTCGTAAGCACCTTTGGACCATTCTGAGTACAAAGCACGTCGTCTTCAATACGCACACCAATACCTAAATATTTCGCCGGGATATCTTTAGCATCGGGCGAAATATAGATGCCCGGCTCAACAGTCATCACCACGCCCGGCTCAAGAGCGCGTGACTCCTCACCATAGTAATAAAGGCCGACATCATGCACGTCGATCCCTAACATATGGCCCAAGCCATGCATGTAGAACTGCTCGTACTTCTTTTCTTGGATTAACTCAGAAGGTTTACCTTTCAACAGACCGAGCTCGACCATACCTTCCGTCAACACTTCGATTGAGTGTTGCTTTAACTGGTCATGAGTGGTGCCAGGCCGGACCATCTCCACGCAGGCTTCCTGTGCTTTGAGAACCAGGTCATAAATCTCGCGTTGCGCCTCTGAGAACTTTCCGTTGATTGGGAAGGTACGAGTGATGTCAGAAGCGTAACCTTTGTACTCAGCGCCCGCGTCGATCAACAGAAGATCGCCGTCGTGTAACA
>DATIBX010000060.1:0-4354 GCA_035457105.1 Pyrinomonadaceae bacterium
CTTTCTACGTGGTTTTCAGGACACAACAGGACACTACGTGACACCAAGGGACACAAAAAACCAGCGTCTTTATTGAGCGTTTTGCGAATTTGTTAGGAATGCTAAGTGGGCTCAGGCCGTGTGTGAAGCGAGTGCTCTACCGCTGAGCCAAGCGGGCAATCTTTTTTATCGGACCGCTATGATACCGCAATCTTCTGCTTTTCCAAAGGTTTACCCTTCTCGTCCACTGTTCCCGGTGTTCCCGATATTCCCTTGGTTCCCGCAAAAGAGGCCAAGAATAGGCCAACGCTTTCGATGCGATGATCAGTAGCTATACACCCCCTTGTGTTGGGGCGTGTAGATAAATCTTGAACGACTCAAGCGACGGGTGACCACTGTAAGGCATAACCAGCGCCACGTTGTTTCGGCTTGTTTCCATCATGTCTGTGATAAAGGTGTGGCGGAGACTGTGGCAAGTGAAGCCGTTGCTTCGGATGAAGAGAACTTAAGAAAGCGCTTGGTCCAATCGACGACTAGCCTCTGTATGTCAGAAATCCGACTGTAGGAAATTGAGTAATCAGGGTTATCATGCCCTCAGCCAGATACTTAGTTGTAGGTATCTCTCATTAGGCAAGTGATTTCAGTTCACCTGTCTGACAGTCCGGCGATATAGTCTCTTCTCAGGTCGTTCACCTTACAGATTTCGTGACCCGTCTCCTAGAATGAGCCAAACTGAATTTGATGGAATCCTCAAAGAAGACTTGGAGCGTTTCAAAGAGCTTCTTATCAGCTTTTATGGTGCGTCGTGGGAGGAAAGCTATGTTCAGTTCACAAAAGAGATTAGTGAACGGCTCAGGCGCAAAGATACCAACATAAAATACAGGTCACATTTTGAAAGTAATTTGAACGATCTAGTTCTGTCAGTGGTGTCTCGCTTCATAAGAATAAACAGCAAGCTTGAACGAGCGGGACAGAAGATTCATAGTTTCTACGCCATGCTGGAAAATCGAATAGGTCACGTTTATCACGAAGAACTCAGAAGGTTGTCAAAACTCGTGCCGTTACCGGACATTGACGACTCGGACATCGCATCAGAGACAGACTCTGCAGACAAGGAGATGGAGCAGAAGGAGAAGGAAACGATAAAGACCGAGTGCTACAAAAAATGCCTTGACGATTTACCAATGCATATTTCGATAATTTTTGTCGAGTATTACGATACGGAAGAGCTTACTCCCGCAGAACGCACTTATGCACGACAGCGACTTGCCTTAAAACTGGCAAACATTCCTCCCTCAGAGGCAACGCCTGAAAAGCTGAAAAGAGCCAGGAACAATTTGGATAGCATGATATCTAAATGGCGAAGAAAGCACCTTGAGCCATGTAAGGAGAAATGTCTGAAACAGAGGTCTTCTGATCGGTGACCGGCGTGAACCGGAAATTTTTATTTTTCCGGGTAAGTTTTTCTCACGCCGATCACTAGTATTTAATGGAGGTAATTAACCTCATGGAAGTTACTGATAGTACAGATGAAATCCTGATCAGATATTTATTTAACGAGCAATCGAAGGAGGAGAATGAAGAGCTCGAAGACGAGATGGTGCTCGATCCGGAATTATCGGACCGAGCCCAAGTTGTTGAAATGAAGTTGATCGAAAGCTACGTACTCAACCAGATGAAGCCGGCGGAAAAAGTACGATTTGAAAAAGGATTCCTGCTCTTTTCAGAGAACCGGAATAAAGTCGACGACGCCCGAGCTTTTCATGAAAGCCTACGCCGGCAGCGACGGGTGCGGCTTGAAGTTCAACCCCCAGTGTTAACAGAAGCTTCTCCCGGTCGGTTTGCATCGCTGTTTCGAATGCCGGTTCCGGCGATGGCAGTCGCGGTGTTGATTCTGGTTACGACAATTGTGGTTGTATTTTTATTGATCCCACCAGGCAGGCCAAATGCAAACGTATCTAACAACAATGCTTCCACTAATATAAAACCGGAGGCTAATTCGGAGAACACCGGGGACGCTCCTGCAAATAGCCGGGCCAACGAAACACCACGCGAAGAAATTGCAAAACTCAATTCGAACACCGCTGGCGCTGTTGTCATATCGATTACTGAAACACGCGGACGCGTAAATGCAATCGGCTCACGTGGCCCGGATAGCAGCTCTCAAGTACAAAAAATTAAACCTCACCTTATCAAGATCCCTGTAGGCAGCGAATCGTTTACGTTGAGGGTCAGTTTGATGTCGCACGAATACTACAAAGAGGGCGTCGACTGTTCCGTTGACATCAGCAACGCCAAATTCCAACGCCTATTTCCTAAAGGTGAAGGAAACTATCTGAAGGTAAAGGCTAAGTCCATCAAGGGGAAGTTCCCATATCAAGTGTCTATCAAAGTACCGACGGCTTATTTAAAAGAGGGAAGCGTCTATTACTTCAGGATCGCCGAGACCGATAGTTTGACGCCTTTTAAGGTTAGGTTCACGAATTAGTTGATGCGAGGGTTTTCTACCTGAAGCTGCCGTACAAAACGAATGGCGCCCAATAATAAGGATGATCCAGATTCAGATTGGGAGCGGTTTCCCGCCCCTTCAGCAAACTCAACTGGGCCTGACGCAGTAGCTCTGCTTTCGACATTTCCGGTTTCAGTTTGTGAAGGGTGTAAAACTTGATCATCAACCTGCTCGCACCTATTTCATCTGCATTCCAAAGCGTCGCGATCACGGAGGCTGCTCCAAGGCGCTGCGAGAGTTCGGCCAGGGAGTCAATCTCCTTTCCAATCTGATTGCGTTCTAACGCCGCTGTTTGGCACGCGGAAAGCACCAGCAGATCAACACCGGCATAAAGATCAGGATAATTGCTCATTTCGTGTAACGAAAATTTACTGTCATCGCCCAGAAGCAGGAACGACCCGGAGGCATCGCCTGGCTGGAAACAGAAGTGACTGGCAATGTGGACCAGAGGAGTGTTTCTCGCCTGCAACATTCGATCGCGAGTGAATCTTTGATTGAGGATAATCGTTCCCTTAATCGATGCACGAGCTTTTGGCGCCTGGCGAAAGATGGCTGCCATTTCTTGAGTAACGAGCGGAAGGGATTCCAGTTTCTTGCCGCAGGGTGCATGGTCGCATGGAATGTCACAAGTAACCTCTGAGGTGGTAGATTTCCCAAACCCAATGGCCGTTTTCCACGGCGTCTTACGGCGCAAGATCCGATCAGCATCAGCGCGCGTGAAGGCTACATTCTGAAATTTCTCCAGCAGGTACTGTGATTTTTTTGCATCGTAAAGTGCTGCGACAGGCAGATAACTTAGAATGCCGTCCAGGGACCAGAGAAGAGTGTCGGGCCGATGTTTGTCCAGCTCCGCTTCTAAAGTGCTTTTCCCATCGTCGATAGAGACCGTTCCTAGAATTACACCGTAAAGGCTGGAGCTTGAGAGACGAATCTTTTCCGGGAACGCCGAATTCTTTAGATCTGAAAGTACCTTTATGATCGACCTGTTCAATTCATCGGCGGATATAGCGTACGCAAATGCTTTGATCTCATTGGGTGTGAGCAGCAATACATAAAACTTATTGTTTGCGACAAGAGTGTAAAGAGCTACGGACTTAGCTTGTGATGGCTCTTTCCCTGGATTGTCCAAGGCGTTCTGCATCCTGGTCACAGGTTTAATTTCCGCAACGCGATCCCGATCATCAGGCGGCTGAGCAAACTCCTTTTGATTTGTTTCAAGCAAAGTAAGAAAGGTGTCTGCGGCATTTTTGAACTCCATTCGGATGGTTTGCAGCTGATCATTTTTTCTGTCGGCCGACAGACGATTCGCGATTTGTTGACGTTTGCCTTCTTCGATTCGTGAGTTTAGTTGTGCGAGTTGTTCGGTTTCCGTGTCGTAGCGTTGGACCCAGTCGTATTCATGTGGTGAGAAGATTGGTCCATCCACCGAAGCCTTGCGAGCCACATCAAAAAACTGCTGGTCCTGGTACAAGTTTAGGATCTGAACGGCTTGCGCGTATAGCCCCTCCTCAATGAGCAACTGCGCGAGACGTTGATACGAATCTCTGACGCTTCGGAGGTAGTCCTTCTGGATTTCGGTATCGAGTCCCCTAGCCGCGCCGCGAAGTTCCTGAAAAATATTTATTGCCTGCTTGCCACTGAGGATTGCCATTCGACGGTTTCCGACCTGCGACCAGTCATACATCGCATCTGAGAGAGCAAGGGCTTGCCCGCTTTTGTCGCCAACTGCTCTAAAAAGCGGCAAGGCCCGTTTGAAAAACTCGAGTGCCCGGTGATGTTCACCTCGCTTCGAATAGGCCTCGCCAATGTTATTGAGCGTTATTGCTTCGGCGTCTTTATCATCGGCCTCCCGGCTCACCTTCAATG
>DATIBX010000061.1:0-8876 GCA_035457105.1 Pyrinomonadaceae bacterium
AACTAAATCCTAAATTGTTTAAGTGGAGCCGTCCACATTCTTTTTTCGGCGATAGTAGGGGCGGCACTCCGTGGCCGCCCCACCTCAAACATGCGTCTAAAAAGTTTGTTGGGTTCACCCGAAAAGAAGCTTGTGCGTGAGAAAACCAGGTCTTCACAATTTAAGCTGGGCGGCACTCCGTAGCCACCCCACCTCAAATATGCGTCTAAAAAGTTTGTTGGGTCACCCGAAAAGAAGCTTGTGCGTGAGAAATGAGACTCCACAATTTAAGCTGGGGCGCCCACGGAGTGACGCCCCTACGACTTATAGAGTAGCTTGCTCGGCGTCCAACAGGAGTGGAAGCTCGTTCTGTTTTAAGCGGCGCAACCAAAGTGGTTCGTCGAAAAGTTGCGCCAGCCCTCTCACAATTGCGTAACGAGGTTCGTCAGCTACTGTTACGAATAGTTTTGTCGTCTCGCGTAAGTAATCGTCGAGGCCGCCGAACAGTGAGCCCATGCCGGTAAGAATAATTCCTCGTTCGAAAACGTCGCCAGCTACTTCGGGTGGAAGTTCTGAAAGTGTGTTGGTCACACCGTCGACGATCTTGCGAACGATTTCCTGGGCGACTGGAAAAATCTCTCCCGCCGTAATATCAATTGCTGCAGGACTGCCTGTCACAACGTCGCGTCCACTTACAGACGTTGCCTTTGCCAACTCGACTGGAAGCACGGCGGATGCCAATTCAAGTTTGAGTCGCTCGGCTGTCTGTACCCCAATTGCTAACCCGCGATGCCGCCGAACGTGATTGATGATCGCCGCAGTCACATTTGAAGTGCCGATTCTTTCGGCGGTGGCGTGGACGATCGCGCCGTTAGCTACGATGGTGACGCTGGTAGTACCTGCTCCGACATTTACCACGGCTGAAGCATGAGGATCGTCGACCCTGACACCAGCACCAAAAGCGGCGGCAAGTCCTTCTTCGATCATCCAGACTCTGCCGATGCGCGCGTGTTCCGCTGCCCCGAGTAAGGCGCGGCGCTCAACAGGAGTCATTCCAGTCAACACACTTATCAGCGCTCGACGGCTGAAAGCGGATGAACCACTTCGTGCTCTGCCCGCGAATACTGCGAGCATTTGTCTGGTTTTCTCAAAATCCGCGACGACGCCATTAACCATAGGAGCGACGACGGTGATGTCGCGTGCCTCTCGTCCATAAATTTTCTGTGCCTCAGTTCCAACCGCAATTACTTCGCCAGTTACATTATTGACAGCGATAAGCGAAGGTTCATCCACTACCACTCCACGCCCCCGGACGTAGATGATGGTTGCCGAGGATCCCATGTTGATGGCCATGGAATCTGAAATCAGATTGCGTAGGCCATCGAGACCGATGAATGCCGCGGTCTTACTCATGAACGACATGCGGGGATTATACCGAGGGAGGGAAATTGGGGATAGGGAAGACTGGGGTGTGGGGGGGAGCGAAGCCGGGTGATTGAGATTTGAGATTATTTGGGATTTGATATTTGGGAAGTATCTCTCTGTGCGACCTCTGTGTTTCTCTGTAACTCTGTGGTGGGGATCCTAATCCGCTCTGAATGCTTCCACCACAGAGTCACTGAGAAACACAGAGGTCGCACAGAGAACAAAACATAGTCGTTGCCTCACAGTCTCTGTTGGTTGGTCGCAACTTAGTGACGCGCATGATCTGATCGGCCAAACCAAATAACAATTTCTCAAATACCAAATCATAACTATCAAATCTTACAACGCCCACGGCTTTTGTTCTCTGTCACTTGACATTAATTAGCCTACAGGCTAAATATTAATTCCGGGAAGTCGGTATCATGACGCAGTAGCGTGTGGCTCAACGTGATCAAAGAGTGACGCGGAAACTGAGACGAGAGTCCAAGGCAAAGATGGATGCTTACGAGGCTGTGTTCACAGCTCTCGCTCATCCAGCACGCCGCCGGATCATGCTGACCATCAACTTTGAAGGCGGCTCAATGACGGCGGGCGAAATTGCAGACGTCTTTGAACATGCCTGGCCGACTACAACCAGGCATATCCAGGTGTTGGAAGCCGCAGGATTGCTCTACCACGAGCAGCAGGGACGCGTCCGCACCTATTACATCAATCGTAGCAGGCTGGATCTCGTGCGCGACTGGTTGGAATGGTTTGCTAAAGATCCTCATTAATAAAAAGTTTTGGAGGCTATGATGGCGACTAAGAAAAAAACGCAGACGAAAAAGGCGAGTAAGAAGAAGGCGGTCAAGAGGTCTTCAACTCGCGCCAAGAAAGAAGTGAAAATGGATGTGCCCAGTTTGTTTCGACTCAATATTGAAGTAGGTGACTTGGACCACGCGGCCGAATTTTATGGCAGACTGTTTGGGCTTGAGGGCCGGAAACAGGCAGGCTCTCGTTGTTATTTCAATTGCGGCGGGGTGACCCTGCAGGTTGTTGATGTGTCGGCAGTTGGTAAACCGCATCCGGCGGCAAAGGCGCTGTACTTTCTGGTCAAGGATCTGGATGCGGTGTTTGAACGAGCAAAGGCACTGGGCTGTCTCTCAAGCGACGATGTCCACGGCGTGTCTGGCGGCTCAATTAGTGTGCGACCGTGGGGTGAGCGCTCATTTTATGCAGAAGATAAGTGGCGAAATCCCCTCTGTTTTGTTGAAGAAGGAACCGTGTACCCGGGTTAACAATCGCGACAAGGTGAGATCTTCCAGAATCCCCTCCCTGGGAAATAAGTAGCAAGTTGATCCGGAAAATGAAAAATGAAAGATGGAAAATGATATATGGAAAATAAATCGCCCTTCCTGCGGATGCTGGTGAGTTGCTGACATACCTTCCAACTGCAGGATGCTTCGCAGGGATTTACTTACGTTGATAGTTGGCGGCGAAGGCCTGAATCACATCGTTAATGGCGTCAAGGATGCGATATAGATCGTCGCGGCCAATTGTTGCCAGATAGATGATTGCCAGCACTGCAACAATCAACAAGAGTCGGGAAAATGTTTTCATTGTGCTAAAACCCTCGGACAGGAACGCAGCCTCAATCCAGTCTACACGAGATTGTACTACCGATTTGTCTCAGTGCCCGTTATATGTAGTTCGGAAGGGCTGACAGCGCTGTGATGTGAGCAACTCACTAGAATCCCGCAGTCAGGAAGGGTGGTAGAACGGGCCTAACCTCAACCCTCATTACTCGAACCCAGCGACGCCCCCCTCTTCCTTCCCATCGGACCACTTCTGAGCATTCTCTCTTGAATGGAATTGAGAATAGAGGAAGTCAGCGGGGGCGGCGCTGGTTTCGAGTGTTGTCGTTGACTGTATCCGCCGCTTTGCCACCCTATGATCAGCCCGCGTGAAGATCCGCCAACACCACGTTAGGCGCTGATCCACCCAACCGTACGTGGACACTCCTCCGTTACTGTCAATGCGCGCACGAATCATGTTCACGTAGTCGTTACTGCCGATTGCAACTCCAAGCAGGCGAGAGCGACGTTAAAAGCCAAGGCCACCAAAGCGATGAGGGACGGTGGGTGTTGGCGCAGTGATCTCAGTCCGTGGGCTCGACGCGGTAGTCGGCAAAATCTCTGGACTTATAAGGATCTAATTGCGGCAATTGAGTATGTGCTTTATGAACAGGGCGAAGATTGAAAGTAGTTGCTGTGGTCAATAAATGGAGGAGTTCACGCTAGGAGATCATACAGTCGCTGCGCTCATGGTTCTGTAACGCGGAGAACGCTCACGCAGTTAGATGGCATAGTCGCTGCGATTGAGAGGAGTGCATACGTGACGCCTGCAGCTTGAGCTCGATCATGAGTTGTGTGATATACCTGCAGCGATGTGAACTGACTCTTAATTGCCGCTAATCACTTATGAACTCATTATTCTCGCAAGCAAAACCGGTCATCGGGGTAATTCATGTAGGGGCACTGCCGGGTACGCCGCGTCATAGCCACTCGATGAACGAGTTGGTTAGTGCCGCGCGAATTGAAGCGCTGCTCTATCGAGATTCCGGGGTCGATGGCCTGATTGTGGAAAATATGCATGACGTGCCTTACATGCGTGGTGAAGTTGGACCAGAGATTGTGGCGGCCATGACTGCTATCGGCGGGGAAGTTAAGAGCGCCGCGGCCTTACCCGTCGGTATTCAGATACTCGCTGGAGCAAACATCGAGGCGATGGCTGTGGCCCATGCGGCGGGATTGGATTTTATTCGCGCAGAAGGCTATGCGTACGCTCATATAGCTGACGAAGGATTTATCCAGGCCTCGGCTGCCAACCTGTTGCGTTATCGTCGGATGATTGGGGCCAACAGCATACAGGTCTGGACTGATGTGAAGAAGAAGCACTCGGCCCACGCTATAACGTCTGATGTAAGCCTCGGTGAAACCGCCGAGACGGTCGAGTTCATGGGAGCGGATGCTGTGATTGTTACGGGCACTGCCACAGGAAAGGCCCCTAAGCCTGAGGACGTAAGCGAAGCAAAGGCCCATTGCAATTTACCAGTGTTGTTGGGTTCAGGAATCACAGAAGAAAACTTTGCACCCTTCCGTGAAAAAGCAGATGGCTTCATTGTGGGGACATTTTTTAAAGTTGATGGCCTGTGGTCCAATACAGTTGATCCGTCGCGAGTGGAAAGATTCATGAGGCGGGTTCGGTCATAAACTCACCAACAACCGAACAGCCCCATTCATTTTCCATTTTTCATTTTGCTGGACTATAACCAGGTACCTTACCAGAATCGCCGTAACATTTATGAATTTGTTAAGCTACCGGATCTGAGTCGGGCAGGTATTTAATCTCTGCGCGTCTCAGCGACTCTGCGGTAAATAGGCTTCAAGAGATTTACAGATAAGGAATTTTATTCCAAGTTTTAAGGAGTCATTCGAGTGCCCCGAACCTTTGATTGTCCAAAGTGTGGTGCGCCGGTTAATTATGGCGGACAGGCAGGACCAGAAGGCTTTACTTCAACCTGTAACTACTGTGGCAGCATGATCGCGGAGCCTGCGATGGGGCGTCCAGCTCATGTGGTCCAGGTCAGGATTGAGGGTGTCCGTCCCAACGTCAAAGTGCCTAAGAAGGTTGTTCTGATTCTGGTATTGGTACCTGTACTCGCGGTATTGGGAGTTTTCGTCGCCATGATTGCCGGTTTTACCAGTGCTATTAAAACTGTGAACAAACCATTAATCAGTTCGAACAGATCAACACCCGATGGTCCAAAAGGTGGTCTACAACCGGAAAAAGGACTGGTAACGGTACTTTTGAAATTTGGTTCCAAGGGAATCGGCCCTGGTATGTTCAGTGATGCTCGCAGCATCGGTGTTGATGCTGCCGGAAACATTTATGTCGGGGAGTACACCGGCGGTCGAATACAGGTGTTCGATGCTACGGGAAAGTTTGTGACGCAATGGAACGCAGATCCTAAGATGCCGGTCCGGGCATTGGCGGCTGATCGCAAAGGCACAGTCTACGTTGTTCAAAGCGGCAAGATTCAAAAGTTTCAAGGATCGACTGGGGAGTCACTTGGTAGTGTGGCTTTCAGCGGAGGCTCTGGCTTTGATGATGTAACGACCACCGCAAATGGTGGTTTGGTATGCGCCTGGTACCAGAACCGAGACGATATCGTTGTGCTCGATAGTAATGGGAAGGCCTTGAGAACGATCGCGGCTGCTATCAGCTCAACGAGTGGAGATTCTGAATTGGACACACGCGTGGCGGTTGATGGGCTGGGGAATATTTATGCTCTGGGTACATTCAACAATGCCGTTTTTAAATTTGGTCCAAATGGGAAATTTATAAATCGTTTTGGCGGAGATGGGGATCAACCGGGCCAGTTTCGTTCGCCACAGTCGATTGCGGTTGACGGGCATGGACGAGTTTATGTGAGCGACATCAAAGGAATTCAACGATTCGACTCTGATGGTCGGTTTCTCGATTCGTTCAGGGCGGATGGGAGTACCGCATCCGGTATGGTGTTCAATGACAAGAATGAGCTATTTGTGGTCGCCCGTGAGAAGGTAGTCAAACTCGCGTTGCGAGAATAAGAGGTCTGAAAGAAGGTCGTTAAAAATCTTATTGGTCATTGGTCATTGGTCATTTCAGAATTATTAATCGCACCCTTTGGGTGAAACTCGCCTGGAAAATGGAAAATGGAAAATGGAAAGTGGTAAGTGGAAAGTGGAAAATGAGAAATGAAACATGGGAAATAGGATTTTCCAAAGACATCAGTCTCTCCCATCCCTTCGCTACGGAAGGAGAGGTACGCCGGAGCGTACCTCTTGCTGGTGGGAAAACTGAAGATGAATTGACTCGTCCGTATTTCTATTGCAAGACAAAGTTGTAACTGATCACGCCCGATACTTTAACCGGTTGTTCGCCGATAAAAGCTGGAGAGAACCTGGCTTGGAAAGCAGCCTTTTGTGCTTCCGGAATTAGCAGCGGACTACCCGACACAGCCTTTGCCGAAATAACCTTCCCGTTTTCATCGATCAGAACCTGAACATTTACAATCCCCTGAACCTTGGCCTGCCTCGCAATTGGTGGATATATCGGCTTCGGCAACGATATTGCTTGGTTGTTTATGACTTTCGAGATCCGCAGAATTTTTGGCGCCGGAGTCGGCGTCGGTACCGGTGGAGGATCGTCAATGGGAATCTCTACGTGAGTGGGGACACCTGCGCCTCTCCCGCTACCTGGTCCACCTGGGCCGGGTTGAGCGTAGCTGTCGATCTCACCTTGCATCCATGGTTGACGCGGTCGAACGGGGGGAAATGGATAGGGTGCAGAACTGATGGTCTTTGGCGGAAGTTCTGGAGTATCGACCGACGCAGTCGGCTGCCGAAATCTGTCGACCGGGCTATCGTTGTAGGTTGGAGTGTTTGCGCCAGCTGGTGGTGATGGCGGTCGAGGCGCGGGCTCCGTTGGTAATGTCTCTGGTGTTAGTAGAATTATGTCTAGATCAAGATTTTGTTGACCCAGGCGCGCGTCATAGGCGTAGATACTAACGACACCCGTAATTAGGAGCAACACGGCGTAGGTGACTGTTGTGAAAAGAACGAATGAGCCACGTCGCTTAAACTCCTGAGCATGCGAGCTCGACTCGATCAGGTTAGTAAACATCCTCAGCTCCTCCCGGCGGTTCGAATACAAGCTGCGCCTGCAACAGTGCGAAGTTTGAAATCGAGTTCCGCAAATGCCGGTGCCGTCGGGTCGCGGGAGCTTACTCAATCAGGTTAGACACTGGCTGTCGGTACAAGTTCCAAGGTTTTGTAGTTTGGGTTTTGGCCTTTGGGTTCCAAGACCAAAGACGCAAGAGCGAATTCAATTTGGAAGGGCGACAGGTCCGGAGGGTCGAAGGTAAAAAGGTAGCCAGGGGTTACGCTCTCGCTGACCCCAAGGAAGAATTGATAACCATTTGAGGAGCTCTGGCAAAACGACAGAATGCATCTTAGCAGTTCAAACTCTGTCGCCCCTTCGGGGCTCTGACTCGGCGAGCTAATGGTCCAGGGGTTACGCCTTCGCTTCACCCTGGCTACCTTCTTCCGTGCCTTCGGCACTTGGGATCTGGTGTTGCACTTTCAACTTGAAACACAAAAGCCAAAGCCCAAAGGCCAAAGCGCAAAGGCGGCCAAAGGTCGAAGCGCAAAGCCCTAAAGAACTCCAGCCTGCAGGCTGCTTGCCATTCCGTACGCGTGCTCATAGCATTGAAGCGCTTTCCGCAATCTAATCCGAGGAGTAGAACATGGCGACTAAACAAGCCTTTCAGGAAGAACTGAATCCGTTCGCAATCGCTAAGCAGCAGTTCAATCGAGCAGCCGACTACCTCGATCTGGACCTCTCAATGCGGCATGTTCTGGAAAATTCAAAACGACAACTGATTGTTTCGATCCCTGTCAAAATGGATGGCGGGGATGTGCAGGTCTTTGAAGGTTACCGGGTTCAGCACAACATCGCTCGTGGTCCGGCTAAAGGCGGCATTCGTTATCACCCAAATGTGACTCTAGACGAGGTCAAGGCTTTGGCCTCATGGATGACCTGGAAATGTGCCACTGTTGGCATTCCTTATGGCGGCGGAAAAGGTGGCGTCATTTGTGATCCAAAGAGTTTATCTAAAAATGAGTTAGAGCGTTTGACGCGTCGGTATGCATTTGAAATTGCTCCAATCATTGGTCCAGATCGCGACATCCCGGCGCCTGATGTCTACACCGACGAGCAAACGATGGCCTGGATCATGGATACCATCTCGATGGTCCGAGGGCACACAGAACTTGGTGTCGTAACCGGGAAACCGATTTCGCTGGGAGGATCGCAGGGCCGATTTGAAGCGACGGCTCGAGGTTGTTTGTACGCCTTGCGAGAGGCGTGCCGGGTGAAAGGAATCGAGTTAAAAGATGCACGCGTTGCAGTCCATGGCTTTGGGAATGCCGGAGCCAACATAGCCAGACTTGTAGCTGAAGATGGTGGGCGAGTTGTCGCAGTATGCGACTCGAAAGCCGGGGTTTATTCAAGTACCGGTATTGATGTAACTGCAGCTTTGAAACACAAGGCAAAGACCAGTTCTCTGGCCGGGCTCCCCGACACCAAGGAGATTTCCCCGGAAGATGTTATTGGCGTTGATTGTGACATACTGCTGCCGTCGGCTCTTGAGAACACCATCACTCTGAAGAATGTCGGACAAGTAAAAGCGAAGATCATTGCGGAGTTGGCAAATGGTCCAACTACGCCGGGTGCTGACCGCATCTTTGAAAACAACGACGTGTTTTTAGTGCCTGATATTCTCGCGAATGCAGGCGGTGTGACGGTGAGTTATTACGAGTGGGTGCAGGATCAGAACTCCTTTTTCTGGTCTGAAAAGTTAATCAACGAAACACTTGAACAAACGATCC
>DATIBX010000062.1:0-3332 GCA_035457105.1 Pyrinomonadaceae bacterium
ACGAAGGTGGGCTTGTCGCCGTAGGACCAGCCCAAGCCTTTGGTTTCAAAATTTAACGCGGTCTCATAAGTTCGAGATCCCATGACATAGCAGTCGATCGTCTTGAGGAAAGCCTCGACGTAGCTTGGATCCAGGGATTCGCCACCAATGAACTCGTCTGAAGTCTCGAGCCAGTCGACGCGTCCGTCCTTTCGAGCGATAAAACCATCAAGGCTCGCTGCCATGTGAATAGTTACCCGCGAATCGAGGTTTGCCATATTTTTGACGTGACAGTGTTCGGCCGCATCGTCGTTCTTGGGCACGCGTCTCCATATAAACACTAAGGCATAAACCGTCAAGTCTTTTTCTCTTGTTAAGCTTCGGCAGGCTGTTACTTGTCAGCAAGGCATCCAACAACTCTGTCCGAGATGACGAAAATATGGGATCCACACGTGCATTGCGACAAACTTAACGATGAGGTTGTGCGTTTCCTTGCCGTGAGCCGGCGTCGCCGCAATTGCCGGAACTAGACCTTCAAAATAATGGCCCACTACCATAAGAACGAAAATCACGGGTATCGCCACTACAGTGAACGTTGGGAAAAATCGATGTTTGCGAAAGAAAGAACGAGGCCGATTGCAGAGAGCGCAAGAGTGACTGAGGTTCCAATCCATTCTGGGATGGATGATAACGCAGAGGACGCGAGCGTTTACGAAGTCTTAGAGCGGTAGGCGGCCATATTGCCCCAGAGTTTCCATTTCCTTTAGCCAAGAAATTATCCGGTTCCAACTTGGAATGCTTTGGGACGCCAACCTCTTACTCTTTACCGACAGGGCTGAGTAACCCGTTACAATCGGAGGTGACTTCAGTTTCCCGGAAGACTACGGGCAGATCTGTTTTAGGCAATCGAACAATATCTACTGGCTCGGGCAGGAGCCCGGCATACGCGCCACACGGAAGAAACTTGGTACTACGCACCAAGACTTCGAGTTGATTGTCCACTTCACAAGCACTATCGATAATAATTTCATAAGGACTCGGCTGTTGGCCCATGGCCGCGACTATTAACATTTCGCGCGAGAAGTCGACTTCGGGCAGCGGCGCTTTGTCCGATGTAGTACTCATTATCTTGTTCCAGAGTTCATTGAACTCAGCGCGGTCGCGAATTACCAACCGAGCGCGCTGCGAAATACCCCACCTAAGGTAGGAAGTGCGCCGTCCGTAGAGTTTGAGTCCATACGGCCGTTCCAGCAGCGAAAGAGCAACGGTTTTTCCTCGGCAGACTGATTTTAATGTATTTAATGGGTCAGTGAATGGAGGCACCACGCCAAATCCGCCGAGCGAATGTTCTTCCACCCACTTGACCTGCGGCAAATTGCTGATTGCAATAGCAGCCGCTTCGTTTGGCAACTCAATCGCGTATCCTTTCAACGTGGTTTCATAAATGCGGTCGACCTTTCCACCGTAAGTTTGTGCATGAATGTTGGCTATGGCAGTAACTCCTGCCCGCCGAACCTCAAGCGAGGCGTTGTCGGAAACGACATCGTCATTCAGAACGACGATATATCGGTTTGCAATTGGATTCTGAGCCTTCACAAACTTGCTTGCCGGTTTTGATGAACCTTGTTGTTGCTCAGGTCGCGAGGTTGTCGGTGGTTCTTGCATTTGACCTGACTTGGTTGTTGAGAGTACGAGAATCGCGATGGTGAGCGACAAGATTGAGTAATTCTTAAGGCGCTGCATTGCTTTGATTCCTTTGACCAAGCCTGGGGATATTCTAACGCAGAGTTTCCATCTCATTGAGCCTTGGGCTAACAACCGCGCTAGGACGCGCAATCCATTCGGACTAATTACCCATAACCGGCGGCAAACCTAAGGCAGGCCGTCTCGGTAAAGGGCAAGCTGAGGTCCTTCATCTACCCACGCAGCACCTGGTCAATCGCATTACACGCTCTCTTCGTACCGTTCTCCTCTTCCACCTCTTTTCCAACCTTTTTTGCTTGTTCGAGGTAAGTAGGATCATTAAGTAACTGTGATAACTCGCTGACCACGCGAGGAGTTGCAAAGTGAGCGTATCTGAGCGTCCGCGCGACGCCAAGTCGTCCGCACCTACGCGCATTGTCATGCTGATCTTGTCCGAACGGAACAATAAGCATCGGCCGACCTGCTCTTAACGCTTGTCCGGTTGTGCCAATGCCACCTTGATGAACTATAACGCTTGCGCGCGGCATGACTAAACTATGTGGGGCATAATCAAACGCTGCAATGCCCTTAGGCAATTTTGTTTGTGGGAGATTGCGCTTATCGCCAATCAGCAGTAATGCACGTTTGCCAAGTTTCTGCGCGGCTTCGATGCTGACGCGGTAAAAATCCTTAGCGATCCATACCAGCGATGAACCAAGCGTGAACAAGACTGGCGGCTCACCCTCGTCCAGAAAACGCAACAGATCCCGCGGCGGCTCCTGATCATCTTTACGATCATAAAAGGGGAAGCCGGTGATAAGTGTGTTTGCTGGAAAATCCGGCTGCAACTGGGCAAGAACTTTCGAAAACATCGCAAGCACGAGCGTAGGCGAATGTTGTCCTTCAAAGATTGGGTTTTGACTGCGCGCTAAGCCTAGTTCTTTACGCAGTCGTTGAATTGGCTCTACCCATGATCTCGTAGTCCATTTGCCTAATCCGAAAAGCGTTCGCGCAACCAGTGGATGAGTAGCAGCGACCATCCGAAGCGCAGGCAATTGCGGAGGGGTCGGGGGATCATAAGCGGAGGCAAATGCGATTGGAAAAAGCACTGATGAAACCCATTTGATGCCGGTTTTCTCTGCCACGAGCGGTGCCGTTAAGGGAACTTGATGCGACACAAGCAAATCAGCTCCGCCCTCTGCCGTCACGGCAGCAAGTGTATCGGCATAGGTTTCGCGCAGGTAAGGAACGAGCATTTCTCGGAAAAGGTAACCCGGACCCAAACGTGCATTCGACACCCGACGAATCACGTCAGCAGAGGCCTCAGCATCCGGCGGCGAAAGATCAGGGCGCACGGGAAGAAAGTCGATCCCTTCAGCTTCAACTTTCTCCCGGTACAGGGGCGACGTTGCAATTACAGAAACGTAACCGCGCTCTTTCAATTCCAACGCAAGCGCCATGAATGGATGGAGGTCGCCAAAAGAGCCCCAAGTGGTAAAGACCACTCGTTTGCTTGTGCCTAACCGCGACATCTAAGGGCGCCTCGCCGTTTACGCGCTTGGGGCTGGGGAGTAGGACATTGACCAGTGGCGTCCGTATTCGTGATCTGGACTATGTCCGCGCGAGCGGGGCTCGGGGCCGCAAGGGTTAGAAGACCGAGTACCGTCAAC
>DATIBX010000063.1:0-3870 GCA_035457105.1 Pyrinomonadaceae bacterium
AGCGGCCCCCTGGAGCTACGCATCAAGCTGCGCGGCGTAACAAGCGACGCAAAGACGCTAACCATCTCGCCATAACTGCTTCGTGGCACAGCTCAAAGTAGGAGTCATTCTTGGATCCAAAGACGAGGTGAATCCAGGAAAAATCGAACGTTTGGTGGACTCCTTCATTGATCATTTAATCCTCATCGATTCACTAATCATTCAATCCCTTTCCCTTGAGAATTTGCGGCATACATTTCTCAACCCTCGACTCCCGCGTCTTTGATTGTTTCGGTTGAGAAAAATAAACGAGGTATGCTCGTTGCCGTCCTGGCGTCAATGCATTAAAAGCAGTTTTCAAGGCAGGGGTTTTGTTTAATTTATTCTTAAATTCTTCAGGAACTTCGAAATCCGCAGTCTTCTTTAGATTCACTTTCAAACCGGCTTTTTCCACTCCAATGGCGTCCTGAATATAGGCCTTCAAAGGGGATTTGAGCTTAACTATTTCTCGAACATTCGTGAACCGAATCTGGCGGGCAGCCTGCACATTCTTTGTCTGTTGGATCAGAAGGCCCTCGGCGTCCTTTAACAAGGCGCCCTTGAAAAACAGGAGCGCACAGTATTCTTTAAATCCATGTATTAGAACCACGTTCCTGTTTTCAAACGTGTAACAAGGACAACCCCACTTCAATTCTTCGGTCAGGCCACAGGCGAGAATGATCGCTCTCAACTTCTCAAACTCTTCCCGCCACTCTTTGGCTCTTTTGATGTATGCGTCAACCTTGGGATTCATAGTGTTCATCTATTGATAGTCCGAAAGTGGGCCATATCTTGAGTGGTGTTGTAAATCTATTATCGGCGACCGTCAAGAGTGAACTACCCGGGTAGAGCTAGGGTATTAGCGTAGACTTAAACAGGATTTACAGGATTTCTCATGATAAACAAGATCTCCTGTTCATCCTGTAAAATCTTGTAAATCATATCAACAACTTACTTAACTCTCTCGCGTGCAGCCTCACACTGAACGTCAGTAATTCTTCGGATATCCAATTCATAAGTTCTCGGCGCTGAAGTTTCTCGCAAAGTCTTCAGTATTACTCGATCATGAGTTAAACTCACGGGACTCTCAGACAGGACGACTACTCAGGAACATTTCGGAAACGCCGGCACCCTGTTCGGCGTGGAACAAGCAGCGATGTTACAAACAAATAACCGACCAAAAACTGTCGTAATCATGCCGGCATACAATGCCGCGAAGACGCTAAAAATGACCTACATGGCGCTACCGCATGAGGTCGTCGATTTGGTGCTGTTAGTCGATGACGGCAGTACGGACGAGACCATAGACATCGCTCGCCAGCTCAATCTCGAGATCTTTTTGCACAACCGGAACTACGGCTACGGCGGAAACCAGAAGACCTGTTATATCGAAGCCCTGAACGCCAACGCGGACATCGTTGTCATGGTCCATCCTGATTACCAGTACGATCCCACCTGTCTTGGGGACATCATTCGTCCGATCGAAGCCGGCGAAGCAGATGTCGTATTTGGTTCGCGTCTGATGGGTAAATCTCCTATCGAGCAAGGCATGCCGTGGTGGAAGTATTACGGCAACAGACTACTCACGAGAATAGAGAATCGAATTTTAGGACTGGAACTATCCGAGTATCACACGGGTTACAGGGCCTTCAGCAGAAAGGTTCTCGAAGCCATCAATTTTCGTGCGAATTCAGACGGCTTCATCTTCGATCAGGAAGTTGTCATGCAAATTGTCGATGCTGAGTTTCGCATCGCCGAGGTTTCTGTACCAGTCAGATACTTTCCCGAAGCGTCGTCTGCCAGCTTTGTTGACAGCGTGAATTACGGATTGGGAATTCTGTGGCTCGTGTTCAGGTATTTACTGCACAGGAAAAACGTGCTTCGACAAACGAAGTTTCAAAGTCTGGAACGTAGATATAAGCGGGTAGAAGTGAACGCGTCGTGATTCACTTAGGTTCATTTACATAAAGCGCAAAAGCATATTTATCGTTCTGATAAAACTGCGGGTCCTTCAACCTCAACAGATTTCCATACTGCCAAAGTTCCGCCGGTAACGGACCACGGTTCATGACCGGGTTGTTCCTGTACTCGATCACGACATCTCTTACATTACGTAACAGCGGTGGCGTCCAGGGAATCCGGACCTGTAGTCCCTCGAGCGGCAACGGCGTCATCGTATTTGTCGGCCGTTGCAGGGCGGCGAATATGTACGTCTCCCAATAGCCACCCATTACCACTCCTCCCGGCACCTTCTGCGCAAGAAACGAAGCGGTTTCTTTATCTCTTCTGTAGTTGTCGTCTCCCTCGAACCGTGGAAATTCAGCAATAAGGAATACAAAAGCCCCGACAATCGCGATCGGAATGACGTACCGGGTTAACTTCAGCCTGTGCGCAACAAGCCGCAACAGGATATAGATCGTCATGAGCCCGCCGATGGAACCAAGGAAAAAAGTTGGGTTGAGGTAACGTGAGTTATACCCGCTCTCGCGCACGTGACTGAGAGAGATCATGAGCACGAGATTGATCAACGCGAGGCCCGCTAATCCCAATGTCATGGTTACGTCGTTATCAAGAACAAAGTGAGCCAGCTTTTCGCTCACGAGGTGTTTCTTAGTTAACACCGTATAGGCAAGTACGACTGTGATGACGAGCAAGAACGCCGCAGAAAGAACGAGCAAAGGCCCGAAATCGAAATCCATTAAGTTGCGCCAGTTACCCTGTACGTTCTCCCACAGGTGGCCCACATCGATCCGCGTGGTCGCTCTGTAATCACCTCCCCAATGTTTGATTCCATGTCGATGGTAGTTCGCTTTTATCAGCACGTGAGTAATCGTAGCGGCTGCCAGAACGAGCAGAGCTGTAACGTACCTGGTCCGTTTCCACTTATTCCCGCTCTCGTCACGCTGCAAGAAATAGGCGCGCGAAGTCTCAAGCAAAAAGAGAAAACCTAAAAACGGAGCGCTGGCCTCGGAACTCCAGATCGCCAGGACAGCGCTGACGTAAAAGCTCAGACACCAGAGCGTCCATTTAATCGACGCCTGTCTTCCCGTCGCGGATAGAAGTTCGGGCGCCAGCAGCCGGCGTAGACTGAACCATGCGAGAAAGAGAGCCGTTAACTGCCAGGCGTAAACCTGACTTAAAGTGAAAAGTTGCCACCTTATGGTGGGCTCAAGACAAAGCGGTATGAGGCCACTTACCAAGACAGCCAATCCTGCGCGGCGATTCATCCATACGAGAACCAGCAATCCCAGAAATACCCACGTGGCTCTGACAACATGAAGACTGTAATCCGTCCATTGAAACCCGGTATCTCGATGGACCACTCGCGCCAGCATGAGTGGCCAACCACCCCATCGATCCACGCCCCAGTAATACATATCGAAGACGATTACCGGTCGATCTTCGTTCGCCATGAGGAGCGGAATGGCGCCGTCTGAATCGAAGGCGACGTAGCGACTGTCTGGCCGAAACACTCGGATGGATACAATTAGAAACAACAACCACGTGAGGATAATCAGTGTTGTTGCGAGAACCTGTTTCTTCATTTTCACAGAAAACTCGCCAGCTACTCAGTTCGAAGGAAAACGCCTCAGGCCCTCGTGCGTCGTCACGGCGCTCGTAGCAGTTCCGGTTTTTCCCCCGGTTAAGCGCGTCAACTGATCAGGCTTGACGATCGCAAAACCGATTTTGTGTAACGCCTTCAGACCAACTGCCAACGCGGGCCACCAGAGTGGGAGCGGCACTGCACGATAATGCTTGCCGATACGGCTCGCCAGTTCGGTTCCGCTTAAATCCTCGGGGCCACACACGGTTTCGATTCTGATTCCCTCTTCGTGTTGTTGAATCAGTTCG
>DATIBX010000064.1:0-2787 GCA_035457105.1 Pyrinomonadaceae bacterium
GTTGGAGGAGTACATGATTCCCTGAGACACTTGCTAAACTCCGGGTGAGGTGAAGATGTTCGCATGGCTTCTTTTAGGAAATGTTCGTTCAGCTTGAATGCTGATCGCGCGCCCGCACACAAAAGATTCCATTTCTAGTCATGAGTGCTATTGCCGTTGAGTCGCAAATCGCAATCTTCCTCAGAAAGTACACACCTGCCCTCGAAGCGCAGTTGCGCGAGGTCCGCACGCGCTTTCGCGCCATGTTTCCTCGTGGCTTCGAGTTGGTCTACGACAACTACAACGCTTTAGTGTTCGGCATCAGCCCAACTGAGCGCACATCCGACGCGTTCATTTCCGTGGCCGGCTATCCGAGATGGATCACGCTCTTCTTCCTCCATGGCGCGGACTTACGCGACCCGCACGGTCTCCTCGAAGGTCAAGGCAAGCAAGTCAGGGGCGTCCGGCTCACGGAACCCAAAACCATCAACACACCCGAGGTCGAAGCGCTCATTGCACAAGCCGTTCTTCCTTATAAGTCTGCGTTTCTTGCTGCTCCGAGCCTCACCACCATCGTCAAGTCGGTGTCAGCCAAGCAGCGGGCACGACGCCCGCGGGACTGGCAAGGACGTAGGCGATGAAGATAATAACGATGCAGATCAGCGCAGTCCGCGGTCGCGGTACCATGGCGTTTTGAATCGCAGTAGATTTGCAATGCTTCGTGTTGGGTTAAGGAGCGTCCGACTGGAAACCTTAAGATAGAAGTTTCCTGCATTGCGTCGTTCGATCATGCGGATGATGTGCTTGTCCAGAAAGTCTTCCAGGACCAGTAATCCAAGCCCGCCGATCGGTGTCACGACCAGGTCAACGTAGGTCTGTTTTCCGTGTAACCCCACATTACCAATTGACGCCTGACTGACTGGGCCGATTTCAAACTGAGTGCTCCAGGCTGCTGACCATGCCAGGGCCTTAAGACGACTCCGCCAATAAGCATTCGAGTTGGCATAGGACAAATTCATTCCTTTCGGATCATTCTGAATTTGAATAAATCCGAGAAGTGATCCTTCCATCGGATGCGCGATGTAGTTGGTAAAAAACCGTCCGCCGTCTTCCCAACCGTGTAGCGACTTGACGGAGCGCACATAGTCCTTAAAGAAAGGGCCCTTTAGATCCCTACGAGTTTTCGGTTGCGTCAAAGCGTAGCCATGCTGAACGCCAAGAAATAGCAGAGATTGCTTGATGGCCGTTAACCAACGAAAGCTCTGATCGGCCGCAAGCTTTTCGCCGGCTTGATCCACTGGGTTGTGCTCTCGTCGGGATTTCAATTGAGTTGAGGGCGGAGGTGACTCAAGAAAAGTGATGAACGGCGTCGGACACCGCTTCAAAGCCGTCGGCTGCAAACTCCATCGCGACTTTGAGCCGATGATTGTTAACGATCTCGATTCTGGTTCTTTATCTTTTTTCTTTTCAGGACTTTCGTCCTGGGCTAACGCAATTCCCCCAACGAAAGCAATCAATACCGCGGACAACACGAAGTGTTTCACTCTGATCCCCTCACTCGACTAAGTGTTGCGTGCTGATAGCCTAAGTGCCGCACTCACCAACTTGTACATACATTTTGTCGCGTTGTTATTACAACAACTGTGAGCGAAGCGAGTTAGGGAACAGGAACGGGGATCCAAAATCACTGCAATGGGTCCATAACGAACCTTAGCCTCCGGCATTTACCTATTAACTAACTTTTGCGCGCCCTCAGAATATCTTGCGCCCTTTACTTCAACGCGTGACGTGATGTTTTCAATTTGGTGAAAGTCATCTGCTGTTAATTCCACATCAACCGCGCCAAGATTTTCTTCCAGTCTATGCAGTTTTGTCGTTCCCGGAATCGGCACAATCCACGGTTTCTGGGCAAGCATCCAGGCAAGCGCAATTTGTGCGGCCGTCGCTTTCTTCTGCGCGGCGAATTCTCCGATCAAATCAACTAATGCCTGATTCGCTTTGCGAGCCTCCGGCGAAAAGCGCGGAACCGTATTGCGAAAATCAGTGCTGTCGAACTTCGTGTTTTCGTCAATTTTTCCGGTGAGAAATCCTTTGCCGAGCGGGCTAAACGGAACGAAGCCTATTCCTAATTCCTCGAGCGTCGGCAATATTTTCCCTTCCGGCTCTCGCCACCATAGTGAATATTCGCTCTGAAGTGCTGTCACAGGCTGTACGGCGTGCGCGCGGCGAATCACTTCGACACCCGCTTCGGAAAGTCCGAAATGCCTGACCTTACCTTCCTCGATTAACTCTTTGACTGCTCCAGCTACATCCTCAATCGGCACACTCGGGTCAACGCGGTGTTGGTAAAACAAATCAATGTAATCTGTTTTGAGGCGCCTTAAAGATGCTTCAGCGACTTCTTTGATGTGTTCGGGACGGCTATTGAGCGGCGGATTGTGGTGCTGCGTTCCATCCGCGTCAATGTTGAACCCAAATTTCGTGGCAATCACCACCTGTTCGCGCTTCGGGGCGAGTGCTTCGCCGACGAGTTCTTCGTTGGTGAATGGTCCGTAAACTTCTGCGGTGTCGAAAAACGTGACTCCGCGTTCGACGGCTGATCGAATCAGCGAAATCATTTCCTGCTTGTCTTTCGCTGGACCAAACCCAAAGCTCATCCCCATACAGCCGAGTCCAACCGCCGATTATCTCAAGCCCGCCGTTTCCTAATTTTCTTTTTTTCATAATTGCTCCAAAAGCTAATTCTCATACCTTTAACTCTCCTGCCGGCGCTCTACCTTGCTTCACTGAAGCATCTTTATTCCCTTA
>DATIBX010000065.1:0-11574 GCA_035457105.1 Pyrinomonadaceae bacterium
TTTTTTTCCCAGCGTTCATAGTGCTCTTTTTCTGCCTGGGCTGGATCGTATTGTTTAGCGATGTCCATGGATAATCTGAACTTCTGATTGAGATGTACTCGAGCTTTGAAAAAGTAAGCCTGTACCGTACAACGTACTCCCCTTTACTGACAACTGGTCATCAAATGTGCGACAAGCTTTCCGCTTGTCGTCGATAGAGGTGGAACTTTACGGAATCATTGCATGAATGATTGCCGACAAGCTGAAGCATGTTGGACATTTTGGAGTCAAAGAAAAACAGGTGACTGGAAAACCAATCACCTGTAGAAACCCGCGCCGGACCAAGTTTACTTTGTTTGGGACTCTTTTTCTTCCAGCCGGCGCTGTATCAGCAACTCGGCAAGATCAGGAACAACTTCCCAGGCAATCTCACGAACAACCTTATCCGACATCATTTCAACTACACGGCGTGCGATGACGTCGATCATCTCTGGCGACAAGCTGCCGGCAGTTACACCACTTGCATCAGCAGCGCTCGCCACTGCATGCCGATCAACATAAGACGACGGCTGATAAGGCGCGGGTGCTTCCTCAACTACAACTTCGTGAGCCTGAGACTCAAACGCCATCTCCTTGGTGTCAGCAAAATGGGTGTCGATTACGGCTGGTTGATATGAATAATCATGTGCGGCAGCGCTAGCGGCTTTTTCGGTAACTTGTGGCTCAACAAACGGACGGGGAGTTGGAACTGGTTTCGTGCCTTCGAGAGTGTCCTCAAGGTCAAGCACGAAGTCGTCGTTGGTGGCAGCATGTACCGGTTCAAATTCCCCCAGATCCAGAAGGACATCAGAGGCTTCCGGAACAGAATCGTGTTTCTGTTTACTTTCCATTTTCTCCTCTTTCGAGACCGATTCTGCGGGAGCCGATGGTTCTAATGTCTTTGCTCCAAAGTCGACATGATCGGGCAACTTACGAGTATCGGCGGTGGCCACTTCGAGTTCACTCGTGTTGAGAAACTGGCCAGTGTCGGATGACTCAGGGACTTTGGGGAGTTCCGCGGTGGTCGCTTCACGTTTTGCCGGAGGGCTATTAACGAGTGCTCCCACCCTGTCGATCAGTCTGCGAAGCCCTTTAAATGGTTTGGTCAATATATCGTCCGCGCCAACTTTGCGCGCCTCCGCTTCGTCGAAAGGCTCAAACGAGCCAACAAGAAGCACAACAGGTATGTGTTTTAGCTTCTCATTTTCTTTGACGTACTTACAGACCTCATAACCGTTTTTGGACGGCATGAAAACATCTGCGAGGACTATGTCGGGGGCAACATTTTCTAGGTTATCGATGGCCTCTTGACCATCGCTGAACGAGACCACTCGTACACCTTCATCGGTGAACGTAAGGTCAATCATTTTCCGATAGAGGGCCGAGTCGTCGGCAAGTAGGAGTTTGCGACCAGCTAGCAAAGCTAAATTCCTTTAGCTAGAGATTGCACCATCGGCGGGGCCTTAGTGCGTTTTGCACAGATGGCGCGGGGGCATGTCATGACGAATTGGCCTTTGAATAGGGCCACCAAATGAAAAACTAGCACCCGCGGTAACGGACAGTCAAGAGTTTAGTTTTAGCACGTTCAACAAACCCTGCGTGCGGCGGTGCGGCGCCGCTTTTCAAGAACCCTCATTTTTGGAGAGGCTCTTTAAATAGATCAAGCTTCGGTAGAACACCCCTTAACAGAGCTCCTGAGCTTCAATTAAGGATTCGTGTTAGTCGCCACGACATCGTCGGACGTGTCCGATTTTCCGTCAGGGCCTAGAGATCTCAAGGTGAATCGATCTCGTTCGCCATGATATTGATAAGGTCTGTGCCACGGATCGAGCCGGATAACCTGGCTGAGATAGCGCGGACTCAAATGATCGATGACCACCGATTCCTTCTCAGAAATAACGAAGGAGCCGCGATCACGTCGATATGTGTTTAGTGCTTTTACAATCAGATCCAATTCGGCTTTTGCAACAGTTTGCTTCTGGGCGTTAAGTGACTGAGGCAGCCCTACAACATCGCTCCAATCGTGGCTACCACTCTTGAAATCAGTCAACTCCCATTTTCCGTTATCTGTGCCGAAGCGAAAATTGAGTTCAACCAAGGACACAATCAACGCCGACGCTCGAGTACCAAAGGGTAGTCCAAAAGCGGAAATTTCTTTAATGCGAACGTCGTCAGACGGGAGAGTTATGCCGAACAGACTTGCAACCAGGCAGCGCGCTTCAGAATTTTTGAGGTCACCCGCTTTCAGCCCAGCCTTACAATCAGGTTCGGACAGTTGAAAGTTTCCCGCCCGCGCGATCAGCGCTAACTCTTCCCAATTATTGGGCCCCACGCGAACTTCGCTGAGACGCCAAACACCGTCGCCGGTCTGCGTAGCCCGGAAGGCAAGCTCAATCTGGGCGGTAACATTCGCCGAGGTCCCTTCGCCTTGCGTGACACTAATGACGTGTATATCGCCGCGTGGAAGCGAGACACCCGAAATGTTCGAGATCAATTTGCGAGCTTGATTTTGACTCAGGTCCGCCCTTGCCGTACCAATACTCAATAAGATGAGCACTAACGAGACAAGCGGAAGCGTTGGGCGTGATCTCATTACGACAATGAGCTAAGTGGTAGTTTTACCCGTCAACATCTGCAACATTATTTGCAGCTGAGCAGTGGTGAAAGGTTTAGGAAGGAAAACGACTGCACCGGCTGAGAAACTATCCGAAGACAGTTTTGGATCTTGTTCAGCAGTCATCATCATTACCGGAATATTCGCGAGCTTCGGCTCTGATTTCATGAATCGCACTAATTCTGGACCAGTTATATGAGGCATGACAACGTCCAGAATGGCCGCCGTAAACTCCGGATCCGCCTGGAGGGTCTTATAAGCTTCACGACCATCGCGAGCGGTCACCACAGTAAAGTCTTCCTTCTCGAGGATGGTGGCAACTAGCCGCAAAATGGCGGGGTCATCATCGGCTACTAGAATGCGTCTATTTCCACCGTCGCCTGAGTCGATTGACTCTTCGTCATTAACCATCTCGATCTGCGACTCCTTCGTTTTATATTTCTACCGGCCGGCAGCTCTCACCTGCTTGAGTTGATAACTCGGCTGCGAGCTTTATCGCGGCTACCATACTTGAGTGTTCGGCCACGCCTTTGCCGGCAATGTCGAAAGCCGTTCCGTGATCGACCGAGGTCCTGATGAACGGCAGTCCCAGCGTAACATTAACTGCTTCACCAAAGGACAAACATTTTACAGGAATCATTGCCTGATCGTGATAACAGGCAATAACGGCATCAAATTCGCCTCTGGACGCTCTGAGAAAAACAGTGTCGGCAGAATACGGCCCATGAACGTTGATATCGTCAAGCTGGCGACAAGCCTCAATTGCCGGGACGATTTCTGATGCTTCCTCAACGCCGAATAAACCTCCTTCAGCACCGTGCGGATTAAGAGCCGCTACTGCTAGTCGAGGACGTTCCATGCCCCACCGGTGCAACTCACGATTGGTAAGGTTTATTACCTTGACGAGTCTATCTCGTTCCACCATGCGAATCGCTTCAGAAAGTGGGACGTGAGTCGATAGCAAGACGATTCTGAGATTCGCGGCGACAAAGGCCATGGCATATTCTTCCGACCGGGTGAGATGAGCCAGAAACTCAGTATGCCCGGGAAAACTATAACCACCTAGAAATAGCGCTCGCTTATTAATAGGAGCAGTCGCGATCGCGTCAATGCTACCGGCAGCACAGAGTTCGACGGCAGCTTCAATGTAACCTGCGGCGGCTTTACCCGCCGCGCCCGACTCGATGCCGGGTTCAATAAGCCCGACGATATTATCGAGGTGAAATATGGCTGGTTCGTTAAGGTGTTCGGGAAAGGACTCTTCTTTACGGATGATGTCGTAGCCGCATTGCAGATCGAGAGTGCGCGCAGTGTGAGCGAGCAGCTGCGCGTCACCAATAATCACCGGGACGCACGCCTTTTGGACCTCGGGCTCTGCGACCGCCTTGAGGACAACCTCAGGTCCGATTCCCGCAGGGTCTCCCATCGTGATGCCGATGCGCGGCAAATCTCGCCTGGGTCGAGGTCCCGGGTTAGTTGAGCTATGGTCTGACTGTCGCATTTGTTGTGGCGACGCACTGTAGGGCGGATGAGTTACACAGGGCGAGGCTGTCGCAACTTAACTTAATTAGTCACCAGTAGTTTCAACCCGCTCATCAGCCTTGTACATGTACTTGATGTTCCTTTTGAGAACAAGAAGGTTTGGCGCGGCTTTGCGATTTACCTTTAAAGCACCACGGTCATACCACTCGATAGTTCCCTCTATTTCCTCTCCATCCATCAGAACGATCACCATCACGGTGTGAGCATCAATCTGCTTCTTGTAATAGAAAATCTCCGCATTGGTCTCGTTTGGTGGCGGAACTCTTTTCTTTACTTGAACCGGGGTGTGTTGCTGAGCGGGTCTTGGCTGACTACCGCCATCGTTTGAGGATCGCGAACTACCGTTTGAACGCTCTCTGGGCTGCGGAACCTCACGGGCTTTGCCCTTCACTTCCGCAAGGGTTGTTCTTATGAGTTTACGATTCACTGATTAATTACCTCCAAAATCTAGAACGGGTTTTTTGGATCCGCCGGGGACAAACAATTTGGCACGCAAGCATGAACCGTTGCGGATCAACGCACAACTCTCGCAGGCTGCGGCCATCCGAGGAGAGGAACTTAAACATTACCCGTAATGGAAAATCCTGCAAGGAATGAGGGACATGCTACACAACAAGGAAAGAAAAAGCAAAGCGAAGATCCGTCAAAAACGCCCTCACCAATCACTTTGATTGCATTCGATCTTGATTCGCTTGAACACCTCTGATTTAACCGATTTGTATTCGACTGTTGGGATGGGTCAGTACCGATTCGCAATAGCGTCGGGTGAGTCTCGAAATCCTTATACTTGATAGTCGTCGAGGCTCACCCGATGCTACGGCGAATCGGTACTGACCTTGTCTACCACTTTGCAAAAAAATCGGGAAGGCCGATCCGGCCTTCCCGCAAGTGCAGGGCAATAAATGTCGATTAGTCAGCCTTCTTACGAATGAACGTGGGAACATCAAGATCATCCACGCGTGCATTCATCATTGGCCGAGGCAGATCATCCGTTGGACGATTTACAAATCTTGGCGCGGGAGCTGGCATTGCTGTGGTTACTGCCGCCGTTGCAACCGCCATTGGTTCCTTGTCGAAACCAGTTGCGATTACCGTTATCTTCATTTCATCTGTCATATTTTCATCGATGACTGCGCCAAAAATAATGTTGGCGTCATCATCTGCAGACTCACGTATGATTGACGAAGCCGCATTTACTTCGAACAACGTCAGATCTGGTCCGCCGGTGATATTCATCAACACACCCTTGGCACCTTGGATAGTTGCTTCTTCCAACAACGGTGATGAGATTGCCTGTTGCGTAGCTTCGATGGCTCGATTTTCACCACTCGCGCGTCCGGCACCCATCAAAGCCATACCCATCCCCTGCATGATCGATTTAACGTCGGCGAAGTCGAGATTGATCAAACCCGGAACGGTGATCAAGTCGCTGATACCCTGGACCGCCTGACGTAACACGTCGTCGGCAACTCTAAACGAGTCAGCCAGCGAAACCCCTCGCTCGACCGTATGCAATAGTCGCTCGTTAGGAATGGTGATTACTGTATCAACGCATTCCCTGAGCTCCCGCAAACCATGATCGGCCTGTTGCATACGTCGCCGGCCTTCGAAGTGGAACGGTTTAGTCACCACGGCGACGGTCAACGCGTCAAGCTCAGTTGCCAGTGAAGCAATAATCGGAGCCGCGCCCGTTCCCGTACCCCCACCAAGACCAGTGGTAACGAAAACCATATCGGCGCCCTCTAATACTTCGATAATTTTGTCGGTATCTTCGAGAGCGGCCTCGCGACCAACGTTCGGATCGGCGCCAGCGCCGAGTCCTTTAGTCAAGCGGCTGCCTAACTGAATTTTAATTGGTGCTCGCGATCGTTTGAGCGCCTGCAGGTCTGTATTGGCAACTAAAAACTCGATGCCTTCAATACCAGACTCGATCATGCGGTTAACAGCATTACCTCCGCCGCCACCGATACCAATTACTTTTATCCGCGCACCTGTCAATGGCGGATCATCATCTATGAAAATATTAATGCCGGTTCCGGGTTGACGCGTGTCCGGTGTCATAGTTAGTTCCTCTCTCCCAAAACGGGAAGGCTTCCAAGGCCTCTTTCTTCTATGTTGGGCTGCTTGCGCCATCGGCATCGATATGTTGCGGACAATATCTTGTGCAGTCGGGGCGCAAGCATACAACAACTTGTCAGAAAATACTACCGAAACGATTTCTAAATCTTGAGACAAAATGTGTCAGTTTCCCTGTTGAGCCTCGTCTGCTAATGCCGGTACGAATCTCAGCAGCCTGAGCGCGATGCGCAAGGAGTGCAAGACCTGCGGCTGCGGCCCATGCTGGACTCTGTATGTCTTCGATCAAACCTCCGAATCGATCTCTCTCCGGATAACCAAGACGTACCGGCGCATCGAAAACCTGTTCAGCGATCTCTGTCATCCCATTGAGCAACGCTCCACCACCAGTAAGCACTACTCCACTCGATAATTGACGCTCCCACCCGGCGTCTTTGATCTCATCGGCAACATGCATCAAGACTTCCTCGGCTCGCGGTTGAAGAATGTCGCAAAGAATTTGTCGCGATAGCTGACGCGGTGGCCGCCCTCCGACTGAAGGCACATCGACAAGTTCCCCTCGCTCCATCTCGCTCAAAGAACTACTGCAAGCACAACCGACAGTGCGCTTGATTCTTTCAGCCTCCGGAATTGGCGTACGCAACCCAAAAGCGATGTCATTAGTAAAATGCGATCCGCCAAGCGGAAAAACAGCCGTATGTTGAACCGCTCCACGCTGATAAATAATGAGACCTGTGGTTTCTGCGCCTATATCAACCAAAGCAGCCCCAAATTCTTTGTCATCTTCCGTCAATGAAGCCTCAGCCGCGGCGAGCTGCTCCAACACCATGTCAGCCACAACCAGACCGGCTCTGTTTACCGCATTAATAGCGTTTTGCCTGGCGGTAACCGGGCTCGTAACGATGTGGACTTTTACTGCCAACCGCGCTCCAATCATGCCGACGGGATCATTGATGCCGTCCTGATCATCCACAATGAATTCCTGAGGTAAACGGTCCACTATCTCTCGACCTGCCGGCAGCTGAATCGCGCAGGCTGAGTCAATAGCGCGGCGCACATCTTCGGCCACGATTTCGCGATCTCTACCTGATACAGCCACTATCGCCTGACCGTTGAAACCCAGGATATGAGAACCGGCCAGATTGATTGTTACCTCTTCGGCTTCCAGACCACTCATCCTTTCAACTTCTTCGACTGCCTTTTTAATGGCATCGACTGCCGCATCGGGATTAACAATTACTCCTTTGCGTAAGCCGCGAGCTTCAGCTTCGCCAATCCCGACGACTTCGAGAGTTCCCCCTTCACCGGCTTCGCCAGCAATACACGTCACCTTGCTTGTCCCAATGTCGAGACCAATAACGTGCTGCGTACGCTTAGCCATTTAGTCGGGCTCCTCTGCTGATTAGTCTTTCAGCACACACTTGCTCGATCACGTCCGCTTCTGCTCCACCTTCTTCGATGGCGTGCGAGCTTTACTCTCTTTCTCTTTCGCCTTGTTCCCCTGCTTTCGCGCTTGATCATCGGTCTGGCTTGGCAGTGAGTCTGCGGTGTCAGGCGTGTCAGCGAAGGCGCGACCGCCCGTTACCACCCCAACAAATATTCGTTCACCCTCGTTGACGAGATAACTGACGTATGGACCACGCGGTGTTTGTCTCAACTGATCGAGCTTCTGTAGCGCCGGACCCAGACGCTTTGCCTGGTCGACCGAGCCCAGTCGAATTTCGATCTGGGAATCGTCACCGGCCAATTGGGCGCGCACATCACGCAGGTCCTGAACGTTTACTTCACTGATTCGGTCAGACAAACCCTCTGCATCCCAGTCTTTTTGCAGCTGAATGAACTTTGCGATACGTCCTCGATTTTCCTCGGCAGCCGCAGCCGACTCATCTTCATTCCATCCCCTCAAAAAAAAGGACGGCATTTTGTCCGTTGAATTGAGTTCATTTAAGACCACACCGTCTTCATCGACCCAAACCAATCGCCCGGAACTCATGCGCACTACCACGCGCGGTTGACGTTCGGTGACGCGCACCCGTATGCCATCTGGTAAAACGCGGGTGACAACCGCCGTACGAATCCACGGCAGCTTTTCCAGTCGAGCACTCACCGACGTCAAGTCGGCTTGCCAAACTCCAGTGGCCCTCACCTCATCGCGTACTGCTGATTCGATTGCCTGCGCGGATGAGCGATTCAAACCTGCAGTTTGCACTGTTCGCACCTGGAAGAAACTGGCTGAGGCCGCGGCCCGATAACCGAGAAAGGCCAGGACAATAACCACCGCGAGCGCCGACAACTTCAAGAGAAGCGGTGCGTAACCAACCAGGTTTTTCAATCTCACGGCGAGTGGTTGACCTTCAGTGCGATCTCTTTTGCTAGGTCGCTGAGTAGTTTTGACGCTACGAGACCTCGACCCCGCACTTCCACTTCGAGTTCCAACTTTTTGCGTAGCGACTTGTTCTCTCACGGCTCAATTTTCCTTTCCGTCTTCCTCATCAGGCGACGACTGATTTATTGCTGTGCTAAAGGCCTCACTTGAATTTGCGCGCCACAATTCGACTTCATACTCGAGGTCAATTCCCTGTTCACGCTTAACTCTTTCCCTAATCTCTTCCGCGAGCGCCAAAGCGTCCTCGGCTCGAGCATCTTCGCCTTCAGTAACAATGAAGTTGGCATGAACCGGAGAGACAATGGCTGTGCCTCGACGTTGTCCTTTCATACCCATCTCATCAATTATTTTTCCCGTTCCTTTCAAACTGGCAGGTGGATTTTTGAAAAAGCACCCGGCTGAGCGGGAACCGTGAGGCTGCGTCGCCAAGCGTCGGCTCTTGGCATCGTCCATGCGCTCCTTGATCTTGTCGGGCTGGTCAGGAGTTAAACGCAGAGTCGCGCCGAGCAACAACTCGCCTTCCGCAAATGAAGCGTGCCGATAATTCCACTCGATGCTGTCACCCGGAATGCTCGCAACGACCCCATCGCGTGCCACCCTTACTGACTCCGTAACCGTTCCAATTTCATGACCGTAAGCGCCGGCGTTCATCCAAAGTGCGCCGCCAACTGTGCCGGGAATTCCCCCAAGCCCCTCGATCCCCGAGAGACCACTTCGCGCAACGTCGATGCACAACCGGGGCAAAGAGTACCCGGCGCTCACCGACACCAGCTCTCCTTCGATTTGGACCACACCTTTCATCTCACTCAAACTCAAAACAACGTAATGATGATCTCCGTCATCTGCCAGGACATTGCTGCCCGACCCAAGCGCACGCCAACCAATGCCTGCTTTTTCCAATTCGTAAACCACCGCTGCAGCTTCCTCTTCGGTGAGCGGCGATATCACCCAGTCAATGGACCCACCAACTCGCAGGCTGGTCAGTTCAGCGAATCTCCGACCTCGCTCAGCCCGCACACCGAGCTTCGCTGCGATTGCCGCAAGCGACTGATCACGCTGAACAAGTTTCTCGTTTTGTTGCTCGGTTTCGACCATTTAAATCTTTATGCTGAGGTTGTGTCTGAACGTTCCTTTAGCAATGCCAGGAGTTGATCACCAACTCGATTGACTGTCCCGGCACCGAGAGTTACCACCAAATCACCTGGCTGGACGTGATCACGTAAAATTGGAGCGGCGTTCTCCAATGGTCCGATGTAGGTAACATCCTTATGTCCGAAGCGTTTGATTGCTGCTGTTAGAGTTTCGGAGGTAACGCCTTCGATCGGATCCTCGCTCGCGGCGTAGATGTCGGAAATAAACAGAACATCCGCATTGTTGAAAGAGCGGGCAAACTCCTGCATCAGATCATTGGTCCTGCTATAGCGATGCGGTTGAAAGAGAACAACTATTCGCCGACCACCCGAACCAAGCTTGGCGGCCGCCAAGGTTGCCCTGATCTCAGTTGGGTGATGACCGTAGTCGTCAACCAACAACGCCCCGTTTACCTCTCCCTTGGATTGGAACCGACGGCCAGCTCCCGTAAAGTTTCCCAATCCTTCAGCGATCTTTTCGAAATCAACTTCCAGCTCAAAGCCGACAGCAATTGCGGCAAGCGCGTTATAAACGTTGTGTACACCCGGGACTCGTAGACTTAGCTCTCCTACTTCGGTGGTACCGCGCCAAACCCTGAATTTCGATCCGAAGTTGTTGTCGTAACGAATACCGTGAGCCGAAACATCCGCCTGTGCGCTCAAGCCATAAGTCAGTCGCCTTCTTTCAAGTAGCGGGATGATGGCCTGCACATTTGGATCGTCAAGGCATAAGACCGACGAGCCGTAGAACGGAACCTTGTTCACAAAACTAGCGAAACAGGCTCGCACATCATCCATGTCGTGGTAGTAATCCATGTGTTCGCGATCGATATTTGTTACTACCGCGATGGTTGGAGTCAGCATCAGGAATGAGCGATCGCTCTCGTCAGCTTCTACAACCATCAAATCGCTGGTTCCAAGATGAGCATTGGAGCCGAATGCACCAACGACACCTCCTACTACAATCGTCGGATCAAGTCCGGCATGGCCCAGGACAGTCGCAACCATGGAGGTCGTAGTGGTTTTTCCATGCGAACCGGCCACGGCGACGGTATGGGCCTTCAGGCGCATCAATTCGGCGAGCATTTCTGCTCGAGGAATAACAGGGATTGACCGTCGATTGGCTTCGACAATCTCCGGGTTGTCGTCACGTACCGCGGTGGAACGAACAACGACGTGTGGTTGACCCACATTTTCAGCACGATGTCCTTCGCTAAACTCGACTCCCATTCGTTGCAAACGCTCGGTCACACCCGAAGGCTTCAAGTCTGATCCCGAGACGTGAAAACCAAGATTGATCAGCACCTCGGCAATACCTGACATGCCGATGCCACCGATACCTACAAAATGGACGTGTTGAATTCTCCTAAACATAACTACTTGCCTATCATTCGTGCGTTCTAATTCTTAACGCCGCTGGGGCAAACCCGGCGCTTCTACCTAGCTTGACACTCCCCGAATCAATAGCTGTTCTAATTGTCAATTATCATTTGAGACTTGAGAATTACTATTTGCTTGGCCTTAGCACATGATGTCGAAATCTAGCCTTGCCGAAAGCCTACAGTACTTTTTATGCACGCAGTTTTTGATCCTTCCATATTCGAAATAACAATTCTCAAATTTCAATTCATACTTCTCAATTGATAGCTTCTTCCCTTTCAACTCCAGCCAATTCCTCTATCAAATCCACTGCGGCCGCGGCGGCGTCACCATGCGCCAACTTCTTACTCGCTAGTGCCATTCGCTCAATCTCGTCCGGCTTCGCGAGTAGTCTTGAAATCTCCGCTGCGAGCTTCTCACCACTCAAC
>DATIBX010000066.1:0-13657 GCA_035457105.1 Pyrinomonadaceae bacterium
ACAAAACAGTCGCAAGGTAACCGCAAATCATTAATCTACGAGTGGCCACGCTATTGTTTCTCACTAAGGCTGCTAGATAACAACGTTCAGATGTATTAACATCTGTCGCTTGAGTTTTACATCAACTTCATGTGTAGGTGATCCTGCTGTTCGTTAGAACCTTTCCTGGCCGCGCCAGCAAAAATTTGGGAGCGGCAGCTGTCACAAATCGATGAGAACAATTTTACAAGCTGAAAATTTGGTGAAGGTCTATCGTATCGGCAAGGTCGACGTGCCGGCCTTGAGGGGCGTGTCGCTTGAGGTTGAAGAGGGTGAGTTTCTGGCCATCATGGGGCCTTCTGGTTGTGGAAAGTCGACGATGTTGCACTTGCTAGGCGGACTTCTGACTCCGACCAGTGGCAAGATCGTAATTGATGGAGACGACATCACATCAGCGTCAGATGCCAAGCGTACTGCAGTCAGGCGCAAGAAAATTGGCTTTGTTTTTCAAAGATTCAATTTGTTTCCCACGTTAACCGCTGAAGGAAATCTCCGACTGGCGGAGCGAATTCATGGCAACGGCGGTGAAGATCCCGCGCGTCGTCGAGAGGTTTTGCGGCTCCTGGGTTTGGAAGATAAACTGCATCACAAGCCCCTCGAGTTGTCGGGGGGTGAACAACAGCGTGTTGCCCTGGCGCGAGCTGTCGTAACGCGTCCAGCCATCGTTCTGGCTGATGAACCTACTGGAAATCTGGATTCCGAAAATTCAACTCTAGTCCTTAATATGTTCCAAGAACTCAACTATCGCTTCAATCAAACCATCATCATGATCACGCACAATCCTGAAGCGGCAGCAATGTGTAAACGGATTGTGCAGATGCGGGACGGACACATTGTTGAACCCTCGCAAGGGGTTCGTTTGTAATTAAGTCGTTTACAGTGGTAACGTCTAGACGCTAGAATCTCCAGTAACCCGCCAGCCACCGCATCTAGTGGCTGATCACTTGCAAGCTTGAAAAAGGTGCGAGGCCTGCTAACGACGCTAAAGAAGATTTTCTTCTGGAACTACGCAAGAAACACATGGCAGTGGGACATTCTATGTGTCGTCATTTTGGTATTTATTTTTTTGACGCCTAAGAGTTGGTTTTCTGGTGGCGAACGACCAGTAGGAGTTGAGCATCAAAACCCCATTGCCAAGACCCTTGTATTTGAGCCGGAAGTTATTGGAAATGAAGAAGATAGAGTTAAAATCGAACAGCAGGTTCGGGCTCGAACGGGGCGCTCAGATGCTCAGGTTCTGACTGTACGAAAGATGGTCGGTGCGGACGGAAAGACGCTCAGCTACGAGGTTGACATCCGGTAGTCTTTCCCTATAATTGCTCGGTTTTTTGCGAGCCGAGGGATTAGTAATTTGATTAAGGAGTTTGTATGAAGAGATTTGTTTCCCTGGTTCTGTTCCCAGCTTTAATGTGCATGGCGGTTTTGGCGGCGCCAAAAGCGGCTAATGCACAGGGTGCTGGTCTAGTAAGTTCAGTGTTGAGCAGACTGGAGAAGAATCGGGCGAGTTTAAAGTCCCTTAAAGCTGGGATCACGATAGAAAAGTACAATTCGCAGATTGGCTCAAACGAAAAATTAGAAGGCCTGGTGATTTACCTGCCTGGTGCTGGCCGTCAAGCTTCGATGCGAATCGACTGGACACGTCCGACCAGCGAGGTCTTAGCGGTAGCGAAGGGTCGCTATCAGCTGTACAGACCACGCCTGGGCGTTGTTTATACCGGAAACCAAAGTAAAGCGCCGCAGGGCAGTGGTCTAATTGACATGATGTACATGTCCAAGCAGCAGTTGGAGACTAAGTTCCAGCCGTTGCAGGACGTTCGTGAAGAAACCCTTGGTGGTGGAATTAGCACAATCCATCTCACGCTTATTCCGAAGGGAAATGCGGGATACAAGTATGCTGAGATTTGGATTGATTCGGCTGGTATGCCGATCCAAACCAAAATCGTCGAGAAAAATGACGACACCACCACGATGCGTCTGACGAAATTGCAGAAAAATGTTCCGGTTTCGTCAGGGGATTTTGAGCTGAAGCTCGATTCCAACGTTAAGGTCGTCAAGAGCTAAGCACGAAGAGATTTCTTTCTAGCCTCAAAGGGCTCTGTAACCACAGAGCCCTTTGTTATTTGCACCTTGGAACGCGTCGGCCCGGCGACGCTTTGTCATCTCGATCCTCAATATATTGTCAGTTGGCATCGTATATAAGGACAAGCCGCGAGTTGACGAAGTAGCAAAGCCGTCGGGCCAGCGCACTCCAAAGTGGTGTCTTGCGTTCTCTTGATTGGTCGAATATGCTTCGCTGCAAAGTTAGTGAAGGACCATCTGATTCTTAACTGTTAACTGATGCGGAAAACAAAGTTTCTTAAGCTGAAAGTGCGTGAGGCGAGTTTTATCAGCCGTGCTCTGCTGTCGAGTCGTCATCCTGTTCTTGCTCACTTGATCCCAATGCGTCGTTGCAATCTGGCCTGTGGTTATTGCAACGAGTACGATCACACCTCTAAACCAATTGAGCTCGAAGTGATCAAGGCGCGTCTTAACAAACTCGCAGATCTCGGAACGTCAATCGTCACTATCTCCGGCGGCGAGCCGATGATGCATCCTGAATTAGATCAGATCATTCATCATATTCGGCAACGCGGGATGATCGCAGGACTGATCTCAAATGGGTATTACTTCACTCCAGACCGCATCAGGCGCTTGAATAAAGCCGGGCTCGAGTATTTGCAGATTAGCATCGACAACGTTGAGCCGGATGAGGTCTCACGCAAGAGTTTGCGAGTGCTGGATAAGAAACTTCGTTATCTTTCCGAACATGCTGATTTCCATGTCAACATCAATTCTGTGATTGGTGGTGGAATAAAAAATCCTGAAGATGCACTGACGGTTGCGAAGCGTGCAGTCGAACTCGGTTTCTCAACCACCGTCGGCGTCATTCATGACGGTGACGGCACGCTCAAGCCGTTATCAGCAAAAGAGAAAGATATTTTTCAGCAGGTCAAGAAACTTGGTAACAAGGACCATGCACGGCTGAACTGGTTCCAGGACAGCATCGCCGAAGGCAAGCCCTATAACTGGCGCTGCAGGGCCGGCGCTCGCTACTTGTACATTTGCGAAGAGGGTCTAGTGCACTGGTGTTCGCAACAGCGTGGTTATCCAGGAATTCCGCTCGAGCAGTACACGATGGATGACTTCGATCGCGAGTACAAGACAGAGAAGTGGTGCGCACCTACCTGCACATTACAATGCGTGCATCAGGTCGGTATCCTCGACAACTGGCGCGATCCACAGAAGACACCAGCACAGATGGCCCACGAACAAAAAAAGGATAAGGCCGTTGGCGAGATGATTGGTGCAGATTAGCCTTTATTGTTTGGCGATTGCTTGTAATCTTTGACGCGCGGACTCGCAACGGGGATTGACGCTTAGACACGTCGAGGTCGACAAGAATTGCTGGTACTCCAACCTGGCTTGGCCCGGCTGATTCAGCCTCTCGTAAATGATTCCGAGTTGATAGTGAATTGAATCGTCCGGCTCGCCGCCTGCCTCTGCCATCCGGTACTCGTAAAGCGCGTCTGAAAAATATCCTGCCTCGAAGAATTCAAGTGCCAACAATTTATGTGTATGCGGGCTATCTTCGAGTGCCAGAGCACTCTTAAGCTCGGACATTGTTCTGTTTCGATCATACTTAAGTCGGGCTTGCGTAGCCCGAGCAAGGTGCGCGTCGACACTCTTGTAGTCTCGGTAGAAGTACGCGCTCACTACTGTTAGTACGGTCAATAAATAGAGAATTGGTAGACCTAGTCTCCATTTGCGGGTTTTGGTGGGGCGGCGCCAAATAAGAAGTGTCGCAAGATATAGCGGAAAAACAATCAAAGGCAGGAAGAGCGTCCCGAAGGCCCAGGCGAGAGAACCGTAGGTCGGGAACCGTTTTCGAGCGGAAGCAAACACCCAGGTCGAAACAAGTCCAGCTACAAAAATAGCGGCGGGACGGATGAGATCAAAGAACTCACCCGCTGACATGTCGATACGCAAAGTCACTAACGTGTTGGGCCTAGACTGCCGGCAACTGTAAAGATCGTAACGGATGTCGAAAGCCCGAGGCCAGATAGCCTTCCGGCCATAACTACAATCAATTCGCCCTTCTCAACCACTCCAGCTTCAAGAAGCGTTTGTTCGCCTGCCCTCAGCATGCCTTCGGTGGTGTCTGCTTTCGGAGTGATCAACGGTTCGACACCCCAGATTAATGAAAGTTCGCGGACGACCTCATCCGTATGAGTGAGGGCAATAATCCTTTGCTCGGGTCTCAAAGCTGAAAGTCTTCTGGCCATTAAACCTGATTCCGTAAACACCACTGTGACGGTGGTGCCCATTTCCTGCGAGGCAAAGGCGGCAGCCTCGCTAAGTGCTCGACTCACACGACCTGATTGTTTACCTGCCCACTTCGACATATCTTCGGGCGGTTTTTCTTTTGCGCTTTCGGCTGACTCGATTATCCGAGCCATTGTGGCGACCGCTGCCACTGGATAGTCACCAGTTGCAGTTTCGTTCGACAACATAACGCAGTCAGTACTGTCCCAGACAGCATTGGCGACGTCTGAGGCCTCTGCTCTGGTTGGACGAGGGTTCGACACCATCGACTGGAGCATTTGCGTAGCGGTAATCACCATCTTTCCGGCTTTGATCGACTTGTCGATTATTCTCTTCTGATAAACGGGGACGAGTTCCACGCTCGTTTCAACGCCCAGGTCTCCGCGCGCGACCATAACTCCGTCAGCAGCTGCGATGATCTCGTCAAGTCGATCGATGGCTTCGGCCTTCTCGATTTTTGCGATCAACGGTGCATGTCCGCCTGCGTCCTGGATCATTTTTTTAGCGCGTTCGCAATCACTTGCTCGGCGTACAAATGACAGCGCGATGTAGTCAACTTTTTGCGCGACTGCCCAGTTCAGATCGACGATGTCTTTCTCGGTGAGTGAGTCGATTGGAAGATCCACGCCGGGCAAGTTGATCCCCTTACGTTCGCCAAGCAGGCCACCGTCAACGACGCGACAGATCACATCGGTGTCGGTCGCTTCCTCTACCAGCAGTGCGATCGCCCCATCGTCCAGCAATAGACGAGTACCAGGCTGGACCACTTTGGGAAGGTCAGGATAGTTTGTTGACACTTGAGTATGATCGCCGACAATGGGACGGTTGGTAATGACGAATCTCGAGCCCTGGATCAATTTGACTGGTTGACTCCCGATCAGTTTGCCTGTCCGAATTTTGGGTCCAGACAGGTCAACAAGAACTGCGAGCGGTTTTCCAAGTCTCGCGGCAGCCGCGCGAGCCAGGGCAATGTCGGCAGCCTTCTCTTCGTGAGTGCCGTGAGACATGTTAATGCGAACGCCGTTGGCCCCTGCGTTGAGTAGCTTTTCAATTACTTCCCCATCTCTGGAAGCTGGCCCAATTGTTATTAGTATCTTTGCTTTTCTCAAAATTCGACCCGTGACTGCCTTTCGTTAAAACTTGGGAATTATTTCCTCGTACAAATTAATCTCGTCCGCGCCAAGCTGATTAATCGTTGCGCGTGATCTAGGGCCGTAACGCTGCCTGAATCGCACTCTCCATTTGATCCCCTGTGTCTGGCCCGAATCCAATGAAGCGTCTGGCCAAAACTCCTTGCCTGTCGAAAACAAACGTCTGCGGGATATCGTTGCTATCCCCGAGAAGCAAATGGACCAACTCGTCGTCCGGAATAGCCAGCGTGTAGTCGATTTGGAATTCTTTAGCAAAGCCATCGACTTTCGCCAAGTCGTCTGGCCCGCCCACATTCAGCCCTATTACTTTCAACCCCTGATCAGCATATTTCTTTTGCAACGCGATCAAGTGAGGAACGCTTGCGCGACACGGTTCACACCAGGTCGCATAAAAGTCCAGGACCACGGCTGAACCTTTGAAATCGGAAAAGACGTTCTTACGACCGTCTGCCATTTCCCATCCAAGGTTGCTCAAAGATTTCCCGCTGAGTGGTGGCATCGGTAAAGCGGTACTGGGCGGATTAGAAACTACCGGAGTCGAATCGTTTGGACCATCTTCGTGCGTACTACACGCTGAAAGAGAAAGACACGCAGCCGCAAGCCCGATCAACAATGCGCGAAAAAATGGCCATCGTTTGCTTTGGGTTATTGATGAAACTGCGGCGCTTGTGTGGTGACAGTTTTTTGACGAGTTGCGTAGGAGAATCGTTTTCATTGCTCCTCGTCACTATGTTGATGGTCATCTGGCGTGGGGACCTGGGGTTGGTTTTGGTTTACCGGTTCGCCGGGCACGCGATATTCGCCTTCAACCCAGCGACCAAGGTCCACCAGTTGACAACGTTCAGAACAAAAGGGGCGAAAGGGATTTTCTTTCCACTCGACAGGTTTACCGCAGGTTGGACAGTTCATGAAGCCTAAAGATCAGCCGCTTCAAACCAGGGAAGCTGGCCGCTTGATCAAAATTCGTCTATTAACGAATTCGATCGTACCTTCGCGGCGCATGGCATTCAAGCGGACGGTGACGCTTTCACGGGTTGAACCCACAATTGACGCAATTTCGCGATGAGGAAGGGGTATATCTATCAGGACGCCTTCGGCTTCGGTAACTCCGTAGCGGTCGGAAAACTCGGCAAGCAACCGGTCGAGCCGGGCAGGAATCGCATTAAGAGCAAAATCGGCGAGCCGACGTTCGGCATGATCAAGACGTTGACCGATCAATCGGAAAGTGTAATCATGAAGTTGGTCATCCTCAGCCATCCCCCGTTTGAAATTTGCGACCTGAATCCGCAACAGCCTTGAATTTTCGTAGGCTACCGCGGAGTTAGCTCGTTGCCCCGCAGCTGAATACAGAGCCGACTCCCCAAAAAGGGAACCTTCTGGAAGTATGTCAATAACGGCTTCGCGAGACGTGTCATTTTCGATGCGACAGAGTTTTATGCGGCCATGAATGATTGCATAAAGACAGTCGGCAGGTTCACCCGCACGATAGATAAATCGTCGCCGGCGAAAATCGAGAACTACCGAGCTTCGAGCTATATCCGAAACGAGTGAGTCGTTAAGTGATGAGCCAAAGTCCAATCTACGAATTAAGCTCGCGCGATCCTCTTCAGTTAAATCGCGAGCGCGCTTTTGATCCTGCACGGACTTCATCTGCCTCTTCCTCTGGGATTGGGATTAACGCGTCTTTTCTGAATCGGTTATCACGGCGTGACTGCTCTTATCCAAGGAGGCCCGTACGGGTTAGTTTCTATGATTATGAGTAAGGAAACCCGCGCGATATTTCTGGGCTGTGTACTCTCTCGGTATTTAACTTTGACGCATTGCTTGGGCGAGTGCCGGCACCGAACGAATTAACCGAAGCATCGAACTGTAGCATGAAGCCTTTACAGGCGCAAGAACTATAACGGTCCAACTTAGAGGTTTATGGAGTCCAAGTCAAACATTCTCGTAGTCGATGATAACCCTGATAAACTGGGCCTCCTGGAGGCCGCACTGACTCTGGCTGGCTACAACGTGCAGCTGGCAACAGACGGTGACGAGGCGTTGGCTGCAATCGATCTCTACCAGCCTGACCTGGTGATTACTGATGTCATGATGCCTCGGATGAATGGCTACGAACTGGCCCAACGAATTCGGGCCAACCCGCTCACCAAGTTTATCCCCGTGATCATGCAGACGGCAGCTGGTCACCGTATCGAGGACTCGCGCCGGGCTTCGGCCGTCGGTGCCCTTGGTTACATAACGGACCCTACGGATTTGGACCTCTTGCTGGCTCGGACCAGGACCTTGCTCGAGTTCAAAGCGTACCTTGATGTTTGTGAAGAAGCCGCCTTCACTGATCATCTCAGTGGCCTTGCGAATCGCAGACGCTTTGAACGCCAGTTGGATCGAGAAATAAATCGCTCGCTCCGATTTGAACACCCTCTTTCCCTCTTAATGGTTGACATCGATAACTTCAAGAATCTGAATGACACCTTCGGGCACGACATCGGAGATGAGGCAATACGACGGCTCGGCAAAGTGCTACAACAGGAAACTCGCGGCATCGACCTTGCCGCTCGTATCGGAGGAGAGGAGTTCGCGGTACTGCTAGTCGAGACTGGCCGCGAGGGCGGTCTCGAGGTGGCTGAACGTCTCAGAGTCGCCATAAATACCCTGGAAATTCCAACTGCCGGCTGTATTACGGCCAGCTTTGGCGTAGCTGAATGCCCCTCGTCGGGACACACCGCCGATGCTATTCTTAAAGCCGCTGATGTCGCTCTGTATGAAGCGAAAAGAACCGGCAGAAACCGAGTAGTTGGTACTGAGCCAGTCGAGTCGAACTCAAATAGTCCAGGTGACGTACATCCTGAAAGAGACAGACGAGTAGCATCCAGAGGTTAAGAATGGCTGATTATAAAGACAGGATCGACGAATGGCAGCAGGCGACGCTGCGTAAGGCTCGGGAGCTCAACGAAAAGTTTGGGATCTCAGACATTGTCGGCGAAGGTGCCAAAGCGGCGGAACACGCCGCTCGAAAAGGTGCGGAAACCGTGGTCACCGGAGCTGAGCGTTTGCGCGCTCAAGCGGAAAAGCTGACCACGGATGAAGAGTTGAATGACGCTGCCCGCGAGACCATGCGGGGCGTGAAAAAGGCAAGTGAAACGTTTCGTGACGTTGCCGGAGAGGCCGGAAAGAAAGCCGGACAGAAAGCGGGCGAAGTATTTGACGGTGCCCGAACATACTACGACCGCGCTTCGCAGTTTTATGATACGGGGGCGAAATTTTCACGAGCGTCTGCCGCAGCGACAATAGGCTTATTAAAGGCCCGCGACTGGATCAAAGAAAATCCGGGGAAAGCCACGTTGGTTTCGGTTTCGTTGGTTTTAGGGATCAGGACCGGCGCAGCTTTTCCAGGATTGGATGCTGTTCTGCTGGGGTCTCACCCTCATTGGTTCACTCACTCTGCGCTGCCGGTTTATGGACTGCGAAAGGCTGGCGAAAAATTTGATAGCTACCTCAAGGAACAGGAAAAACTCATTGCCGTTGGCGAGCTTTCTGAGGCCGAACAAAAACGGGCTGAGTTTGAACGCCAGATTGTGAAATACGTGGGAGCACCTTTGCTCGGTGCGTTCAGTTGTGCTGCTGGGGCGGCGATGTGGGCCCAAATTTTTCAGCCAGGCGCAATTACAGGTGCTCCGATCAGCTGGCTGTTAGGTGGTAATCCGTTTCTCGACGGCGTTTGGCTATTTGGAAATGGCGTTATCTGTTTTCACCAGGGTTACAAGTTCTTTATGATTGCGCTGGCTAATCAGGATGAAGTTGCCAGGGTGGTGAGAGAGATCAAAGGATTACTTCCGGCTGCGGTCTAGAGAATTACTCAATCGTTATTGGAAATGGCGCGAAGCACAGTACAAATATTAAAAGTGTAAAGACCGCAATCAAGACGCGCGTTGATCCAAGTCGTTCCATCATGGCAGGTTGTGGGTGACGCACCCGCAACATAATTCCCAACAGTATTGTATATAGAAAGCCGCTCGGGCTTCCGTGTAGCCAAAAGCCTAAGATCGCCAAAATTCCGGTAGTAAAAAACGCCAGCCTTCCCACTATCCGATGAAACTCTTCGCCGAACACCGCGAATATTCCATGGCCGCCATCCAGTTGACCAACGGGCATGAGGTTCAAACTGGTCACCAGTAAACCAATCCAAGCAGCCATGTGATAAGGATTAACAGCGGAAGTTAAGTCCGGGTTAATACCTGAAAACTTTGCTATTAAGCGAAATAAAAGAGGATCGTTGAAGACGATTCCGCTCCCATCTGAAACTGTTGCCGGAACTGTTTGTAGCACTCCAATCACTGCGAGCGGTAACGCGACGACAAATCCTGCGATTGGACCAGCTAAGCCAATGTCAAAGAGCGCTCGACGCGAAGGTATGGATGAACGAATCTTGATAAAGGCGCCAAAGGTTCCAGCGAGGAACATCGGCGGTGCCGGAATAAAATAAGGGAGCGTCGCATCTACTCCGTAGTAGCGGCAAGCTAAGTAGTGGCCCATTTCGTGCGAAAACAGGATGGCCATAAGGCTACCGGCAAACGCCGCAGCCTGTCGTAACAAGTAAGGGTGGGAAAGGGAATAGCGAACTGACTCGACAACTGAATAATAATAGCTAAGCGGTAAATAGAGGACGTAATCAAAAGGATTGCGCAACGCCGGCTCTGGAGTTGCCAACTGTGGCGAAACCAATACCAGACCTGCGAAAGTTGTGGTCAACGCCGTGAGCAACAGGAGCGCAGTGTGCAAACGCCAATCTCGGGAGGTTGGCTTGATTCTGGTTGGCGTATAAAACGGGATAGCCGGTGGAGCGGTTCTGAAAGTTTCAGCCATGATTACTTCTTGTTAGAAGACTAAAGGCTAGAGCGTGGATGCCTTCCATCTGTCTCTAGCCTTCAGGTCTTGTACTCTGCGAGAGTTCCTAAATTGAATCGTCTGAGTCGCCGTCCTCATGAGCCTGAAGTTCTTTGCCGGGTTTAAAGCGGATGGTTTTTCCGGAAGGTATCGCTACCTCTTCGCCAGTTCGCGGATTTCTGCCCACACCACGTTTACGTGGTTTCACCACAAATACTCCAAAGCCTCTCAGTTCGATTCTCTCGCCACGGGTAAGGGCCTCTTTCATCGATTGGAAAAGAGCTTCCACCGCCTGTTCGGCTTTCATTTTCGGTACGCCAGTTTTGTCAGCGACGCGATTGATAATGTCCAACTTTATCACGGCTTGGTGGCCTTTCTCCGTCTGGGGCACGGATGCTTCTGGGCTGCAAATGCAGGTCAGGATGATAGATACGGGCGGCAAAGACTGTCAAGGAACTCGCCTCATTCGTGAATTCAGCGTCGTTTTGGCCTTGGTATTTGAACTTTGTTGAGGAAGAAATGCCTCGCGTTGGCAACAAGCCGGGCATCACGCCAAAATAAAGCTCCTCACCTGGCGAACGAAAAACAACGGACCAGGCACAAAGTAGAAACGATTTGACTCTGACACGGACAAACGGCAATGTTTGAAATATAATGAAATTCGTATGTTAGGAATCCGCAAACGCCAACCCCCGCCTTTTGGCGGCGTGCACATCGACGACGACAAAGATATTCAGGTTCATCGTCCGGAAGACGTGTCTCGCAACGATTTATGGTCTGAGGCGCGACTTTTGATTCGTGATCTTATTTTCGCACTGATGATTGCGGCGCTCGTGGTCGTCTTTATTGTGCAGCCCGTAAAAGTCGAGGGGACTTCGATGCTTCCCCGATTACATGATGGCGAACGAATCTTCGTTAACAAACTAATCTACTACGATGACTACAAATGGGCCCCCAAACTCGATCGAGGAGACATCGTAGTATTTTGGTTTCCCGATGATCCTTCAAAGAGCTACATCAAGCGAGTGATCGGACTGCCCGGGGATACGGTCGAAGTCCATGAGGGAATCGTTCGCGTCAATGGACAGGACCTTGAGGAAGACTATCTCGATCCGCGGCTCAACCTGGCGCACCGCAGCCAGGCTCCTATTTATGTCAGGCCGAACTATTATTTTGTGATGGGAGATAACCGCGATAACTCGAGTGACTCTCGAATCTGGGGACTGGTACCCAAAAAGTATATTTACGGCAAAGCGTTATTTCGTTATTGGCCACTGACCGCTGCGAGCGTCATACATCATGAGAACATTCCAACGACAGGTCCACCCCCGGGTTTTCGTCCTGATTTTCAGGATGTGCCCGCAAATGAAAATCCCCAATAACTAAACTTCCCCATCTCGAGCATGTTTAACTGGCTGCGCCTTCTATTGATGACGTTCTACGCACCTTGGCGTGGAATGCGTGAGGTTCGTGATCGTGCGGCCTTAGCGCCAACTGCGTTTGTGGCTTTCCTTACTCAACTTGCTTACGCCGGGGTGACGCGCAAGTTTGCAGGAAATCTCTCGTTGGGCTCTGGTGGCGCAATCTTCTCGGAACTCTTTCAGGCTGCCATTACAGTTGTGTTGATAGCGGTGGTCCTGGTCCCAATTCTGACACTCGTCGCCAATATCTTTGATCGGCGCGGTAGCTTTCGCGTGGTCATCACTCAGGAATACGCGTCCGTTGCGACGTCGATGTTTTACGTTTTGATGGCGGCTAACCTGATTTCGATTCTCATAGCAGTCTTTCTCCACTACTCAGGTATTCAGGCGAATCAGGTTGCGATCATGATCCAGCAAGCAGATCAGACCCGCGCCATGTTTCCGATACCAGACTCTCCTCAGTTTGCGCCTATGGCCCAGCAACTGTCAGAACAGCTGCGAGATCCAGGCGCTCTTGCAGAGAGTCTGTTCTTCATGCCTAAGTTTGTCGTGTTCGCTATCGGGATGATCTTCGCAGTCCGTGATAGTTTTCGTATATCCGCTCTTCGAGCCGTCGGCGTGATTCTTGTGTCCTGTCTGATTGCTCTGTTTGTCGCCCCTATTGCGGTGCAGTTGTTTTCAGGTGTAATGGGTTCGCCTTTCTTGATTTTGTTGCTTTTCTTTCTGCTGCGTGGCTATTTCGGCGACATCGTCGGGGCCCAGCGGGCACGTTCGGCTTTTAAACAGAATCTCGAGGCCGCCACGCTTAATCCGGCAGACGCGTCAGCTCATTACAACCTCGGCCTGATCCATCAAAACCGCGGCGAATTAGACGCTGCCCGCGACCGTTTTGAACGAGCAATACAGATCGATCCGGAAGAAATCGACTCCTACTATCAGCTTGGGCGGATTGCGCGACAACAGAAGAGATTTGTGGATGCAGTGCAAAACTTCGAACAGGTTGTCAGTCGTGATCCGGCCCACTCGCAGTACGAAGTTTGGCGTGAAGTGGCGGCAACCTACATTGCCGCTGGTCAGTTCGATGATGCTCGCAATGCTCTGGAACAGTTTTTAGAACATCGGCCTTCTGATCCCGAGGGCCTTTATCTCATGGGTCGAGCTCATGCCGGCTTGGGTCACAATCGCGAAGCGGCCAGCTTGATGCGCGCTTGTATAGAAGCGGTGAAAACCGCTCCAGCATACAAGTACCGTAGCGATAAGCGATGGCTAAATGAAGCGGAGCAGTTTATAAAAGGCGGCCAATAGCGGGATTGATTTTTGGTTTTTGGTCGTTGAACTTTGGTCGTTGTACTTTGTGCTCGACGTTTTAAAGTACTGCGTTGAAAGACCAAAGACCAAAGACCAAAGTACAGAGTCCAACCTTTAACCTTAGCGAAACTATGTCTACTCAACCACCAGCGATATTAGCTCTCGAAGATGGTCGCACGTTCAAAGGGCGATCATGGGCCACCAACGGTGAGGTTTGCGGCGAGATCGTCTTCAATACTTCGATGACGGGTTACCAGGAAGTGCTAACCGATCCTTCGTATGCCGGTCAAATTGTTTGTATGACTTACCCGTTGATTGGCAACTACGGAGTCAACGAAGAAGACAGCGAGTCGAGTCGCCCCTGGGTCGAAGGTTTCGTCGTTCGCGAGGCAAGTCGTATTACGTCCAATTGGCGTGCCGAAGAGAGTTTGGCCGACTATTTACAACGTTGGAATATTGTAGCGATCGAAGGAATCGATACGCGAGCCC
>DATIBX010000067.1:0-3984 GCA_035457105.1 Pyrinomonadaceae bacterium
TTCGAAGCGCACATTTATGGTGCCGATTCATCTATTCGGGATGCCCCATGATGATTGCGGAATTTCCCACTCACGAAAGCGAAATTTTCCAGTCCGGGAACACTTATGGTGAAAAGCCACTAAAAACGCTCCTGTTATAAACCTATAAAAGAGGTACGGGTTTTGCGAGGCTCTGAACGACGGCATGTCTTAAGTGCTGGGCACCAAGGAGGGGGAAGTCTTACGCGGTTTGGAAGAACCGTTAGTTGGGGAGGAGCTCTCCTTGGTGGTACGTTCTTGACGGCCTTCGTAGCGCGTGACGGCAGGAGCTGTTTACAACAGCTTGACTAAACATTCGGATAGTGGCCCAAGTTTGGCTTGACAGGTAAAGACTCCCTTCATAGAGTAAGCACAGTCATGCGGAAACGGCTGACATCTCTGCTATTGGTACTAATGCTAAGCGGTAGCGCTTTTGGCGGTGTTCCAGTGCGGTTTGGCGAGCAATCCTGTGGCATGGACCATGCGATGGGCGACATGGATTGTTGCGAAGCGGCGCTAATGCCAGGTAAAGATGCTCACACCGCAACAGCGCGACTCTGTTGTGCGCTGATTTGCTCGAAGGAGGGAACGGCCCCGACAAACGGAGTTCGCTTTGCTCCGCAATTGCAGGTCACGCTTATTTCATATCCGTCCATTGCGCAAGCGTCACTGATCTCACACAACAGGGATCGACTATTCGGTTCTTCGCATGGACCACCCGGCGACTCACATCCCGCTTACATTCGAAATCTCGCACTTCTGATTTAGTCCCCACAAAGCCGCAGTGTGTCTTCTTCGTTGAGCGTTCAACGATGGAGGAATATGTACGTCTGCTCTAAGCAGGTGCATCGTACTTGTCATCAGCGAGAAACGATCACGCCGGATAAGAAGTCCATTGCGGATACTCATCAGGACGCTGAGCGCCTTTGGGACTGTTTCTATTGCTGGTGCTCGGATTTGGTAACCCCGTGAATTCCTTTTGGAGGATCAGAAATGAAGAAATGTGTGATCGTGTTGAGTCTAATAGGCCTCGCCATATTCATTGCAGCCTGTGGTTCTAAAACTAACGATGCAGGAAAAGTGATTAAGAGCGCACCGGCCGGAAACCTGACAGTCGCGCTGGCAACCAGTGATGGTGCCCTTAAACATGGCAACAGTGAATTCACGCTTACGTTCAGTGACTCCTCGGGCAAGCCTGTGGATGTTGGTGCAGTGGCTTTGACTTTTCACATGCCTCAGATGGGAACGATGGCGGAGATGAACGATACGGCTACTTTCACCACAACAGAATCACCCGGCGTCTATCGTGGAAAGGCGAACATCCAAGTCGCAGGCGAATGGCAGGTAAGGATTACTTACGAGGGGCCAAAGGGACGGGGTCAAGCGACCTTTCCGATAACCGCTCAATGATCGAACGACAATCGGAACTACAACCCTCTCTTAACTAATGGAGTAAAGAAATGAAAAGAGTCGTGAGAAGTCTTCAACACAGCGAATGAAGCTGCTACCTAAAGATCAAATCTGTTAATTCGGCAATACCATGATTCATCGCCTGATCGAAATCTGCTTACGCAACCGGGGCCTTGTGGTAGTGCTCTATCTTGCCCTTGCAGTATGGGGTTATTGGGCCCTCTTGCATACGCCGATTGACGCGATCCCTGACCTCTCCGACAACCAGGTAATTGTCTTTACTGACTGGCCCGGACGTTCTCCTCAGGAAGTTGAGGACCAGGTGACTTATCCACTGGTTACAAACCTTCAGGGGCTGGCGGGCGTGCGCGTGGTGCGTGCGAGTTCGGCGTTTAGCTTCTCGATGATCAACGTCATCTTCGAAGACAACGTTGACTTGTATTGGGCTCGCACACGGGTTCTTGAACGACTGAATCTGGTCACGAAGCAACTACCCGAAGGTGTGTTACCAACACTTGGTCCAGATGCGACAGGCGTAGGACAAATCTTCTGGTACACGGTCGAAAGCGATCAGATGAACCTGCGCGATCTGCGCACTTTGCAGGATTGGTTTGTCCGCTATCAACTCAATTCGATCCCGGGAGTGGCTGAAGTCGCATCAGTCGGTGGCTACGTTCAGCAGTATCAGGTGGACGTGGATCCAAACAAGCTACGAGCTTACGCAATTCCTCTGTCAACGGTAGTCGAAGCCGTTGAGCGCTCAAACAACAATGTTGGCGGCAATGTGGTCGAACAAGCCGGCGAGTGGGCGGTTGTGCGCGGGGTTGGGCTCATAGAGTCAGTAGCAGATGTCGAGAACATCGTCATAGGTGCTTCGAACGGAATTCCGATCTACGTGCGCAACGTAGCTGACGTGAAACTCGGTAATGCGTTTCGTACGGGTGTTCTCGATAAGAACGGAAAGGAAGCCGTCGGTGGCGTTGTTATCGCGCGTTATGGTGTCAACACGCTCGAAGTAATCGACGCCGTGAAGCAGAAAATTGCTGAGTTACAGTCCGGCTTACCGCAGGGCGTACGCCTGGTTCCGTTTTATGATCGAACTCAGCTCATTAACCGGGCCACAAGCACATTGAAGCGAGCCTTGATTGAAGAATTATTGCTCGTAACGCTCGCTCATATTGTTTTCCTGTTTCACTTTCGCTCCATTCTCATAGTTACGATTCCATTGCCACTCGCGGTGCTGATTTCTTTCTTATTTATGAAGTACATGGGAATCAGCTCAAACCTCATGTCGCTGTCGGGAATCGCAATCGCGATCGGCGTGCTGGTGGACGCGGGCATTGTTGTTACGGAAAATGCTTTTCGCTTTCTCGAGAAGAACAAGGTTGATCCAAAAGATAGGCGTCGTGTGTGGCAAACGGTGCTGGAGTCCACGAAACTTGTGGGCAGGCCTGTGTTCTTCTCGATGGCAATAATCATTCTCGCCTTCATCCCGGTGTTTGCTTTGACTGGTCAGGAAGGGAAGCTGTTTCACCCGCTGGCGTTCACCAAGACGTTCGCGATGGCAGCGGCAACCATAATCGCCGTCACGCTTGTTCCCGTTCTCTGCACGTTTCTGCTGGGCGGCAAGTTTCACTCGGAGCAAGCCAACCCGGTGATGCGTTTTCTCCAGGCGCTCTATCGGCCAGTGCTTTCCTTTGCTCTCAATCATCGCATCATCACGATCTCAATGGCGGCTCTTCTTTTCACCGGCGCGCTGATACTCGCGACAGGGATTGGCAAAGAATTTATGCCGCCATTGAATGAAGGCGATCTGATGTACATGCCTGTTACCGATCCGGCGATCTCAATCGATGAAGCCCTCAAAATAACGAGCAAACAGGATGAGATTTTGAAGACTTTTCCCGAGGTCGAATGGGCAGTGGGCAAGTCGGGCCGAGCGGAGACTTCGACTGATCCAGCGCCAGTGAATATGAATGAAACGATCGTCCATCTGAAACCGCCCGATCAGTGGAGCCCCGGTATGACGCGTGAGAAGCTAGTCGCTGAGATGGATGAGAAGTTGCGAATGCCGGGTGTAACGAACATTTGGACACAACCGATTATCAATCGGATCGACATGCTGACCACCGGCATCCGATCGCAAGTGGGGATCAAGATCTTTGGCCACGATCTCAAGTCGCTCGAAGATACCTCACGCCGTATTGCGGAAGTGGTCAAGACGGTGCCAGGCGCGGTTGACGTGTATCCGGAACAGATCAGCGGTGCGCCTTACATTGATATCAAGATCAACCGTACCGCGGCAGCACGATACGGAATAGATGTCAGCATGATCCAGGATGCGATCGAAAAGGGAATTGGTGAGACAAACCTGACTGTGACGATCGAAGGGCGGAGACGTTTTCCTGTTCGCGTGCGTTATGCGCCGCAGTTTCGTGGCAGTGCTCAATCTATTGGGGAGATACCGATCTCGTCGTCGACCGGAGCGCCGATTCCACTTGCTCAATTGGCAGAGATTCGAACGGTTGAAGGTCCGACCATGATCTCCAGCGAGAA
>DATIBX010000068.1:0-5419 GCA_035457105.1 Pyrinomonadaceae bacterium
TTTCGCGCTTCATAAACCGAAGCCATGCCACGAAGAAACCCTTGTATCGTGCCATCAATCGCACTGGCATCAGTTTCACCCATGCTTGGACCAGAAAGCCACATCACTTGATAGACTGAAAGATCTTGCCGTCCCAAGTACATATTCAGGTTAATCACCCGATCACCGGCGGGGATCGGAAAGCTCATCGATTTACCATCAAGCGGGACTAACACCGAAAACTTTTCGCCGGCGGGCCGAAGTGTCCGCCATTGGCCGTTCACTTCTGCTGGATTATTCCCTTCACCATTGGTATTGACGGCTACGGGTTGGCTCGGTCTGATATCTCCCCATCTCAAACCCTCAGTGGTCAACCCCGGACTGGCACTTCTCTTGGGGGCTTCATTAGGAGTAACGACAGGAGTTGCTGTCTGCGCTTTGCCGGCCTTCACAAAATCCCACGGACTGACGGGATTTTCGACTTGCCACAAGCCTCGTCGCTCGTTCTGCGCCGCAACCTGCGACTGCAAGTAGATCTCACCATCTGCTGGATTGAGAAGCTGGCTCTTGGGATCAAACCAGGCGGCACCATCACGAACCATTTGCGCACAAATATCGCGGTCGTCTAAAAGCACTCGGGCCATCAACGCATAGCTCTTGGTGTAGCCGGCGTATTGGACCATAACAATCTTATCAAATACCAGATCCTTCAAATGCTGTTTGGCGACATCACCGAATGCCTGGGTCAGCTCAGGCGCGTCGACGCCCAATAACCGAACTTTCACGGGCCGGTTCATGTTTGAAACCGTTATGACATCACCCTCGTTGACCTCAATAACCTTGCCGACAAACGAAGCGCCGCTAACGTGCGGCGCAATAAAAAGAAAGCTGGCTAGTGCGATAGCGGCCCAAAAAGTTTGTTGCATGTTCAGTCCTGTAAAGCTATTCCCGAGGGGGATGTCCCGGTTCGATTAGACCGCAAACTCTTTCGCCAGTTTCAACTCGGCTTTGCGCAATTCGTATCTAGCGCGCCCAAGATTACCGGTCGCCTCTACGGCCAAAACAACGAAATAGTCGCGGCTTAGCATTCTCATGATCAGCATTGCACCTTCGAGCGAAGCTACAAGTTCTTTCAGTCCACCCAGGCCGGTATCATTTCCGGCGCGTTGAGCATTTCTGATCACAGAAGTAAATTCCGCCGCCGCAACGTCCAAGTTGGCGTCGAGTCCCGCTTCCGCCAGTACTTTTTCGACGGCGATTCCATCCGTACCCATGATGAGCGCACCAAGACCTCCCTCGGTGCGCCCCACTATGGTTTCCAACATTTCCTTAAACATCGACTTACCTCCTGTTACGGACGCTGACCTCCAAGAGCTCCCGGGCGAGCTGAATTCGTGGTACCCGTGCCCGAGGGACTGTTTGGTGTCGGCGCGCTAAGCAGTTGCGGATTGGGTTGCGTTGGAGTCGTTTGCGGTGATGATTGCTGTTGCTGTTGATTCAGTTGTGTCGGGGTCGGCGTATTGCTTGGAGGATTGCCGAGCGGCACAGGCTGAGGAATCGTCATCGTGCGTGGTCCAGTGCTAACTGTTCCCGCCGTAGGTCTGCCCTGATAGTCAGGACGATAGATGTGCGGTGTGATGAAGAACAGAATTTCACTGTTCAGACGAGTCGATAGTTTGCGCTTGAAGAGATTGCCCACCACCGGTATGGAAGCAAGACCGGGTGTGCGTTGTTGAGTTTCACCTTCAGTATCGGCAAGCACACCACCCATAACTGTGGTGCCACCATCTGGTACCAGCACTTCTGACTGCATACGCTGAGTATCGATACCAGGTACGCCACCAACTGCAATACCGGTGTTGATGGTGTTGTTCTCGATCGTAACTCTTAGTACGACTGTTCCCACGTCAGTGATCTGAGGGGTGATTGAGAGTCGCAGCGGAACCGAAACAAACGTGGTCGTTACGACTGCAGTACCACTCGCAGCTTGGGTCGTCTGGACTGGTATCTGCGAACCACTTTCGATCTGGGCTGGGCGATTGTTCAAAGCTGTAACGCGTGGTGTGGCAACTGTCTTAGCTTGCCCGCGTGACTCAGCCAGGGTGATCAAAGCGCTAATTTGTGCAGTACCAAATAGTCCGGTCGTCAAACCGATCACAGTATTAGCTGCCGCCGCCGCCAGTGAAGGTAGAGGTTGCGTGGTACCGGCCAACCCTCCGAAAACACTGAAGGGATTTGGACCAGACGGGACACCGTTACCTGAGCCGCCGCCAGAACCGGAGCCGGAACCTGAACCACTGCCGCTTCCACCTCCCGAGCCCTGGTTGCTAGCAGGCAAAGTTGAAATATTGCCCAGGCCACCACGACCGAGGTTGACGACACCCATCGAAAGCTGGGCGCCAAGGTCACGACTGAAGTTAGGTTGCGCGATAACTATGCGCGTTTCGATTTCGACCTGTGGCTCGGGCTGGTCGAGAATAGCTACCAGCTGCCGAACGGCATCAATATTCTCTTTGACGTCCGTGATGATGAGGGTATTGCTACGACCATCAACTTCGATCGAGCCTCGACGAGAAAGTCGTCTGGAAATGATTGGCAAGAGTCCCTGATCGCCACTTCCACCGGTAGCATCTCCGCCTGCGCCACCACTAAAACTCAAATTGGTAGCACCACCAGAGAACGCTCCAGTAGAACCGGCAGCCTGGGCCAACGTACCTGAAGCACGAGCGTAGTTGAGTCTGATGAATTCAGTCACCAACGGTGACGCATCCAAACGCGAGTCGTTCAGCACCTTTTGTATATCAGATTCCTTCGCCAGGACATCGACCGTCGCCACGCGCAAAATACTGCCGTCCGATTGAATTCCCAGTCGATTGGCTTTCAGCACGGCGTCGAGCGCCACGTTCCATGGCACATCCTGAACGTTCACCGTAACTGGTACTGCTCCAACCGACGTGTCGATTACAAAATTCACGCCGTATTGTTCGGTGATGTAATTGAGGATGTCGCGAATATCCGCGTTGACGACATTGAGATTGATCGGCTCACCGACAAATCCCGGCTGGCCATATTGGCGGCCCTGGTCAGTTTGCTTGTCGTTGGCACGTGACATTCCAACTGGTGGAGTGGGACTCGGCACAGCTTTGGCGACCTGGGTCGCCGGATTCTGAACGTCTACTGTTTTGGTTCTTGCAGCCACTACGCTTGTTCCAATAGTGCAAACAAGCGAAAGGACGAGCGTGGTCCATTTGGCTGATATTACTCGAGGCTGATACGACATCATTCCCTCCTTAGGGGGATTTCCAAACAATGACCGTCACGCACTACGCTCGATTGCAAATGCAACATAAGCGCGCGCCGCACAGCACGGACACTGTTCTGGTTTGTCAAGGTGCGTTGGCGTCCTGAAATCGGGACGCCCCCGCTATCAAAAGGAAGGTTTAGCGGAAAACTAAACCAGCTTAACTATTACGGCTTTGACGAAGAGGCCGAAGATTCGGCTGGGCCTGCGGTTGCCATCGAGCCAACTGCATTTGGTTGTCTCAGTGGTTTGACTTCTACGGAACGCTCGCGGCGTCCGTTGGTCAGGACCGTCTCGCGACGGAAAATCAAACGGCTGTCTTCAATCGCTACCAGTTGGCCATCAAAGAAAGGCTCGCCGGGATAGATCACATATGACAGTTTAATCGGAGTCGCCTCGACGATTGCTGCGTAACCACGCGGTGTACGCGAGATCCCGATTACCTGAATCTCATTCAGCAGCAAGGCGGTGGTGGGTTTGGGAGCAGGCATTCGCGCATTCATAGCTGCAGTTTTCTGCGCCTTGTATAAGCTGATGCGTTCCTGGATCGACGGAACTAACACAGCGCCGGCCTTTTTGTCCCCAGGCTTCGGTGCCTCGTACTTCTTAAAGGGATCTCTGCCGCCCGCATAGGAACGTGTCTTGACGACCGGCTTTTTCTCTTCCGTCTGTTGCGCGCTTACGCCAACTGACAGGTCAGCGATCATCATAGCGCTACCCAGCAGAAGAACCAGTAACCAAACTCGAGTCTTTCGTTTATCGTGCATCATATTTCAGTCCTTATCCTCAATGCTTGACGGCTATTTTGCAGGTTGCGCGATCGCTTGCGCTGCGGCTTGAGCAGCTGGTGGAGTAGCCGGTTTGGCTGGGGCTGGTCCACCTGCTCCTGGTTTCGCCGGCGCTTGTGCCTGCAACCGCTCGGACGAAACATAGTAGGCAGTCAAATCAAACTTTGCGTCTACAGTTTTGGTCGTTGTCTGCTTTTCAAACTGCTTCAGTTCAAAGTTGGTTACTGAAACTATTCGTTGATAGTGAGCAAGCTGTTCAAAGAAGGCTCGCAATCCGGCAAACGAACTGATGACACTGACTTCAATCTTCTTGCCACTGTAGTTGTCCTGCTGGACATCTTCCTTAGGCAGGAATCTTGTCAGGATCAGGTTGTTGGTGCGAACTCTATCTTGAATCCCCTGTAGGACCATGGTGAGTTCTCTCTGTTCCGGCAACAGCGCTTTGAGCTCAGCGTATTCTTCTTCCATTCCGTTGTATCTTGCTTTGACTTCGCTAAGGCGTTGCGAAGCAATCTGAGCTTGAGCATTTCGCGTCTTCAGGCTGGCAATCTCTGTCTGTATGGTCGCCGTTTCAGCACGAGTGCCCTTGGTCACGAAATACCAGAAACCCAGGTAGACAACCGCAGCCACCGCACCGAAAGCAACTAGTCGTAGGTACCAGGGAAGAGCTTGTAACTTGCCGACTTTCATTTTCTTGATCCTTTAGTTTGAGGGTCTATTTCGCGCTGCTATTTCTTCATCGCGAGTTGGTTAGCCGCTGGGGCAGGCGTCTGATCTTGCGGTTTCGGCTGGCTGAATTTCGCCTTGACTGTGAAATTGACAATCTCTGGCTTTAAGGTGTCGTCAGCGTTAGATGGTGCCGCACCAGCGGGTGGTGCTTCCTTTGAGACCTCACGCTGCGTCTCGATGTTCAAATTGCTAAAAAGACCATTCGAAAACTCGAGACTCTGACCAAACTTCGTTACTGAATATTCGTTTGGCGATTCACCCTTGATCGTCACTTCGCCGTCCTTTTGATCGATGCTCTTCAAATAGAGACCGGCAACCGCATCGAAGCGGACCTTGATCTCTTGAAGAATTGCACTTGGACCTTGCTGTGATTCTCTGAGTTTTTTAATCGCGTCAATACGAGCCTGGATCTCCTGGGCTTTCTTTTCGAGCTCCATCTGTTCCTTTTGCACGGCTAACATCTGCTGATTACGCTGTCGCTCAAGCTGGACTTCCACCTTTGCGGTCTCCAATGCCCGGTTCGAACTAACGTATTCATAACCAATCGCCAGCGTCATCAGACCAAATACAGTGAGGGCCAGAAAAAGCGTTTGCATCAAAGGGCTCGCAACTTTTTCTTCAA
>DATIBX010000069.1:0-3376 GCA_035457105.1 Pyrinomonadaceae bacterium
GACCCAGCTAACCCTGATCGGTACATTGGCTACGAAAAGGAGATGGTCGACGCCCTGGCGAAAGCAATGGGACGCGAAGCAGTGTTTGTCCCCAGCGACTGGGAAACCCTGGTGTCTGCTTTGCAGCGTGGCTCGTTTGACGTCGTTGTCAATGGATTGGAACCAACCGGCGATCGCGCCCAACAAATTCTCTTCAGTAAGCCTTATTACATCTTTCAGTTGCAACTCACCGTGCGTAGTAATGAAAACCGCATTCAATCACTCGACGATTGTGGCAATCGCGTCGTCGGCACGCTTGGGAATACCGCCGCATCGCGCTTGTTACAACAGAAGAAAATACCCTTTCGCAGCTACGCCGATCCGGTGGGAGCTTATCGCGATCTCGAATTGAAGAGACTGGACGCGGTATTGATGGATGTTCCAGCGGAAGTCTTCTACGCCCGCGACAAGTCAACACTCAAACCTGCAGGACCACCTTTTATGCGAGGTGTTTACGTCATTGGATTGCGTAAAGGCGACGAGGCTTTGAAGACCGAGATCGATAAAGCAATTGACAAAATAATCGTTGATGGCACTTTAGAAGGAATCCTGAAGAAATGGCGTTTATGGAATGACGCCCAGGCAGAGTTTCAGAATCCCATTCGGGCTGGTACTCAAACAACTCAACCTCAATTCGAAATGACCAACGTTTCATTTAACTGGCGTGAAGCAGTCTTTCGATTGGGACGAGCCGCGATCGTTACAATTCTGATCGCTTTTGGCTCCATGATTATAGCTGTAACACTCGGTTTGCCTCTCGCCGTTGGTCAAGCGAATGGACCCGCATGGCTTCGTACATTGTGTACTGGATACGTGGAATTCTTTCGAGGCACTCCGGTGTTGGTCCAACTGCTGTTTCTTTACTTTGGTTTGCCGGCCGTTGGACTGACTATGCCAGGCTGGCTCACCGCTCTCGTAGGGCTTGGCATTAACTACGCTGCTTATGAGTCGCAGGTATACCGGGCAGCACTCGAAGCCATTCCGAAAGGCCAATGGGAAGCGGCATATTCCCTTGGTATGAGCCCTGTGCTTGCCTTTCGCAGAATCATTCTGCCCCAGGCCTTTCGTATAGCGCTCCCGGCGATGACTAACGACTTCGTATCGCTTTTTAAAGATACGTCCGTAGCCTTCGCCATCTCCGTCTGGGAACTCGCAACCGCTTATCGTGAACTCGCGAACGCTTCCGGACAGTTTTTACTGCTCGGCGTGGCCGTTTCAGTCTTCTATCTGGCCATGAGTTTGCCGATGGCCCACCTGGCACGCAAACTCGAACAACGGCTGCGAAGTCGCTCTTCTGACCGTAACGTGACGATGGAGGAGGTGCCCGCATGATCAGCGTCAGCGGCTTGTGTAAGCAATTCGGCCACAACCGTATTCTGCACGATGTAACTTTCACAGTTGCCCCGCAGACTGTGCTGGGAATCATCGGCTCTTCGGGAAGTGGCAAGACAACTTTGCTTCGCTGTCTTAACGGTCTTGAACGAATTGATGCCGGGTCAATCGAGTGTGGTAAGGTCCGTTTGGAAGGTGGGATATCACACTCCGAATATCGCAAACGCGTGAAGGATTTGCGACTGCAGGTCGGGACTGTCTTTCAACACTTTTTTCTCTTCCCTCACCTTTCGGTGCTTGCGAATATTACTGAGGCGCCAGTTCACGTACTTCACAGCGCAAAGAAAGCTGCGGAATCAGAAGCATACGAACTGCTGGAGTCAGTGGGATTGAAACATGCAGCAGCAAGATTTCCCGAGTCGCTGTCAGGCGGCGAACAACAGCGAGTAGCCATTGCGCGCGCATTAGCAATGAGGCCGGCGTTATTGCTGTTCGACGAACCAACGAGTGCGTTAGATCCGAAGCGGACCGCGAGTTTGCGCAGCATGCTGCGTGGATTTGTAACACGTGGTCACACGATGGTGATCATTTCGCATTCGATTGGGTTTCTTAATGGCCTGGCGGACAGTTTGCTGTATATGGACAGTGGTAGGGTCGTCGAATATGGTCCAGCCAACGATCTACTGAACGCGCCGAAAGACCCACGTACTAAAGACTTCATCGCTCAAGCAGGATAGTGCAACGAGAAGTGGATTCGATAACATTCGTGCCGTCCTGTTTAGGCGTTTCTCTCCGCGACATCTGCGCAAGCAAGTTCTTAGTTAGATTCTTGTGTATATACGAGCCCTCCTTGACAGTCGGGCTACTGAATTACTTATGTTAGATTAAGGCGAATTCAGACGAATCAAAGGAACAAAAGAATGACGAGCAACGAGTCAACCCCGGAGATCTCATACGAAATTCGAATTAAGCCTGGGCGCAGTGGTACGGATCCAGAGGCACCTGATTGGGAAGTCTTAGAACTGGAAGACGGCGAGATCAAAACAACCGCGGATATCTATGACAATTTGACGCTCGCGGAAGCCAATCAGATCGCCGGTATGTGGAGTAGAAAGAAGGAAGAGGCTGAAGCCCAATAGCCCCGAATCCCAAGACAGCGCGTCGCTCGTTGACTGAGGTCTAGAGGCTAATGGTTTGGTCAGTCGCGGTGGACCAAGTCCATTGAGAAGGCCGGAAGACACACGGCAACGTACTCCGCACCTTCAGGATTGGGAGTACTGTATTGCACCCATTCGCCCGCTCTAACGATGATTGCCTGGCCTGCATGAACATCTATAGTTTCACTTTTGGTCGCCACTCTAAGCATTCCATTCAAGACGACCGTATATTCATCAAACTCCGGTTGCTGTCCCGGTTCGAGCCATCCGCCCGGACTCTTCATTCTTGCAATGCTGACCGCACTCGTGCCCGAATTCACTCGTCCAACAAACTCCTCTATCACCTTCGGCTTCGTTCCCGCCGCAGCGACAATTGTTGGTTTTGAAATCAGCAAGGGCATAGTTTTTAGCTGGGTGCCAGACTGAGTAGAAATTGCTCAAAATCTTCTCGGTGATCCAGGACCTTATCAATTCTGGCTCCGAGTAAATATCCCATTCCAGTTTGCGTCTTGTCGAGAGCCAGACAGCGAACCGGACTCACGATCATTGTCACAGCACCCTGCGGCAAGAAGAGGGACAACTCCAAACGATTTCGATCAGTGCAAAACCTTTCATCAATGAGCAGCGAGGGCAGAATGATGCTAACCCCGAATTTACTCAAGTCCCGGGTCTGTCCCATGAAAACTAACGGTTTAGATGGTCCGTCAATTTCAGTGTCGAGAATCGACAAATCCGCGGATATCTCGGCGTCACAGTTCGCTCGTAGCCGTGGCGAGCAGCGACGTTCGATCGGAGTGGCCCCGGAATGGTCCATACAAATCAGCGTGTCCACAGGTAAACCGTGGAGA
>DATIBX010000070.1:0-2870 GCA_035457105.1 Pyrinomonadaceae bacterium
CAATGGGTTCCGTTTGAAGCTTTGCAGTCCCATTCACACCGGCTTCAGCGACTGTGTGAAACGCGAGCATCATCCACAGATACGCCGATTACACAGATTCTCTCTTAGAACTCCGCAATGCACTGCCTTTTCTGAGAGGACTCTGTGGCAAGCAACCTTTGTGTTCTCGGTGTCTCCGTGGTAGTTCGGCTTACAATTAGAGTCCACCACGGAGTCACAGAGAACACTAAGGCGGCACAGAGAATTCAACTAGCGGTCCAATCTAGGTCCTTCGTTGCGCGTAAGCCGCTCTATGTATTTTTGACGTAATCTGGGATGGTCTTTTTTTTCCAGCTGCTCTATATCTACTTCAGCTTCTCGTATTCCTTCTTGGCCTCGACCAACACCGGAAGATCTTGATCAGCTTCACGCCACGTTACAAAAAAGTCCTGGTAATACTTTTTACTTGAAGTCATATCACCATTCGCGGCTGCCGCCCGGGCTAGCTGAAGATTAGCGAGCGCATGAACCGGAGAAAAGAGGTCTATCGCCCGATGCTCCTGAATCTTTTTGAATTCGACCATGGCTTCTCCGCCCTTCTTCTGGTCAAGCAGAACAATACCCCGCGCGTAGTTGTTCGCAAGGCCGGCTATTATTCCAAGATCGTAGCGACGGAGGGGCTCGAGATATTCGAAGGCCTGGTCCAGGTTGCCGCGATCCTTTTCAATCAACGCCTTTATAAGCGGGGCGGAGATCATCATCACCGGCAGATCTTTTGGATACTCCTTAACTACCTCATCCATCAAAGTCTGACTCTTCGAGACATCACCACAAGCCGCGAGCGTTGTTGCACCACCTGACATTGACATCCGCCCTTTAAAGATTGTCAAAGCTCGCTGGACATTCTCTTTGGCCGTGTCACATTTCCCCACGAGCGCTTGTGTTTGCGATAACGTAATCAAAGCGTTGGCTGCATTTTCTTTGGCCCCCTGGCTCACAAACATATCAGACGACTGCTTGGCCAACTCCTCGCCCTTTTTAAATTTGCCTGAAAAAGTCTCAGTCCACGCCAAATTGGATAAAAGTTCGGCCTCGTCAAGTTTGCCATGGGCCCATTCCTGCTCTTGTTTCATCCGAGCCAGATCGCCTCGCATAAACGCAAAGACAAAAGAATTGTAATGGCCTCCAGGGTAATCGGGATTAGTTTTGAGCAACTCACTGGCTGCTTGTTCGGCTTCGTCAATCCGCTCCAGCCCCAAAAAACTGCCGATCAGGTTTTCGCGCGCGCTAATATTATTCGGACTAAGTCGCACCGCCTCCAACGCTTCTTTTAGTGCCTCGTCGTACCGACCAACATAAAGATAATTCAGCGCCAGGTTGTTATGAGGCGTGAAATCGGTTGGATAGAGTTTGGACCACGTCTGTTGGGTTTCGATCGCCTTATCTATCTCGCCGGTGACGTAGTTGTAATATTTTTCTGTGATGTAGAGTTTCTCGCGCTCACTAACGCGGTCGCGCAGCTCATAAGCCTTCTGCACGTATTCCTTCGCGTTCTCAACCTGGTTCTGATTGCCGTAAAAGACCCCGATTCGCGCATACGCCATGGCAAAGTTGGGATCGAGATCCACTGCCCTCTGATAGAAGGCCAGGGATTCGCGTACTTTGCCTTTGTTGCGCTCCTCATTTCCCATCGCATAAGCCTTCAACGCCTCAAGCGAAGAAGTGGTAGCCTGCTCAATTGCGACATCGTACTGTTTAATTGAACTAAGCGATTCGCCAAGTTTCTTACGCAGCGAAGAGGCGGCAGTTCCAAGCGAAGAAAGTACTTTCTCTTTGCTATCAGCCTCAACTTGTTCCCTCGCAATTGGGTCACCCGAACGGGCGTTCAATGCTTCCAAAGTGATGACGTAGTGAGCGCCCAGGCTGGCAATCGATCCAACGAGCATTGCCTTGATGCCCTGGCGCTCGCAAATCTCCTTTCCAACTTCTTTTGTAATCCGTTCGTCGGGCGAGCGACCCATGAAACGCAGAGTCTCCCGAACACGGTCGTCAGGAAAGATGTTCAGAAACGGCGTTTGGCCCAACTGCACTGCAAGCGCTTGTTTTAAAGTACCATCGAAAACTGATTCGCCGGTTGTATTGATGAACTCGGTCAGGAGAACAGTGTCGGAAGTTGTAAGGGCTGGCTTACGCTTGAAATAGAAATAGCTTCCGGAGGCTATAGCAACGACTATGATCAAGGCGACTAGAGCTGCCAGCTTGTGACGCTTGATACCGCCGACTATGTACTCGGCACTCGACAGGTGCGATACGGTCTTTTCAGCAGTAGGCAGCGCCTTATCTTGCATGGTCGGCGCAACTCGTCCACTCCCTAACGATCTGGTATGTGAATCAGGAGGGGTTGAGCGTTCAGCCTCAAGCTCGAATTCAACCCGCTGTTTAAGACGACGCAGATCGGTGAGCACTTCTTTAATCGTTTGGTACCGTTCTTCGCGATCCTTGCGCAAAGCTTTCGTTACGATCCAATCGAGTTCAGGCGGGGCCTCCGGTGCAAAACGCGCGAGTGGGGGCGGTTCTTTCTGAGTAATGCTGACGATGACGTCGGTTGGCGTTTCACCTTCAAAAGGCGTGTGACCAGCCACCATCTCATAGACGACAACTCCAAGACTCCAGATGTCGCTTCTGACATCTACCTGTTTGCCTCGAGCTTGTTCGGGCGACATGTAATGCGATGTGCCCATCACCACCCCGGCATCAGTTTGGACCAGCACTCGAGTCGAGGCTTCGGCGTCAGACGCCGAACGGTCGGTCGTGCTCTCGGTCAGTTTCGCGAGGCCAAAGTCGAGCACCTTCACGAAACCGTTGCGGCGGATCATGATGTTGTCGGGTTT
>DATIBX010000071.1:0-3047 GCA_035457105.1 Pyrinomonadaceae bacterium
CCCAACCTTTCCCAGCAGACGAAAAAGACTGATCGAAATGACTGCGACCGGTATTGAGGCACTAACAGTCAGGCCGACCTTCAAAACCAACCAAAGCGAGGAAGCACCAAAAACCATTCCCAGCAATGTGCCAATGATCAATGGAAGAGCGGTGAGTTCACGAATGTTCGCCGCTGCGGGAATATATGGCCGAAATGTCGCTAAAAGCGGGTTTTCTGGAACCGGAGCAGACTTTGTGCTCACGACATCTGGGAATTCATTAGCACCGACGCTTTCAGAAGACATCCGGTTTGACCTCCAACGGTTTTTAAAAACGGGGAGTAGCAGGGTAGAAAACGCTCGTTACTTTACACGCGCATCCGCACTTCGGCAAGCGGGTTTAGCTTTGAAAAACGGGCTAAGTACTGGCAATTTGAGTCCGCCCTGGCGAGACTTGGTTGCCTGCATTCTTAACGGGTTCGAGTCATCCGTACCGCCTTGGAGTAGCATCGGGTAAGTCTCGAAATCATTTCACGATGCAATATTTGAAGACTTACCGTCGCTACCGCGAATCGGTATTGATGACCGCTACTACCTACTCGCCTTCCCAATCAGTCTCTCCAAGCCGGGCGCGGTTCGGCTTCAAAGCCCATCCCTCTTGCATTACACTTCAATAGCTCTACAAGTCGTCGGCTTACCTCCATGAACATGAAAATCAAACTCGTCTTTTGCTTTTTGCTTCTTTGTCTGAGCCTGGCTACACCGGCTGCTGTAGACGGCACCGTCCCCACTCCTAAAGATGTCCTCGGATTCCAGCCCGGCGAAGATCGTAAGCTCGCTTCATGGGCAAAGGTAGTCGAATACTTCGACCGACTAGACCAGTCGAGCGATCGCGTCTCTTTCCAAACAATCGGCAAGACGACGATGGATAGACCTTTTGTCGTCGCCACTATCAGCGCGCCAGAAAACCTCGCCCGGTTGGATGAGTACAAGGATATTCAAGCCAAGCTGGCCGACCCGCGAAAACTTGGACCATTGTCCGGTCGAGATCAAGCTGCGAAGGAGTTGATGGCACGAGGCAAGACTATCGTGCTCATCACGTGCGGAATACATTCAACTGAAGTGGGCTCTTATCTCTCGAGCATGCTAATCGCTTATCGTCTCGCATCGTCCAACGAGACGGAAATCAAAAACATTCTCCAGAACACAATCATCCTGTTGGTGCCTTCGCTAAATCCGGACGGCGTTGACATCGTAAAAAACTGGTACGACAAAACGCTCGGAACGCCGTATGAAGGCACCGATCCTCCGGAGCTTTACCACAAGTACACAGGTCACGATAACAATCGCGACTGGTATGCCTTCACGCAGGTTGAGACGCAACTCACTGTCGACAAGATTCACAATGAATGGCATCCACAAATTGTGCATGACATTCATCAACAAGGAGCGTTCGGTTCTCGACTCTTCCTTCCGCCTTACATGAAACCGGTCGAGCCTAACGTACCTAAGCAGATCGTTGAGGGATACACCGAGCTGGGGAACTGGATGGCCCGCGAAATGAGAGCTCAGGGCTTTCAGGGCATCACGACCGACTCAACTTATGACGCATGGTCGCCATCGCGTGCTTATTCCCATTATCACGGTGGCGTGCGAATTCTTTCTGAGACCGCGTCGGCAAAGATTGCGACCCCAATCAAACTGAAATTTGATGAACTTAACTCGAGGGAGGGCTACGATCCGCGGAGAGAGTCGAAGAATTTTGGTCCGCTGTGGCGTGGTGGCGAATGGGGGCTGGGAAACATCACCAGGTACATGACCACCGCTGCCTTCCTCCTGTTGGACCATGCGGCAAAAAATCGAGAGTCATGGTTGCAGAGATTTTATGAGATCGGAGAAGCAGCCGTTCGGCCGCCAAAGGCGAATGAAATACGATATCTCATCATTCCTCCGTCACAACACAGTAGTCAGTTGACGGGAATACTAGAGCGAGCGGGAGTCGAGGTTCAGTATCCGGAATCCTTCGAAGCTGATGGTGACCAATATTCGATTGGAACTGCAGTAATTCCGCTTGACCAACCTTATGGCGGGTTTGCCAGGGCGATTCTTCTCCCACAACTCTATCCCGATTTACGCGATCGCACTGGACATCCAATAGAACCGTACGATGTCACGGCACATGCACTTCCCCTGCTCTTCAATGTGCGCGTCCGTTCGGTTTCCCATCCTCTTTCGTTGACGGACGCTGTACTTCCGGAGACGGGATCTAATGGCGGTTGCAGCGATAGCCATCCACCGCGACGTGCTATCTATCGCTCGTCTATACCAACTGAGGATGAAGGTTGGACCAGGTGGGTTATGGAACGCAATGGCCGGTGTCTCAGTTTCCTGACCATTACCGATAAGGAAGTTAAAAAAGGGAATCTCCAGAAGGACTTCTACACCATTGTGATCCCTGATCAATCACAGGCAAACATTCTCTCGGGTTACAAAACGCTGACCATGCCTCCGGAGCTGACTGGTGGAATTGGTGAATCAGGAGTCAAAGCGCTGAAAGAATTTGTTGAAGCGGGAGGAACATTAGTCTGTCTAAATCGAGCTTCTGATTTCGCTATCAAACAATTCAGGCTACCCGTTGTCGACGTTGTCGAGGGCTTGTCTCGGGCTAAATTTTACGTGCCCGGCTCAATCCTTCGAATTGAACTCAAACCTAACCAACTGTTGACGGAAGGAATGGCGAAAGACTCAATTGCCTGGGTTGAGAACTCTCCAGTTTTTGATCTTCGTGAAGACTCGACTTCATCTGTGCCAGTCTCGAACGCCACCGTCATTGCCAGATATCCCCAAGCTGAAAATCCTCTCTTGTCGGGTTGGTTATTGGGTGCTGAACTGGTTAAGGGGAAGGCAGCGTTAGTGGAAGTTAAGATGGGCAAGGGCCGCTTGATCCTGTTCGGATTCCGTCCGCAGTATCGCGGTCAATCACTGGCGACCTTACCCCTTTTCTTCAAGTCCTTGGAGTGCGGCGGCTTGGCGCCGCTTTGTTAAATATGCGCCTGAAAGTAGAAGAT
>DATIBX010000072.1:0-5950 GCA_035457105.1 Pyrinomonadaceae bacterium
CACTCCGTGGCCGCCCCACCTTTGATTCGACAGCCTACGCATTTGGAAGAAGAGGGGGCGGCCACGGAGTGCCGCCCCACCTTTGATCCGATGGCCTGCTCATTTGGAAGAAGAGGGGGCGGCCACGGAGTGCCGCCCGTACAACTAGGGTTGGAGTTGTTTAAGCACTTCTGCAAATTTCTCGACGTCTTGACGCGTCTTCTCCATCGAGCGACGGCTGTCGAGGTAAGCGGACCAGGTCGGAGTTTTAGTAAGAGCTTTGGTCGTGTCTTCGTCTAACACCTGGGCCATCAGCGCTACCAGGTCACTTACTACGCGCGTATGGTCTACCAGCGACTCGATGATTGAATAGGCAAGTCGTGCTTGTGCGTAATCAAGGTCGCGCTTTGTTTCGTTCGCATTGTTCGATTGTTCAGACATTCGTCATTACACTCTCTGGATACCAGCTACCGCGCACGAAAGGAAGTTCGTGAACTGTCGCCTCGATCTCGCGATCACCAGCAATCACAGTAACTCTCGTTCCGGGTTCAGTACGTTCGTACCGAACGTAAGCGAGCGCGACGGATCTTCCCAAGGATGGTGAGTACGTAACAGAAGTAATTCGCCCGATATCTTTACCCTCAAATTTGATCGGGCTTGCCACATCACCTTGCGCCCCTGCGTCAAACAAGAGACCGGTCAGTTTTTTAGCTACATGTCCGCGATATTTTATTCGCGCAATAATCTCCTGACCGATGTAGCAACCCTTGGTAAAAGAGATCGCTTCATCGAGGTTGGTTTCTGAAACAACGTTTGTGTCATCCATATCGATTCCGAATTTCGGCACGCCCGCTTCGATCCTCATGGTCTCAAACGTCTCATTTGCAATTGGTACTGCTCCAGCTTTAATCAGACCATCCTCAAGCGACGAAGCGATTGTCGCTGAAGTAAGCAAATCAAACCCATCTTCTGCTGTATGGGTTGCGTGGAGAATCGTCAGTGGATCTCCATTGAACGATGCCTTAAGAACTCCTTTCGGACTTAGACCCCTAACGTCGATCCCAAGTGCGCGCTGAATGATTTCTGGTGCCTGCTTACCCTGAATCGTCAAGAGAGAAGTGTCGCTTGTTGCGTCAACTACCTTGAAGTCTCCCGCCAGTGTAAAACGTTCGATTGCTTTAAGGACTTTGTCGTGGGTGGTTTCTTCAGTGTCCAGAAAGAATCGGGGGCTTGAGGTTTCGTCTGTCAGTCTGGCAACGCGAACTACTGCGATAAGGCGGCCTTGCACATTCGGAAACGCTGCCAACATCCAATTATTCGCTCCGAGCGTCTTCATGTCATTTGTGATGAGACCGTTGAGAAACAGCACGGCCTCACTTCCGCTCACTTCAAAACGACCTCGTGTCGACAGGTTTGCGAGCCCTGCACCGCCGTGCCTCACTGCCGCGTAGTCTTCCTTCTGAATGCCACCAGCGGTATCTGATGAGTTATTTGAATTCATATAAATCTAAATTGCCTCACTTGAAAGGACGGGTGGTCAGCAATCTGAAATGGCTTTTGCCACCACCTGATAATCTCGCAGCTGTTCAGCCTCGCGGCGGTGTGATGCCAGGACTTGCGGACTTGGATGATATATCGGCACTAACACACGTCCGTTCCAAGTCTGAATTGTCGCCGCGGAATCTTTCAGGGTGAGTTCATGATAGTGAATGAGCTTGAGGGCCTCAAGCGCCACCGAACCCAACGTAACAATCACCTGCGGGTTGACCAGCCCAATTGTCCTGGCCAGAAAGTGCGAGCAGTTAGTCAATTCTGTTTTGGTTGGCTTGCGATTAGCCCCTGATTCCCTTCTTGGATTACAAAGAGCGCCACTCGTTATGAAAACAGAGCTTCGTGACAAGCCAATAGAACCCAGGAACCGCTCAAAATTCGATCCTGACTGGTCTCCGGAGAAAGGGACTCTCGTGCGGTCAGCGCCTTTTCTCCCGGGAGCTTCGCCGATAAACATCAACTTCGCGTCGATTGAGCCGTTCAGTTCACTTAGCACTGCACTTCTGCCACACATTGAAGGACAGAGTGTGCAATTAGCAGCAGCTGACGTTAACTCCTTGAAATGCTGTAGCCTCATTTGTTCTGACAAATCTAGTAATAAAGATCCTTGCAGGTTATTAACTTGACAGTCTTTGTGTTCCGTTGCAACGGACCGCGCTAGTTGTGGTAGACTGCGACCGTCGAATTGTAATCTGGGAAAGACGGCATGGTTTCCATTCCGTGTCCCCCTTCTTCATGATTTTGCGGATGCATCCGTGAAATTCTTTGCCCAGGGTTACTTCCCGAAAAAAATTGATTCTGACGAGGTTGGTCTTCGTATCTGCTGTGCGCGAAATTGTGCTCTTCCTCAAGTCACCCATTTAACGATCAAGGGAGCCTCTTCCACTCATGCCTTACGCAAAGAAACTAAAAAAAATTAGCTTACGTACCCTTACTTTCGTCCCTTTCCTGTCTTTGGCAATCGCCACTACTGCATTTGTTTTAATAAACAAGGCTGGAGCACAGAGTCTTCAGGCCGTAAGTGTCGATTTTACGGTCACTAATGTAACTGACAGCGGTGCTGGCAGCCTTAGGCAAGCGATGCTTGATGCAAATGCACATGTAGGCGCAGATAGAATAGTTTTCAATATTCCGGGTGTTGGAATTCATACGATAAATCTTACTTCAGGCTTACCGACTATCACAGAACCGGTCGTGATTGACGGCTCGACTCAGCCAGGTTTTTCGGTAGGTCATCCCCAAATTGAATTAAACGGTGTTTCCGCCGGTGCCGGTGTTCACGGGATCACGATCTCTAGTGGGGGTTCAACCGTACGAGGGCTGGTAATTAATCGTTTCGAGGGCTCTGGAATATCTCTGCTGACGAATGCAAATAATCACATCGAAGGAAACTTTATAGGTCTGGATCCTGCTGGTACTTCAAAGCAACCCAATAAGCAAAGTGGCATTAGCATTTCAGACAGTGCCGCAAACGTCATTGGGGGCACAACCGCGGCGGCTCGCAATGTTATCTCCGGCAATACTTTCAGCGGAATTAGCTTAACCTCACCCGACAATGTGATTCAGGGTAATTTTCTGGGTACAAATGCGACAGGCACGGCCGAAATGGGAAATGATTTTTATGGAATTGATTTGATTAATACTGGAAGTCCATCTGGAAACAATCTGGTTGGCGGCACCACGGTCGGAGCCTCTAACCTGATTTCCGGAAATCAGCAAGGCGGTATCAATCTAAATGCTCCTGGAGTCACAGTCCAGGGTAACCTCATTGGGACTGACATCCTAGGTACCTCAAAAGTTCCAAATGGTAACGGTATCCAGCTGCGTGGCAACAATTGCGTAATTGGTGGGACGACCGTGGCTGCGCGAAATGTGATTTCAGGAAACAACGGCGCCGGCATTAATCTCGACGTGACCACTGTTGGTCCAATCAGTGCTACGGTGCAAGGCAATTATATTGGGACCGATATCACTGGAACTCTTTCACTTGGTAATGGAGCCGGACTCAACGTAACTGGGAAGGCCACCATTGGTGGGATAGCAGCCGGAGCCGGAAATCTTATCTCTGGAAACACCGGGCCCGGCTTGCAGTTAAGTGGCGGAACTGAGAACGCCACGGTTCTGGGAAATTTGATCGGCACAAACGTCACAGGCGATCGAGCCTTACCTAATCTAATCGGAATTTCCGTTCAATCTGCGTCGAACGTCATTGGCGGTGCCCAGGCCGGTGCTCGAAATGTTGTCTCCGGAAATGTCAGAGGCATTGAAGTCGGTGGGCTGGTCACATCCGGAACCGGGTCGAATGTAATCAAGGGAAACTTTATCGGTGTCAACGCCGCCAATACTGGACCGCTCCCAAACACCGTGCAGGGACTTACCATCAATGATTCGAATGACAATACGGTTGGTGGAGACCAGCCAGGCGAAGGAAATGTAATTGCATTCAATGGTCGGGGCGTCGAACTTACAGCGAGTTCGCTAAACAATTCAATTCGGGGAAATTCAATCTTTTCAAATGGCTTCTTGGGAATTGACCTTAACTTCGACGATCAGGTGGAGGCGAACGACCAGGGAGACCTGGACGAAGGTGCAAACCACTTGCAGAACTTTCCCGTACTTTTATCCATCACTTCTGCCGGTGGTAACACGCACATAATTGGCTCGTTATCGAGCAAAGCAAATACGCAATACCGGATCGACTTTTACTCAGTTCTTGCTTGCGATGTTTCGGGAAACGGTGAAGGATCCGTTACTCTCGGGAATACCCAAGTGACGACCAACGCGAATGGTCTCGCATCAATTGACATCAATTTGGCAATCGCATTACCAGCCGGCAGGACCATCACTGCTACTGCAACAGACCCACTTGGCAACACCTCGGAATTTTCTCCATGCGATTCTTCCGTCACTGCGGGCGCTTTGGAGTTTAGCACCGCAAACTTTAATGCCCTTGAGGATGTCGGAAACGCGAAAATTGTCGTAGTGCGAACTGGCGGATCAAAAGGGCAGCTCACGGTCAACTACTCGAGCGCAGATGGTTCCGCAACGGCGGGCACTGACTACACTGCAGTCTCAGGGACGCTCACTTTCGCCGACGGAGATACACAGAAGATTATTAGTTTGCCTGTCGCTAACGACGGCATCGTTGAATCAGAAGAGACTGTTCAATTGACTCTTAGTGGAACTGCTGCGCGTGAGTCATTAGGAAGCTCATATCAAACCGTCCTACATATTTTTGATGCGAGCACACCTTTGACTATCTTGATTGATGGACAGGCCTTCGACGGTTACATCGAGGGCGACCTAGGCGCAAAGAATGCAAATATTGGAGTTCACCTCAATGCTCAAACCAGCCGCACCGTGTCATTCGACTATGCCACAACCGGAATCACTGCGACTGCTAACGGTGATTTCGTACCTGTCTCAGGAACGCTTACGTTTCAGCCTGGTACCGAGACTCAGCAGATCGTAGTTCCAATCCTTGGTGACACGCTTGATGAAAACACTGAAGACTTTGAGCTGGCGTTGAGCAATCCAGTGAACGCATCAATCGTGATTCCCTCTGTATTCGTTCCGATCATAGATAACGATCCACTGCCGCAGATCGCTGTCAATGACGTCAGCGTGGTGGAAGGGGCTGGCGCAAATGCAGTGTTCACTGTCGAACTTTCAGCGCCGAGCGAGCGTGTAGTTTTGGTCAACTATGCCACTGCTGACTCCGGGGCAACTGCAGGCGCCGACTATACTTCTACTTCCGGAACCCTGACGTTTCTAGCTCGTGAGACGGTTAAGTATGTTGAGGTGCCAATTCTGACGGATGGCGCAGCTGAATCAGACGAGATATTCTTCATGAATCTTTCAGCTCCATTTCGAGCAACGTTGGCCGATGATCAAGGAGTCGGAACCATCATCGATGCCGCTTCAAACTCTTCGCTGGTCCAGTTTAGCGCTCAGAATTATCCAGTTAATGAGACCAACCATCAGGTTTCAATAACGGTTACTCGGTCCGGTAATAGTGCGGGAGCGGCAACTGTCGACTACAGAACGCTGGCCCAAACTGCCAGCGATCGCTCTGACTTTACCGCTGCCGCCGGCACTATAAAATTCGCCGCAGGAGAAACCTCAAAGAGTTTTGTGGTACTAATAACTGACGATAACTTCCAGGAAGCCGCGGAGACACTTGATCTAAAACTCTCCAACCCAACCGCAACTTCGCTGGGTGGTCCAAACATCACTACCGTGACCATCACGTCCAACGATGCGACGGACTTGCAGAGTCCAGTGCGACCGGCTTCATTCAATACTGACTTCTACGTCCGTCAGCACTATCACGATTTCCTCAATCGCGAGCCGGACCAAGCTGGGCTCGACTTCTGGAAGCACGAGATTGATTCATGTCAGAACGAGCCCTGTCGCGAGG
>DATIBX010000073.1:0-2882 GCA_035457105.1 Pyrinomonadaceae bacterium
GATCCGCATAGAGCCGTAAAATCTCCCTCACCTGTCGGTCCCAGTATTCCCAGTTGTGTCCACCGGGAAGTTGCCGGTACTGATGAGGGATCTTTTTCGCAACCAGTATTTCCGCAAACTCCCGATTCGTTGCCAGAAAGCCGTCTTCTAAGCCGCAGTCGAAATATAAATATGGAAGCGAAGAAATATCTGATGCGCTGCGCGCGATTTGATGAAGGTCATTGGCCTCGCGTGCAGGGCTGTTTGGTGGCCCGAACACTGCGACCAGGGATGGGCGGAGAATCTCCCAAGCGAATCCGGGGTGCTCTTCGGTTCTGCTTGCAGGATCCAAAGCTCCACTCAGTGAACCTGCAAATGCAAAGTAACCCCGATGTTTGATACCAAACTTTAGCGCGCCGTAGCCGCCCATCGACAAGCCTGCTATGCCGCGCGCACGCCGATCTTTTATGGTGCGATATCGCGCATCAACATCAGGGATCAGTTCGCGCACAAAGTAAGATTCGTATTTATCTTGAGGCACAGTGGCACTATCGACATACCAGTTATCGTGCCCTTCAGGAGTAATTATGATCAGCTCGTATTGAGCCGCGTATTCGGCCAAGTTGGTTCGCGTGATCCAATCGTCGTGGCGTCCAAAGAGGCCATGTAAAAGATAGAGCACGGGATAACGTCTGTTGGATTTGAAGTAACCGGGCGGTAACAGCGCGTCGTAGGGAAGAACTTTCCCGATTAACTCGCTCTTGAATTGAATTGTTTTGTGATGGACCCTGCGGTTTTCTTGTGCCCGCGCCCCCGCGGTTAACAGAGTGAAGAATAATAGTAAGGACATTGACCGAGAGAACCACGCCGACCAGATCTTGTGGCCAGGCACACTCCTACGGGCAACCATTCTCACTCTCATTCTGCCACTGTCCTGTACTTAGTTATTGACGATGACAAAGCCTTAATAGCATGCGGACACTCAGGCGTCAATCACCATTTACGAGAGCCGCGCCGGAATGCGTCGTAACGTCGGGATAGAGGCTTGTGGAGCTTTGACCCCGTTGCTTTGTTTGTTGCGATCGTCTCTAAAACAATTCTGAAGTGCGATGGGTATCGCTCCGAAGAGACTGGGACGGAGCACGCTTGATGGACGTACTTTGAAACTGATTGGCGGGACTATGTAGTTACTTTTAATACAACCTTCCACAATGGGTCGGATGATGGGCCAGGCACCTGTAATTTCACCGCCGATGACGACAACTTCGGGGCTAAGGCCGTGTACCAGGCTCGCGATTCCCTCACCTAAGTAACGGGCGGTTGTTTGAAGGGTCTCAAGCGCAACGGCATCCCCCTGGCCAGCAAGGGAAATTAATTCGCTTACAGCGCGGATCGGGTTCCTTGGTTTGGCTACAGCATTATACCTATCCAGTGTGGCCCGGTTTGAGGCAAAAGTTTCCCAGCACCCGCGCCTGCCGCATGAACAAGTCAACCCCTTGGGATCCATTGTCATGTGCCCGAAGCCACCCAGGCCAATGCTGGTACCCACGTGCAATTCTCCGTTAATGATCAATCCGGTGCCCAAACCTTCAACAACGAGTACTGAAAGCAGCGTTCGTGCGCTGACCTCGTCGAGTGGGCCATACCACAATTCAGCGAAGGCTGCGGCGTTCGCGTCGTTTTCCACGTATACAGGTAATTCCAACTTCTCTTCCATCAACGCGCGCACAGGAACGGCTCGCCATCCTAAATTCGGTGAAACGATCACTGTACCAGCTGCGCGGTCGACTAATCCTGGCACACTTACGCCCACTGCTTCGACGCGAGCTCTAGGATATTGGGTACTTACCAATCTACGGATTTCACCTGCCAGTGAACGAAGAAACGCTTTTGGCTCGCCTTCTGTAATTACGGATTTTTGCGTCAGTATTCGACCATTAAAATCACTTACGGCGTAGATCGATTCCTTCACACCCAGGTCTATTGCAAGAACATAAGCGCTTTCTGCATTCACGTGAAGATACTTCGGTGGACGGCCTCCGCTTGACGGCCCTTCCACTCCTTCATAGATGAGCTTCTGCTTTATCAACCGATTAACTATGGCGGAGACCGTCCCGGGCTGGAGACCGGTCGCCTTGACAATATCTGCACGCGAGATAGGCTGACGATCCCTTATTAAATGGAGAAAAATCGTCTGGTTAATATCGCGCAAATCGCGCACGCCGATCATTTTCACATGATGCGTGCCGTGACCTTTCATCCTAATCAACCTTTCGAATAGAAAATGAGTGCGGGCCATTGTGCCACCTTCGGCCAAAACAAAGCTACCGTTCTGACGAGAGAAGGGGCAGAACTTAGGAACTCTGAGTAACCAGAGAGGGGCAGACGCACAATAATACGAGCAGGTTTGTTCTTGTTGTTGGTTCAATCCACTCCTAAGAGTTTTGGAATTATGGCAAAAAGTTCGGAACGATCCTGTCGGAAACCACCGTTGACCTGGGCGGAGCGACGATCTTAGAATATGCAAGAGTTTGCAGATACGCATATCTGCTAGTCCTAATCAGTCGGAAAGACTGCAGAGACGAGGACGGTTAAATGAGGCAGCAACTAAGCGACTTCAAAGCGGACTTTTTTAAAGCCCTGGCGCACCCGTTGAGAATATCAATTCTTGATGCTTTGCGGGACGGGGAGCTGACTGTCAACGAGATCAGTAAGCATTTTGATGTCGAACCGGCAAACGCCTCACAACAACTTGCCGTTTTGCGTAACAAAAATATTGTCGTCACACGCAAAGAGGGCGCGAACGTCTATTACTTTGTGAGCGACAAAACCATATTCAAGTTGCTGGATGCCGCCAAAGAAATATTCAACAACCACCTGGACGGCGTGCGCAGCATGCTTGA
>DATIBX010000074.1:0-4804 GCA_035457105.1 Pyrinomonadaceae bacterium
CGTTATAAAACTGCAAGCGGCGCAAGTGATCCGTCTTGCCCGGCTGGAACTCCGAGCGGTTTTCGTTGCTTGGATGCAGCAAAAATTAATTCGGCCTACACCACTGCAAACGGAGTAACGCCTGGCGTTAATCCGGTTGCAGTTAACTTTCTGGCCGACAAAGCCAGACGATACGTCGCCAACGATACGACTGTAGGTGATGGAATTAATACAGGTGGCTTTCGTTTTAACGCTTCGACGCCAACGACGTATGACACCTATGCTCTGAAGTTCGATTTGAATCTCACGGACAGACAAACGCTTTTTGTTCGTGGCAACTATCAAGAAGACAACATCGGACAACTTCCTACTTTCCCTGACCAGCCTGCTCCTTCGATCTGGTACCACCCGAAAGGCTTTGGTCTGGGTCACTCATGGACCATCTCCAACACTCTAGTTAACAGGTTTACCTATGGCCTGACCCGTGCCGCGTTCAGCAGGCAAGGCGACCAGAATGCTAACAATGTCTCGTTTCGCTTTATATTTGCTCCGACTCTGACGACTGCTCTTACTCGAGTTACACCGGTACACAATTTTGTGGACGATCTAACTCTGATCAAAGGCAATCACACCTTACAGTTCGGCGGCAACGTGCGCCTTATTAAGAACACAAGGGAGTCATTCGCAAATGCCTTCGATTCACTTACGACGAATCCCTCCGGCTATAACGCGTCGTCGGCTGTGCTGACCACGGCCGGAGCGGATGCATCTGGTGGGGCCATATTCCCTGATGTCGCGAGCAACTCGTTGACGCCGCTTCGCAACATCCTTTCAGCAGTCATCGGTCGCTTTTCTGGCTACTCTGCGAACTTTTTGTACGATGCCGACGGCAAGTTGCTCCCACAAGGAAACTCCGCAGATCGTACTTTCGCGACTCAGGAGTACGAGGTTTACTTGCAGGACCAATGGAAGATGCGCTCGAACTTGACACTCACCTATGGTGTACGATGGGGAACGTCGACGCCAGTTTATGAGGTGAATGGGTTCCAGGTTCAACCTACAACTTCGCTCGGTGGATATTTTGAAAAGCGAAAAGCGGGTGCCGATATGGGCGTACCTTTCAATGATCCAATCAGTCTGGACTTGTCAGGGAAGGCCAACGGGAAACCTGGTTTCTACAGTCAGGACTGGAATAACTTCGCCCCGGTTTTTGCTGTGGCGTGGTCACCCAACCTGCCAGATAACTTCTGGGGAAAACTGATTGGTCGTGAAGGAAAGAGCGTACTTCGTGCTGGTTTTCGCACTACCTACGATCGCATCGGAAGCGCGCTCGCAGTCAACTTTGACCTTAGCAATCAACTTGGATTCGCGTCTGCGTTAAGCATTCCGGTTAACACCTACAATGTGAGTACCAAACTGGCGCCACTATTCACCGGTGGTGCGCAGGATGTTCGAACGCTGCCAGGCATCGCCGGTAAGTTCAGCAATCAGATATCCTTCCCGTTGATGCAACCAGCGAACGGTGCAGAGCGTATTGAGACATCGCTTGATGACACTCTCACTACACCCGTCAACTATAGCTACAACTTCTCGTACGCTCGTGAAGTTGGCAGGGGACTTTCTGTTGAACTCAGCTATGTCGGCCGGTTCGCGCGAAACCTTTTGGGCCAGCGCGACATAATGCACTTCAACAACCTAAGAGATCCAAAGTCAGGGCAGACTTTCTATGAAGCGATGCAACATCTGATCGACTTACGCTATTCAGGCGTGCCGATCACTTCAGTACAACCAATTCCATTCTTTGAGAATATTCTGCCTGGCATAGCTGGAACGTTTGCGGTGCTGGGCACTAACCGCGCGCTAACTGCCAGTCAAGCTGCCTATCGACGCATAGCGTTGCCTGTTGTTGGCGGTCAAAACGTCACCGACTATACGTTCTTGCAATCGGGTGCGAGATGGGATGACAAACCAGCCTCGATCTTTAACAATACCTTCGTTAACCCCCAGTACGCAGCACTGAATACGTGGTCGACCTTTGCTTTATCGAACTACAATTCAGCACAAGTTAGCGTCCGCCAGCGGCTGTCGAACGACGTGGTATTTGACTTCAACTACACGCTTTCACATTCACTGGACGATGCTTCCGGTCTCCAGAACGCCGGAAACTTTTCAACAGCCTCGTTGATCTTCAATCCACTCAACCCTGAACTTAACTACGCAAACTCAGACTTCGACATTCGCCACAACATCACTGCGAACTGGCTCGTTGGTTTGCCGGTTGGACGTGGCAAGAAGTTTTTGTCAGGAGCGGGGAGGGTTACGAATGCGATTCTGGGAGGCTGGGACATTACTGGGATCTTTCGTTGGAATTCCGGCTTGCCGGCCTCGGCTCGTGCATTCGCATTCCAAAGATGGGCCACAAACTGGCAAATCTCCTCGGGAATGGTCAGCGTGAAGCCGATCGAAACACATTTTGGAGATGTGAAAGGCGAACCGAATATGTTTGCAGATCCCGCGGCAGTTTACGTGAGCTTTCGTGATCCAAAACCAGGGGAAGCTGGGGACCGAAACGTAATTCGAGCCCCAGGATATTTCTCGCTTGATACGGGTCTCCACAAGACGTTCAAGATGCCCTGGGAAGGTCATGCGTTAACGTTCCGTTGGGAAGTCTTTAACCTGACAAACACGCAGCGCTTTACCGGATTCAACGGTACCGGTTTGAACACCGACCCGTTCATTTTTGGTGGGGCACCTCCTGTTGGTTTTGGTAACTTCACTGCGACTCAGAATCCTCTAGGTGAAACCAAGGCGGGCCGCGTAATGCAGTTCGCACTGCGCTACACGTTCTAAGAGTTCTGAATCGCTCAGCAAAAAGCCGAGGCCCGTGCCTCGGCTTTTTTGCAATGCCAAGAATGTGCGGGCCGTTTGGTGAAGTGGTCCCCTCAAGCTGACCAAGGAAGAAGAGTCAACGATCAAGAATTATCAAGAGATGAAAATTGGGGCGATACTCAGAAGCGAATAAAGCTAAGGCTTAGCCATCGAATTAACTGGAAATTCGCCTCAGAACATAAACGCCCACTTCAGGTCCTCTGCGGCAAAACTCTCTTACTTCGTAACCCGACTCGATCGCCAGCGAGAAAGCCTCTCTTGTAGCCATCCTCCAGTCGTGTCGCATCGGCTTCGAAATTTCCATCGTGGGTATCTCTATCAGCAAGGTTTCATCCGTTGTCGAAAACTTCGCTTCAGGAATTCCGTCCTTGGACTTGACGATTAGTGTTTTGGCTTCGGCTGGCACTTGCTCCTCAATCTCCCCAACCTGGGCCAACCGGTCTTTTACACGTGTGCTATTAAGATTCCAGGTCACCCATAAACGGTCAGTACTGCCTTGGTGGAGAGGACTGGTGGTTTCGCCGTAAAAGTCGATCTCGTATCGCCTTGAGGTGACACCAAGTTTAGCGAAATTCAGATGTGCATTTCGAGACTGCAGCGGGTCAAAGGTCCAGGTGATTTTATTTACTCCTAACGATAGCGCCTTATCACGTTGGGCCAGCTTCAAAAGGAAGCCAAGATTTAACGACCGAAATTCCGGTTTGACTGCGAGCAGGTCTGAATGAATAACTGTTTCGCCTTCGATTATTCCGGGGAAGCCAAAGACAAAACCGACTAAATCGTGGTTGCTGAATGCTCCAATCAGAACGGCGCCAAGTTCTTTCAACGGTCGCAGTGCCAGCGCAGGGAACACCTCGAGATCCTCCACTCCCCAGATCTCTTTCTGCAAAACTTCGATTTGTCGCATCTCTGCGAGAGTGTCGATGTCTCGAATCGTGACCGACTCAGGGTTGGAGCGCATTTGAAAAGGTAGTTAAGTCAGCAGGCGGTCGAGCAGACCTTTGAGCCAATTTACGTCCAGAGGCTTGGTGATATATGCGTCAAAACCGGAATCGCGAGCGCCGGTGCGAAAGTCATTCTCTTGATGGGCCGTAACAGCAATCAGCGGCACGTTCTTGAATCGTTCGTCTTCACGAATCAGTTTGGCAGCGGCAAGTCCATCCATTTTAGGCAGGCTAAGGTCCATCAGGATTATGTCAGGCCTGTCCCGAGCGGCCGCATCGACTGCTGCCCGTCCATCCGCAGCTTCGAAAACGATGAAGCCCTCCTGCTCAAGTTCGAGACGCATGAAGAGTCGCGTGTCCTCGACATCTTCAACGATCAACACTTTGAGGTCTTTTAAATCCTTTTCACTCATACGAATACTTCTGGAGGTAGAACGCAAAGCCCGGTCTTTCGTGGTGTGAAATGAATCTATGCTGCGAGCAAAGACAAGTCAAGGAGCCATCTTGTAGGGGCGGCACTCCGCGGCCGCCCCATTTCCCATTTAGTTTGCGATGCCCAAAGGATATGGCCTTCAAAACACACGAACAGAAACGATCAGAAACTGACGCTGAGGCCCTCGTTTGGAAGGTGGGGCGGCACTCCGTGTGCCGCCCCTACAGATAATGGAAACTTATCTGTGAAAATGCTCGTTAATGACCGCGAAAGTCATATCAAACTTAAGGACGAAAGTATGAAACGTATTGTAATTCTCGTCGCGCTGGTACTTTTAGCTGGAGTAGCTGGAATCGTGGTCAGGTCAGCATCACGAGATTCTGGACCAGTCGCCGAAATAAAAGGTCTCGTCTCTCACAACGCCTCAGATCAAGTGCGCGAGGAGATACGTCGTTCATATGAGCTTGCGCCTGGTGCACAAGTTGAACTTTCCGGCCTAAACGGGTCGGTGAACATCGAAACTTCAGACAGCAAGACGGCCGAAGTCTTTATCGAACGC
>DATIBX010000075.1:0-6778 GCA_035457105.1 Pyrinomonadaceae bacterium
AGCCAATCAAAGTTCTCTTGATAGTAAGGATGGAGATGCAGTGGTCGCCAATGAACGGAAGAACCAACACCTTCACGTTTCAGTTCCACTATGAATTCATTGCGATCAATCGACAGCTCTTTGAGATTTAGCTTGATTGGAAAAAGATGCCAGGAATGGACGCGGGTAGCATCAACCAGCGGCAATTCCAATTGACTTACTTCGCCCAACGAGGCCGCATAACGACCCGCAATTACTTCGCGTTTTTTCCGCATCTCCTCTGCACGGTCTATTTGGTGAATACCGATACTCGCGGCAATATCCGTGAGATTGTATTTATATCCTGGTGCAATGATTCGATAATCCCAGCTACCATGATCTGCATATCTTCCCCAGGCATCATTAGATAGCCCATGCAGCGACATGACGCGCATGTGCTGTGCGAGGTCGGCATCTTCAGTCACAATCATTCCGCCCTCACCGGTAGTGATTGTTTTATTTGCGTAGTAAGAGAAGCACGTCACCGTTGCTGTTCGTTCCCCACACCTTTGCCACCGCGAACCATTGTCATTGGTCCACGCGGCGGGAAAAGCGTGGGCCGCGTCCTCAATGATCCACCAGCCACTGGCAGATGCCAATTGTTGGACCGCGGCAACATTCATCATGTATCCGCCCACATGCACTGGGATGATGCCGGCGATGTTCAAATCGGGAGGCAACGAGCTTATTCGTCCTGCGCGCAACGACGATATTTTTCGCGGGACGTCTTCGAGGTCGAGGTTTAGCGTGACCGGATCGCAATCGACGAGTATTGGAATTGCTCCCAGATAACGCACGACCTCGGCTGTGGCTGCGAACGTCATTGTTGGAACGAGAACACCTTGACCAGGTTTTAGCTGGAGTGCCTCCAGTGCAAGATGTAGCGCAGCAGTGCAGGAGTTGACCGCCACAGCGAATTTGGCACCGACCGCGGAGGCGAACTTATGCTCAAACCTATTCACTTTGGGACCACTAGTCAGCCAGCCGGATCGCAACGTGTCAACCACTTCAGCGATCTCCTGCTCGCCCAGGTCGGGGCGGTGATACGGAACTTTTAAGGGCCTTCCGATCATCAGTTTTTTCTGAGTACTGCCAGAAGATGCGTACGAAGAAACGGCACCGTCTCAAGCAAAACAGCTAAAGGCCAGCTCTTCGGTACTACGAATCTGGCTATCGGCGGTGCGAGTGTTATCCTACGAATTGGTCCATGCAGGTCTGGAAACAACTCTTTAAGTTCGGAACGGTAGATTCGTCTTACACTCGGATTTCGAGGGTTGTTGTAAGCAAAGTCATACCACAGCAATGCGCCGCCCGGTTGAATTACTCGAGTGATCTCTGCGGCGACCTGGCGCCGGATTTTTTGTTCAAGAATCGAAGAGATCACAGTGGAGGCAATCACAAGGTGAAATGAATTGTCGGGCCACGGCAAAGCGCTCGCGTCGCCAGTCCTCACATCACAGCACGGCAGGATTTCATGTACGTGCTCGACCCTGCTGGTTTGTAATTCAATGCCGTAAATATCTCGCTCGTGCACGCCCCACGAAATTAGGTCACCCAACCATCCGAGATTCCCAACTCCAATCTCGAGACACTTGTCACCAACTCTTGGAAACACACCATTGCGGTGAAGAAGCGCTGCGGCAATCCTCTTACGACTGCTTCCACTCAACATCTCAGCCGGTTGCCACGGTGCGTACAGATCAGGAGCAAGCTCACGTTCTCGCCTCTGATACTCTGCTTCTATACGCGTCCGCTCGGAAGCAATGAGGTCCATCTTGTCAGCTGCGTCGCCCATCTGCTAATTGGATCTCCCTCATCTGGGTGGTTCTACCTGACCTTCATCCTTAAGATCGAGATTAGCTTCCAGGTACTCTCTGAAACGACTAGCAATATCCTTGCGGTTGAATAACCTCTCTACCGTCCGACGACCATTCGCGCCCATGGTCCGGCGGAGTTCCGGATTCTCACGAAGAGTTCGCAGTGCGTGCGCAAGTCCATCGATGTCACCAGGAGTCACAACGATCCCAGCTTCATGGTTTTGGACAATCTCCGCGGCCTCGCCCTGAGCTACCAGAACGACGGGTCGCGCACTCGCCATCGCTTCATACAACTTCGAAGGCACGGCGCCCGGTATGTCTATTTTCAGAATAACCAGGGCCAGATCCGAAGAAGCCAGAAACGCCGGAATTTCGGATGCTGGCTGCGCATCAACAAATCGTACATTGGTTAATCCGTCGTTGCGCGCCCGTGTTTGTAGGTTCTGTTTTTCTGGTCCATCGCCGATTAGCGTGAAGCTGAAGTCTTTATCCCCTCGCAACATGCGCGCTGCCATCAACACCTGATCGAGGCCTTGTGCGAGCCCATGTAAGCCGGCATATAACGCCACGCATTCACCATTGGTCGCAAGCTTTCTACGAACTTCTTCTGTGCGATAAATTGGCCCGAACTTTTGCGTATCAACTCCGTTTGAGAGGTGAAAGACTTTTTGCTGCGGAAACCGTTTGCTGATGTTCGCAAGGATACTTTTCGACTGACCCGTAATTAACCAGGCATTTTTGTAAAAGAAAGCCTCCAATAAGGAGGCCAGGCGATGGGCCATTCCTCCATCCTTTATTAGATCCAGCCGAACCGCACTTTCGGGCCAAAGGTCAGACACGTTAAATATCAGACGCGCGCCCTTCATCCAGTTGAGCCAGGTGCCAGAGAAACCAGAGAACAATGGAGGGCTCTCGACCAATAGGTAATCGGGACGCGGCAAAATAGCGCTACCAATCACTATTGATGACGCAACAAACGAGAAATAGTTGGTTAGCCGACGCGAAAAGTCAGCTGCTTTCGTTGGATAGATAAAGGTTCGAATTACTTCAACACCCTCAAGTCGCTCACGCCGTAGCCAGCCGCCATATCCAGGATAAACCGTGCCGGTCGGGTAGTTGGGCATTGCAGTCAGGACGGTCACGTGATGCCCATGATTCACGAAGTGTGCGGCAAGTTCCGAGAGGCGGGCCTGTGGCGCACCCACCTCAGGAGGGTAGTATTGACTAACAATGGCAAGGTTCACGGCTTTATGAAGACGGGATTTCTAGTTTCGGAAGTTTGCAAACGACTGCACGGAATTTTCCGTTGCTTGTTCTCGGTACCTTTTCAACTTGCTCTAATACGATCTCCAGCTTTCCGACGCGCGCTTGTAGCCGCTCAATCATCGAGCGGCCTGCCTCAGTCGTATAGTCCGGCGCCGCCACAAAGCGGATGCGTAATTGGCCCAGGGTCTCCTGAACGATTTGTGCTTCGCGCACAGGCAAGCCAGCCTTGAACACAGGATCCAATCGGCCGATCCGGCGTCCATCTGCTGTATACAACGAATCGTCAACTCGGCCCTCGATAGCTTGCACGACCGGAAGAGTGCGCCCGCAACTACACTTTTCCTCAGTTGCTAAAACGCCACTGTCCCCAGTGCGGTACCGGATCAATGGCATGTCTGAATTCAACAATCCCGTGCAAATAAGTTCGTTGCGATCATCATGATTCCCCGGGTGAGCGCCATTTAGTGTTTCCACCCAGCCGACCTCGGGCCAAAGATGCTTCTTTCCTAACTCGCATTCGCTAGCAGCGGCAACTATTTCTGCCAATCCGTAAGTCTCGCGTACCGGGCAGCCAAACGCTTCTTCGATCGCTGCTCGTTGATAGTCAAAGACGGGTTCAGCATTGGTGACGGCGACGCGGATGTTGAAACTACCTCCGAATTCCAGAGCGGCTTGCGCAAGCTCATAAAGGGCGGATGTATAACCCCACAGATAACGAACTCGATAGCGAATTAGCGCGTCGAGATATGCGGCAAGAAATCCGGGAGCCAAGTGATAAGCCGAGCAATACAGCTGATTGAGAGCATAGTTCCAAACCCAGAACGGGGCCTTTTGCTGATGAACCGGTGTAATCAGTTGGCCGCCAATTATGGCCCACCGATCATGGCGCGAAACCCCATACCAAAGACGGCAGCGGGCCTCGAAAAGAGCATACCAAGCACGTACGGTGCTGAGACTCCACCATAGCTCGAGTGATTTTCCGGTTGTACCACTCGTGTGTTCGCGAAACATTCGATGCGGATGGCAATCGTCAGCAATAAATGCTCGCGGATTCAGTTGGAGAGGTTCTTTTTCCAAAATGGGCCAGTTCTCGAGAATCTCAAATGAAGAGTGATCTCCTCTTAACCGGTGCTTCTGCCAATATTCGCGATAATAAGGAACCTTGGTGGCGGCCCGATGCAGAACAAAAGCCATACGCTCCTCACGCCACGAGCGCCATTGTTCAGGCGTCCACTTCTCTTTCTCCAGCGCTTCATCAACCAACCGGTCGGTTTCTGGCCCATACCGCCAGGCACGCAAGTAAGCACCACGCAAGCCTGCGGCAACTGGGCGCACTCTTACCGGCAACAGGTTGTAGATGTTCATTAGCGTCTGAGACATGTCTGTCCTGAATGAAGTACGGAGGCTTGTTACCGCTTTGTTTGATCGATTCCACGTCGCGGCCCTGAATCTAACAAAGCACTGATAATTCTCCGCAGAAAGGTGTGTCTTGTTGCTAAACGGCTTTAACTTCTCTGATTGCCGTGAACTGCTTCCCGAAAGAAAGCTGATACCAAATAGCGAGCATCAGCAACTGTTTGAGTAAAGCCTCATGTTGATCGGCTCCATGAAAAAATTCGCTAATCAATGAATGCAAGCCATCGCTATGGAAAGGTACTTCGCGCAGCAAAGCCAAACAAGGCAGTTTCCTAATCTGATCACGTAATTCTGGAACAGTTCTGAAGTATCTTCCCCATGGTACGCCGAAACCCCATTTTCGATGACGCAAAACATCGGGAGGCAATCGGCGTTGCGCGTATCGTCTCAGTAACGGTTTTGTGCCCGGACCACTAAACAATTTAGCTGAAGGCAGCGCAGCCAAAGTCTCAACCAATCTATAGTCGAGGAAAGGCACCCGGCACTCAATGGAGGCGCCCATGGTCATCCGGTCGTTTCGATCCAGAATTGAACATAAAAAGGTGTGCTGATCACTGTACATTGCTTGTCGCATATACTCGCCTGGATAAAGTGCGCGCGCTTCGGCCAATACCTCTTCTCGATACGGAAACCGCGGTGGACCATCTTGCCTGTGGTGCCCGGTAGTCTGTGGCAACAGGTTACAAGCATTGAAGAGAACGAAATCGTCATTTGATCCAAGTTCGAGGAAACGTCCCAACTTTCGTAGACGACCATTTGGGGTGAAAACTGAGCTAAAGCGAGGAAACACAGGTCGCGCTAGATTCAGGAAAGTAGAGTGACGCAATGGTCGATACCTTACGTACCCCCCTAACAGCTCGTCACCACCCTCCCCAGACAACAATACTGTGACCCTTGATCTTGCAAATTCAGCAATCGCGAGAAGGTGTGGATCATTACTGTGGACCAATGGCTCATCATTTAACCAGGTAGACTTGACTAAGAGTGAGGGCAGCTTCTGCGTCGATATGCGCAGTTCATAAGGCTCTAAGCCGCAACGATCAGCCACTTGCCGGGCCAATGGTCCTTCGTCATACCCCGACTCGCAGAAACGAACGGTGAAGCTCGCGATCTCCGAATCGGTCTGAGACGACAGCGAAGCGGCCACACAGCTGGAATCCAGCCCACCGCTCAACAAGACTCCGACAGGCACGTCGCTAATTCGGCGTAGGTCCACCGAGTTATCGAACGTTTCCTGAAACCACTCGTCTAACTGCCGCGGCAAGCTCTCACGCAGCTCGCGCGCCCTATCAGCCAGATTCCACCACCGGTGCGTCTCAAGTTTGCCATCCTGCCACGTTAGATAGTGACCGGGTTTGAGGCGGTATATACCAGAGAACGGCGTCCGTTCGCCGGCCACAAACCGAAAGCAGAAGAGCTCCTCCCAAATTTCGGGATTGAATTCGCGACGCACTCCCGCAGCAAATAAGGCCTTCTCTTCCGATGCAAAATAGAGTCTGCCGTTCTCCACTGCGTAATAGAGTGGTTTTACACCGAGCCTATCGCGCGCCAAAAAGAGCCTTCTTTCCACGTTATCCCAAATCGCGAACGCAAACATTCCGTTCAAGCGATTTAGCAAATGCGGTCCTTCGTCAGCATAAAGCTTCAAAACCACTTCAGTATCCGTTTGGGATCTGAATGAGTAACCACGCGATTCGAGCTCTCTTCTGAGCTCACGAAAGTTGTAGATCTCGCCGTTGTAGGTAATCCAAAAACGTTTGTCCGCGGTGGTCATCGGCATATGTCCACGACTACTGAGATCGATGATCGACAGTCTGCGTGAACCCAAGCCAACGCCAGGCATGATACAGACACCCTCATCGTCAGGTCCCCGATGAGCAAGGGAATCACGCATCGCGACTAGGACCGCGTGAGCGGAAGGAGTAAATAGATCACGATCAACGAAACCGCAGATCCCACACATTAGCGCACAAGATTCCTGTTGTTAATTAATAGGGGTGGACACCATCAACTCTGAGAAAATTTCTTCCCACTTTGGTTTGACCCTGTCCCATGAAGAGCATTCCGCAAGACGGCGGCCATTCTTTGATAATCTCTCGGCAAGATTCGGATCCGACAATAGCTGTTCAACGGCTCGTACCACAGCGTCAACATCATTGTCAGAAACTAATAGTGCAGTCTGCTCGTGGTCCATAAGATCCGGTACACCGCCCACGTCAGTCGAGACTATTGGCAGTCCCATCGCCCCCGCTTCCATAAGA
>DATIBX010000076.1:0-5780 GCA_035457105.1 Pyrinomonadaceae bacterium
ATTCGTCACTGTGAAAATTGTCGACCGCAATGGAACTGTGATCCCGAACGCTGAAGACCTGGTTAAATTTGACGTCTCAGGCGACGGTTTCATTGCCGGCGTAGACAATGGCAGCCAAATAAGTCATGAACCTTTCAAAGCAAGTCAGCGGAAAGCATTCCACGGTCAATGTTTGGCGATCATTCAGTCGAAGGGTACACGGGGCAAGATCACTTTGAAGGCCACGGCCGCCGGTCTCGCCCCCGCCACAGTTGTGATCACCGCTCGTTGAAGCTCAAATGAAGATCATCCACAGATTGCGCCGATTACGCAGATTTCCTAGAGAAGAGGCCGGGACAATCGGGCTCTAACAAGGAATCTGTGTAACAAACCAACAACTTCTTGTTTTGATAAAAGAAACCAAGCGGCCCGTAACAGACTAAATTTCCTTCTTTTCCTCAGAGTCCCTCAAGATTAATAACAATAAGTATTTTCGGGTGGATTTCTCGGTACAACCTTTGTGTTCTCAGTGTCTCGGTGGTGGTTTGGCTTGCAATTAAAGTCCACCACGTAGTCACAGAGAACACTGAGGCGGCACAGAGAAATTAAACTATCGGTCCAATCTAGAAGCTTCGCTGCCACTCTGCGGCGCTATAGTCGGCGTAATCTGTGGACCTATCTTCGGAAATAAAAACAGTGGGAGCATGGATCAATCGGGAAAGGTTATTCTACAATCGCGGCTCAACAACCAGTTTTGAATGGAGGTACCGGAGATGGGTTTCCATAAAATCACGATGGTGGGCAATGTCGGTCGTGAGCCGGAGCTACGCCGGCTTCCAGATGGCGCCACCGTTTGTAATTTCAACCTGGCAGTCAACGAGGCAGTTCCCGACAAAGCAGGAATCATTCAAAACTCACCGACATGGTTCCGCGTCGCAGTCTGGGGAAAAAAAGCCTATCTCTGCGCCGAAACACTGAAAAAGGGAAGTGCGGTCTACGTCTCCGGCAGGCTTAAGCCAAAGCAGTGGCAGGATCGAGAAGGCGAACAGCACTTCAGCCTGGAAGTGAAAGCAAGTGATGTTCGCTTCTTCGGCTTACCTGATTCAAAATCGGTTAAGGTCGCTTGATCACTTGCGAGTAACCGTAAGCCCCCGCCAATCATCGGTACGAAATGGTGAGGCCGGGAGGTCAAGTTTGTTGTAAAGATTGGTTACCGGGTTATCGGCCCATGCATACCTGACCGCAACCGGCTTGCTGATATCTTTACTCGAGACGATGATCTCGTCACCCTCGATTTTTGCGTCGGCCCAAACGAATTTCTTGTCCTCACCAGCAATTGCAAACGCTTTCGGTGCAGTCCCATCTGAAGTCTTCAGTCCGTTTGCATGCGTGAACTTAATCCGAATCTCATTGCCATTAACCGTAAAAGATTTATAAAGGGGACCCGAGTACTCGATCTTATGATCGTAGGTGTTGGCGAGAGCCCACAATGCCAGCCGATGTCCAACATCAGTCTTGTTTCGCGGGTGGATGTCTTTCGTGTCTCCGATGTCGATGATCACAGCCATGCCGGTATTTGGCTCACGAAGAGTCATGGTTTGAGCCTCACGTAATTCAGCCCATTCACTCTCATCCGGCTCTGTCTTGATAGGTTGCCAATTTGCCAGTTGCACAAAGTAGAAAGGAAAGTCGCCTTCGGCCCACACGTTGCGCCAATTGCGAATCATCGTGGGAAAGAGCGTGCGATATTGATAAGCACGACCCGCATTACTCTCGCCCTGGTACCAGATAGCACCGCGTATCGCATAGGGGACCAGGGGAGCAATCATCGCGTTATAGAGAACAGTCGGGCTGTTCTGATTGTTTGGTCCAGGAGCTTCCGGACGAGAACCCCAATCGGGGCTCTTTGGCTCAAGCCCTGACTCGACTTTATACATCCATGGTCCAGCGAGCGCTATCGGTTGTGCGCCATTCGCTGGGCCGATGGTCATCTTTCCCGTGCCAAAGCCGCCTTCGCCTGCACTATCAAAAATGCGAACTGCGATGACGTTTCGTCCGGCTTTAACCAGCTCGCCCGGGATTTGATACTGACGCGGCACTGAATAACTGTTTGGTGTTTCAGCGCCAATTCCCCCGACCCGTTTCCCGTTGAAATAGGTGGTATCGTAATCGTCGATGGCCGCGAGGTTGAGCTCGAGTGTCTTACCGGCCCACGCTTGTGGTAACTCAATCTCCTTGCGAAACCAGACCGCTCCGTCGATCTTGAGGCCGGCAGTTTCTATGAATTGTGGCAAGTTCATGCTCGGCCAGTCGCTGAAACTCGTTTGGGGATCAGCGTAACCCAGCGCCTCACCCTTGTTGCCTTCATCTTCGTAGAGATTTTGATGGATCCACGTCGCGAGCTGTTTTTGAAACTCTGCCTGCCGTTCCGGCAAATCCTTTTGACTCTCCTGGTAGCGGTCGAGGATTGGTTGCAGCTCTGGATTGGATGCCAACGACTCGCGTTGTGTCCACGCTTCAGCAGGGGTGCCACCCCACGACGTATGAATGAGTCCCACCGGTACTTTGAGTTTTTGATTAAGCTCTCGTCCAAAGAAATATCCGACTGCTGAGAATTGGCCCACCTTGTCAGGGGTCGTTACGACCCAATTTCCTTTAACGTCGTCAAGGGGTGTACTCGAGGTCGCTTTCTGAACGGTGAAGAGTCGGATTTCTGGATAGTTTGCCTTGGCCACTTCTTCCGCACCGTTTCGCGCATTGATTAAAGGCCACTCCATGTTTGATTGACCCGAGCAGATCCAAACCTCTCCCACCAGAACGTTCTTTATCGTTAAGGTGTTGCTGCCAGTGATAGTCAAATCAACCGGTCCACCCGCCTTCAATGGCCCAATCTTGGTGGCCCAGTTGCCGGTCGTGTCAGTAACAGCTTTCGCCTTTTGACCAGCTATCTCGATTGAGACTTGTTCTCCGGGATCACCGTGGCCCCAGATGCGAACCTGTTTCCCACTTTGCAGCACCATGTTGTCGCCAATCAGTGATGGGACAGTGATCTTGGCAAACGCCTGCTGTTGGAGGAGCAGAAAAACTGTGATAAGGAGCAGAAATAATCTTGGAGTTGTCATGGTAGTAATTATTCGAAATATACGTTCCTGGCTGTAGGGGCGCCACTCCGTGGGCGCCCTCTCGAGGTTCTAGGTCAACATGTTTTAAGCGGGCCCCAGGGAATGGCCACCCTGTTGTTACCTGTCATGGTTAGAACTCCCCTATTAGCGACATGTTTTAGGATGGGGCGGCCACGGAGTGCCGCCCCTACAGGGTTATTGGAGACTAAATTTTCCGGTTAGACCACCGACCATGACTTCGAAGTCTCCTGGTTCAATGACGGGTTTATTGTTCAACCCGATGAAGGAAAGATCCTCTGGTCTAAGTGTGAAAGTAAGCGCACGGCTCTGCCCTGGATTCAGCGAAACCTTCGCGAACCGGCGCACACGTTTGCCCGGAGGCGACAATGAAGCGACCACGTCCCTCACGTAAAGAATTACCGTCTCTTTGCCTGCTCGTTGACCCTGATTCGTTACCGTCACATTTACCCTTACTGTTCCCGTTGTGCTGGTGTTCGCCGGAGTGACTTGCAAGTTGCTGTAGCCAAACGTGGTGTAACTGAGACCTGAGCCAAATTCGAATTGCGGGCTAAAAGCAGTATTCCCATAGCTCGTATTCTCGGTCTCAAAAAGTTTGTGATCGTACATGATCAAACCATTGGGCGTGCGTGGATAACTGAATGGTAGGCGCCCGTTGGGATTGTAATCACCATAAAGTACGTCGGCGATTGCGGTGCCACCTTCGTTACTCGGATTGTAGGCCAGGAGAATTGCTTTTGCTCCATCCACGATTTTATTGATTACTCGTGGTCTTCCTTCGACCAGAACAAGCACCACGGGTTTTCCGGTGGCGGCGATTCGTTCGGCCAATTTCAGTTGTGGCTCTGTCAGGGTTAGATCGGTGATATTTCCAGGGGTTTCTGTATAAGACGGTTCACCAATGCAGACCACGGCCACGTCCGCAGCCTCGGCAGCCTGCGCCGCGGCGTTGATGTCAATCTCTTTATCAAACGTCACGCCCGGTACGTAAGTGACTTTATCTCCAGCCTTAGCGCGGATTGCTTGTAAGACTGTAGCTCGATCCTTCGGATAAAGTGCGGCGTTGTTGCCCTGCCAAACATAGGTCCAACCATTGTTCAAAGAGATGAGACTATCTGCTGTTGGGCCAGTAACGAGCACTTTCCGATCCTTGCTCAACGGCAAGACTGAATTCTCATTTTTCAAGAGCGTCATGGATTCGCGTGCTGCTTCCAGTGCTACGGCTCTAGATTCCGCAGTAGCAAAATTAGCCTTAAGCGAAGGATCAGGCATCGGCTTATCAAAGAGTCCGGTCTGATATTTGACTAGAAGGATGCGACTGACGGCTTCATCAATCCGCGACATCGGCACTTTGTTTTCTTTTACAAGTTGAACAAGTAAATCACTGAAGCTGTAATCACTCGGAACCATACTCATGTCGACACCGGCCATCACCGAAAGACGAGTTGCTTCCTTTTCATCTGCAGCAATGCGCCATTCAGAAACAAGCTTCTTGATGTCTTGCCAATCTGAAACTACAAAGCCGTCGAAGCCGAGTTCATTACGCAGTACCTCGGTGAGCAAGTGATGGTTGATGTGTCCGGGAACACCATTCACTTCAGCGGAGTTCACCATAATAGTTCGCGCACCGGCTTTGATAGCGGCCGCAAACGACGGCAGGAAATACTCGCGCATGTAGTTCTCAGGTATCCATGCCGGGGTCCGATCTCGTCCGGTTAACGGAAAGCTGTAGCCTACGTAATGCTTCAATGAAGCAGCTACATTTTTTGAGGACGAGACATCGTCACCTTCAACTCCGCGAACAAAAGCAACTCCCATGACTGATGCGAGATAGGGATCCTCACCAAACGTCTCCCAGAACCTGGGCCATAACGGTTGTCGGCCAAGGTCCAACACCGGCGAGAAGGTCCAGGGGATGCCGGCGGCGCGTGTTTCGGCGGCTGAGATTTCCGAACCCCGCTGCATGAGGACAGGATTCCATGTTGCTGCCATCCCGATCTCTTGTGGGAATAAGGTAGAACCCTGAATATAATTTGCGCCGTGGATCGAGTCGATGCCATACATCACGGGAATTTTCAGTCGTGTACGTTGACTGGCGTTTTGGATAGCGCCGATGATCTCATGCCATTTATCCACCGTCAGTGCCTGGTCTTTAACGTTTAGGATGGAGCCTGCACCATACTTAACGACCGCTTTCTCAAGCTTGGCCGGGTCGATTTGAATGTTGTCGCCTTCACCTTTGGTGATTAGACCAATTTCGAGCTGCGTCATCTGGCCGACCTTCTCTTCGAGCGTCATCTTGGCGACCAGAGCGGCTACATCTGAGGCGTAATTTTTCTTAGGTGGCTTTCTGGCGATTGCTCTTTGAAAGTAGAGGTCGCTATCCTCCACATCATCTGCTGCGACGGGTTGCAACAAGGGGAGTGGGGCACTTAAAGTTTGTTGTATTACCGGACAAAAGCTCTGAACCGAGAGCATGACAAGCAAAAGTAGTGACCAGGTTTTCATTGAGGGTGTTCCCTTATCGAGACAGAGTGCAGGAAAAAGCGCCGCAATTCTTAGTTAGAACCAGACATTTTTCAAGTCCCTGGATGCTTTTCAGAGCCGTGAATGATGATAATCGCGACGATTTAGTCAGAAACTCGGTAGTCCCAGATAAAT
>DATIBX010000077.1:0-2402 GCA_035457105.1 Pyrinomonadaceae bacterium
CGAATGGCACGGTTGTAAAGTGGGGTATCAGGATCTCTTAAGAGTGCTGCATATTCACTACGGCCTCTTTTGGTGGCGATGCGTTCAGTGAATAGATTTGCATCAAACGTTGGATAGGACGCGAGTGCAAGTACTTCGCCGTTATTTGGGTCGAGGGCGATGATAACGCCTCTTTGCGTTGGTGAATTACGCAATTGCTCTTCCGCCGCTAGTTGCAAGTCAAGGTCAATAGTAGTTACAAGATCTTGACCTGGAATCGCCGGGGTTATAGCTACAACGTCTATAATTCGGCCCAGGCTGTCCACCACCACCGTGCGACTGCCGTCGCGACCACGCAGAAATTCATCATAGGTAGCTTCCAGTCCTTCCTTTCCGATTATGTCACCTGGTTTTAGCCCTTTGCGCTGGTATTCCGGAAGCTCCAGTTGCCTGGAACTGATTTCACCAACATATCCCAGAACATGGGCCAGGAGACCATTGTCGGGGTAGTGACGTTGGGGTCGCGCCTCAACATGAAGAAGAGGAAACTCAAGGGAATGAGCGTCGACCCAGGCGATGTGTTGAATCGCGGCATTTTCTTTGATCAATATCGACTCGTAAGCAGGATTGGTGGTGATCTCACTGAAGCGTTCTCGCAAGTACTCGAGATCAAGATCCAAGGCTTCGGGTAGTTGGACCAAAAGCGAGTCGATGTCGATCTGTTTGCCCTTCTCGCGTTGCAAGACCACATCATAAACTGGACGGGAATCAACCAGGACCTGACCATTGCGATCAAGAATCGCACCGCGAGGTGCAGGAATCGGTAAGATTCTCAAGCGTTGATTGATGGCTTGTTCGTGATAACTGTCACCGTTGACTATCTGAAGGTTATAAAGACGAACCAGGCAAATACTCAGCGACGCCAGCATGATTATTTGCACCGTGAGTATACGGGCGGAAAGATTTTGAAAGCGATCGGTAATCCTCACAAGAGCCTCTTTAAACGTCGGGAGTGCAGACGTCTAATGTTAATTGACTCTTGCGATCGATTTAATCAGTGAGACTACTTCAACCCCTGAGTGATCTTACCTAAGCACAGATCAACGGAGAGCGTCCGAAACTAAAAGGTAGCCATTGAATGCGGGAATTTCGTTTGGGCCCACGTTTTGTGACGAAAGTTGACTGGTAAGTTCGCTGAGGACGGCAACCATATCGTCAGGTCCGGGTAGATAGTTCTTCGCTTTTGACTGATTCCTTCCTATATGAATGGTCCACGCGCTGTCTGGAACCCGCGCGAAGAGATCCTCGTCGGTTACGTCATCGCCGGCCGCCATTATGAAGTCGGGAGTCGAGCTTGAGACTAAGCGGGAATACACATCTCCTTTATTAGCCCAAAGCGACTTTACCTCGACAGTCTTTTGGCCCTTCACCGCTTTCACCGGCGACTCCGCCAGCATGTGGTCCAGATTTGCTACGAGGTCATTGGCGAGCCAGTCGCCAAACTCCGGATCGGCCATGCGATAGTGCCACACCAGCGAGAACTCTTTTGTCTCAATGAAACTGCCCGGAGTGCGATCGACGAAGTGGTCCAGGATAGGATATACGCGCTCTTTCCATTCATCGGATGTAATGTGATGTGGTTTCTCCCACTTTCGCGAGATCGGAGACCAAAGCACTGCACCATGCTCGGCCCCAATCCAGAGATTGGGAACCTCGGCAAACCATCGTTCAAGGTCAACTCGCGATCTGCCAGAGATCAGAGCAACCACCGAGTTTTTATCTTGGGCCAAACGATGGAGGACGTTGATCACGCATGTTTTAGGAACTGCGTTCTGGGGCAGGGTTGCAAAGTGAGCGAGTGTTCCATCGTAGTCGAGCATGATTAAGCGCGACTGCGCGCTTAAAAAAGCGTCAACCAGCTCCTGCCTTTCAAGCGGCCGAGGTTCGTTTTGTAATTTGTCCGATCGGGTCTCTACGGCGGTAGCCAGATTTCGGGTGAACCGATCACCCCAGGCAAAAACATTGTTCTTGTGAACACGTCGGTACAGAGCCATCATGCGCTCGCGCTTCTCTGTCTCATCGAGAGAGAGAGCGCGCGCGATTGTCGCACTAAAGCCTTCCTCGTCGTAGGGATTAACCAGCAATGCTTCTCCCATTTCTGCAGCCGCGCCAGCAAACTCACTCAGGACCAGCACGCCATCACCTGAGGACTTGCACGCGACGTATTCCTTGGCAACGAGGTTCAGGCCATCTCGGAGTGGCGTGACCAGCGCGACGTCGGCACTAGCGTAAAGAGCGGCGAGTTCAGCTTGCGGCAGGTTCCTGCGCAGATAAGTAATTGGAGACCACTGTGGCGTACTCCAATCGCCATTGATCTCTCCGATCAGTTCGTCAACTTCCCTGCGAAGCTGAGTGTAACGCGG
>DATIBX010000078.1:0-3948 GCA_035457105.1 Pyrinomonadaceae bacterium
AAAAAGGGGCTTGAGTTATGGAGCCGGAAGCGCACTGGACGCGCGCCGTGACATTGGACCATTTGTCGCTTCGGCGCAAACAAAAAACGAGTCAGGAGCGCAAGTAGCCGACCTGTTATTAGGTGAGCTCGGTCGTCTGACTTCAGCACCACCGACAGATATCGAGTTGACACCACGCAAAGCGGTTTTAATTGGGAGCTTCTCCCGAAATTTAGAGACCGCAAACGGACTAGTTTCACAGATTGCCTCGCTCGCTTTGTATGGGCTTGGCCTCGATGAGATCAACCGTTACATCAGTAATGTTCAGTCGATTGTGCCCGCCGATGTGCAGAAGTTTGCGGATACGCGTTTGGATGTGAAAACCAGTAACATCATTATCGTCGGGAACGCGAAAGCGTTTCTTCCGGAATTGCAAAAACATTTCTCGAAAATAGATGTAATTCCAATGTCGCAGCTAGATTTGAACTCAGCGACCTTAAGAAAGAGTCAGGCGAAATAGTCTCGAGCGGTTGTATCGACTGAGTCTTGAGAAAAAACACTTACGGAGAGGAAATATGCGCTCCTACATGACATTTAGATCAGTATCCGACGGGTTAATGGTCCTTTGCTTGTTGCTCTTTGGTTTTTCGGTTCGCAGCAACGCCCAGATGACCGTTGACGGAGTCGACGCGCGCGCTGACACTAAAGAGTTAGCAAGGCAGCTGGCCAGTCCTGATGCAAATGTCAGACAACGCAGTGCCGAAGCACTGGCGAAACTTGCAAGTAAGGATCAGGAGAAGATAGTTGAAGGTTACCAGCTTCAGGAAAAGAATAAACAAGTCAGACTGGCACTCGATTGGGCACTTTATCGGATGGGCCACGAAGATGCACTGTTCAGAGTTGTAAAGGATCTCGATTCCGGCAGACAGGCACAGGCCATCGGATATCTGTCTGACCTCGAGAGTCCTGAGATGCTCTATCCTTTCCTGAAGAAAGCGAGCAATCCGGCACGCGTGAATGCAGGACTACTGAAAGCACTTGCAAAAAGTGGAAATGCAGAGACCCTCGAAGTGGTGAAACCTTTTCGCGAGTCGGTGCAGGAGTACGTCGCTGAAGCTGCAGAACAGGCGTACGATGAGATCGAAAAGCGGCTTGGTTCGGACACTCAATCGACTCGTTCCAGACCCCGAACCGTTGATAAAAACCCAGAACGTCCCTGAAGTTTATTGAGGGCACCTAAGTAACCGAGGCACGAAACTGCATTCGAACCTGCGTACATTTCTCGACTTACTCACCCGAGAAAATGAAATCATCACAATAAACACCGAGGTCGATCCATATCTGGAACTGGCCGAGGTGCACCGCCGTGTAATAGCTGCGGGTGGTCCGGCTTTGCTCTTTAAGAAAGTCAAGGGGAGCCGTTATCCCGTTGTCACCAATCTGTTCGGCACGGATCGCAGGCTGGCACTCGCTTTTGGGCCAAAGCCTGAAGCGCTTGTCAAAGATCTGGTTCATATAGCCGAGTCGATTTTGCCTCCCCGACCTGCGGAGTTATGGCAACGACGATCTGTAGGCTTTGACTTGTTACGCCTGGGAACCAAAAATACAACTCGTTCGCCAGTTACTCAGGTGATAGATCGGCCAGCCAGTTTGGATCAGTTGCCAGTGCTGACGACGTGGCAGGAGGATGGTGGTCCATTCATAACACTGCCGCTGGTCTACACAGAAAATCCGATTACCAAAAAACATAATCTGGGGATTTATCGCGTCCAGATATATGACAACGCGTCCACAGGCATTCATTGGCAAATACAAAAAGGCGGTGGATTCCATTACGCGGAAGCCGAGAGACTAAACCAATCGTTGCCCGTCTCGATCTTTCTCGGTGGACCACCGGCGCTAACCCTGGCTGCGATTGCGCCTCTCCCTGAAGACGTACCGGAATTAGTGCTGGCGTCACTGCTGGCGGGCGAGAAAATAAGGATGACAAAAAATCCGTTTGGTTCAGGTCATCGGTTGCCGGCCGAAGCGGAATTTGTCTTGCTGGGCCATGTCCCGCCGGGAGAACGAAGACCTGAAGGACCGTTCGGCGATCACTACGGTTACTACTCGCTCAAACACGATTACCCGGTTTTTCATGTTGACGCCGTTTGCCATCGACGTGATGCGATCTATCCGGCCACTGTGGTTGGTAAGCCGCGACAGGAAGACTTCTTCATTGGCGACTATCTCCAGAAACTACTGTCACCGCTCTTTCCGCTCGTCATGCCGTCGGTGCGTGACCTGTGGACTTACGGCGAAACGGGATTTCATTCATTGTGTGCGGCGGTGGTCCAGGAGCGCTACGGTCGCGAGGCACTGGTTTCAGCGTTCCGAATTTTCGGTGAAGGTCAGTTGTCTCTGACCAAGTTTTTGATATTGACGGACACCCCGCAGGAATTAAAGAATTTTCCGAAACTGCTGGAGCATGTGCTGGAGCGTTTTCGCCCCGAAACGGATCTGTTTGTTATTTCGAACGTATCGATGGACACGCTCGACTATACGAGTGGCAAAGTTAACGAAGGCAGCAAGGCAATAATGCTTGGACTCGGTGAGCCGGTAAGAAAGTTACCGTCTGAATTCGGCGGTCACTTACCGCATTGGATTTCACGCGCTGAAGTCTTTTGCCGCGGGTGCCTGGTTCTCGAAGGTGCAAATTATGAGAGCGATGATTCGCTCGCCAGCCGCGTCGCCCAGGAACAAGTGTTTGCTGAGTGGCCCTTGATTATTCTCCACGACGACGCTCGGGTTGCTATGTCTGCGCCGGATTTTCTCTGGTCCACCTGGACTCGGTTCGAGCCGGCCTCCGATATCTATTCGCCACAAATCGACATCACGCGTCATCACCTGGTCTATCGTGCGCCAATTGTGATTGACGCCCGGACCAAGCCTGGGTTTCCTGACGAGCTGATTGTTCGGGATGATATAGCGAAACGCGTCGACCAGCGTTGGTCGGAGTATTTTCCAAAAGGACTAACCGTTGGGTAAGCCGGGACGCTCTCATTCCCGGGTTGGGCGGGCGGTAACTTTGGGCGTTAATTTGATCTTGCTCGCTCTTGGGCTTTGGGCGTTTGTTATCGAGCCAAATCGCCTGATAATTCATTCAGAGACAGTCAACATCAAAGGATGGGCCAACCAACTAAGCGGTCTGAGGATAGCGGTCATCGGTGACATTCATGCCGGGTCGTTGTTCATCAATGATTCAAAACTCAAGCAAATCGTTACACTCACAAATTCGCAACATCCGGATCTCATCGTTTTGTTGGGCGACTTCATGGTCCAACCAGGTTTCCTCAAGACTGAGGTTGCGCCGGAAAAGATTGCGGCTTCTTTGAAAGCTTTGCACGCGGAGCTCGGGGTTTATGCTGTGCTGGGAAATCATGACTGGTGGTTCGACGGAGAACGCGTTAGAAAAGCGTTTGATGATGCAGGAATTAGAGTAATCGATAATCATGCGCTCCCGATCGAGCAGAAAGGAAACCAGTTTTGGTTAGTAGGGTTAGGCGATGCCTGGACAGGCGGACCGGCAGTCAAAGAGACATTCGCTTCGGTTCCTGCAGGTGAGCCGACGATCGCACTTACGCACAATCCGGATCTTTTCCTGCAATTGCCGGATAGAGATTTGCTGTTACTCGCGGCACACACACATGGTGGTCAAGTAAATTTGCCATTTGTTGGGCGGTTGATAGTACCTTCGAACTATGGTCAACGTTTTGCCGCCGGGTTAGTTCGAGAGGATGATAAGACTCTCTTTGTGACCACCGGGATTGGGACCAGCATTTTCCCGGTCAGATTCCGTGTCCCGCCCGAAATAGTGATCTTGACAATTCTTCCAGAGTAGATTGCGATTTTCGCGACTCACTACACCACCGGCTTTAGCCGTCCCTCAATTTCAACCTAGCCCGATAGTGGCCACGCCCGTCACGACAC
>DATIBX010000079.1:0-10958 GCA_035457105.1 Pyrinomonadaceae bacterium
GCCCGTGTAGTGTTCCTGCACCGCCTTGATAACCAGCATACCCTGCGCCTGCGAAACATTGGTCAATCGCTCGGTGTAATACTGCAGCTCATGATTGCCCCATCCCGATCCGCCGACATCATTGGTCCATTTCGCACTGTCGATACCACTCCCGTCTTTACCCTCAAACTCATCACTCCAGATCAATTTCCATTCGTTAGTTCTAACCCTTTGAGCCGGCGTCGAAGCGAGGTTTAGAAACAAGAAGATGACCGCACAAAGCGATACACCAAGAAGAATCAGGCGAGGTGGATTCATTTTTTAGTCATCTTTCGCGTCGCAAACTCTGAAAGTTTTTGTAACTCCTGACGGTAAACTCTTTGCAGAAACATCTCAGTGACCAATCGTTCAATGTAGCCGAGGAGTCCTCGTCGCCGTGTCTGTCCCGTGGTGGTGAATGTAACCTTTGAAAGCGCCTCCGCAACGGGAACAACTTCAAATCTTGTTTGCAAGCCCGTTTGGTCGAGGCTCTGCTCCAAAAGCACCTGGCCAGGAACGGGTTCGCTTATTTCAGAACGAAATGTTTGCAGTTGGTTACCGACGTGCATATTGAACTTGATAACAGTGCCGGCGCCAAAACCTCCTTGTTCCACTTTGAGAGCTTGGAAGTATTTTTCGGGAAGAATCGAAGGGTGGGCAACGTGGTAATCGGCCAGAATGTTGTACACGAGTTCCGCGGGAGCTTGAATGGTAGCGGTGCTCGTTGTTTTATAGGTGGGCACTTTTTCTCGTTAGCAGCAGTTTGTGAACCTGGCTACTGACCTCACCGCGCGCTCATGTTAATATGCGCAACCGCGAACACACCAGCCCGCGCTCCGAGGAATTTGCGTCGCAGAGCGACGCCATGAATTTAGCCCGGTGTTTCAACACCGGGAATCGTCAATACACAAAGCGTTGCGTCGCTCAGCGACGCTTGAATGCTTTTCAAATGCATTCTCTAACGGAACGCTACTCAAAGATTAATCACTTTGTTGCATGAGCCTGCATAAGTGGACCAACTTAAGGCTGTATATAGAGGACAGAACCCAGGAGAAAATATGAAAAGATCGAGCAAACTGCGCCTGCTCGTTTTTACCCTTTTCGCTCTCGGCACCATCGGATCTTTAATCATGACTTCGAACTCTGAAGCCCAGGAACAGCGAGCGCTCTACCTCGATGTCAACAAACCCATCGACGCCCGCGTCGAAGACCTGCTGTCTCGGATGACTCTCGAGGAAAAATTAGCACTCGTCTACGCCGATTCAAAATTTACCACTGCTGCTATTCCGCGACTGGGAATTCCACGCCGCTGGCTCTCCGATGGACCACACGGTGTCCGCGAAGATGTTGGCCCGGATACATGGAAGCCAGCTGGCCGCACTGACGACTTCTCCACTCTCATGCCTGCTTTGATTGGCCTCGCTTCGACCTGGAGTCCTGAATTGGCTTCAGCCTACGGAAAAGTTATCGGCGAGGAAGCAAGACAGCGTGGGAAGCAGATCATGCTTGGACCAGGCATGAATATCATGCGAACTCCGCTCAATGGCAGAAACTTTGAATATCCTGGCGAAGATCCTTTTCTGACTTCGCGCATGGTTGTCGATTACATTCGGGCCGTGCAGGCTGAAGATGTAGCCTCGTGTGCAAAACATTTTGTCGCCAACGATCAGGAGTTCGAGCGAGGCACGATTAATGTCGACATGGATGAACGCGCGCTCCGCGAAATCTATCTGCGCCCCTTTCAAGCCGCTGTGCAGGAGGCGGGAGTGCGCACTGTAATGAGTGCTTACAATAGATTTCGTGGACATTACTGCTCTGAAAATGACTATCTGATCAATAAAGTGTTGAAGGGTGAGTGGGGTTTTAAAGGCTTGGTGATGTCTGACTGGGGTGGGACTCACAGCACAAACGGCGCAGTAATGAATGGGTTGGATCTGGAAATGGGTACGGAAGTGTCACCTTATGACAAGTTCTTCATGGCCGGTGCTTTTCGTGAAGGACTCCGTACTGGAGCTTTTCCCTTGTCTGTCCTCGATGATAAGGCCCGTAGAAACCTGAGACAGATGATCGAAGGCAGAGCTTTGGAACAACGTGTCCCCGGCGCGCTAAATACGAAAGATCATCAGGCAGTCGCCAGGCGCGTCGCAGAAGAGAGTTTTGTTCTTTTGAAGAATGACAACAGCGCATTGCCGCTTGATCTGAACAAGATCAAATCGATCGCAGTGATTGGCGAAAACGCTGTTCTGTTACAGGCGTACGGCGGCGGTAGTGCGAGAATCAAGACTTTCTACGAGATCACGCCGATGGAAGGAATTCTGCGGCGGGCCGGAGATCGTGCGAGTATTTCGTTTTCGATGGGTTACGCTGAAAAGCCAACTGATGATCTCGCGAGTCAGGCAATCAAGGCAGCGGGGCAAGCTGATGTTGTGGTCTACATTGGCGGCCTGAATCACCGTCAGTATTTCGATACGGAGGGCTTGGATCGAAAAGACATGAAACTGCCTTACAAGCAGGACGAGTTACTCGCCCGAATTGTCGAAACAAATCCACGCACCGTTGTTGTCTTGCTGGGCGGTGGTCCAGTGGAGATGGGATCATGGCTGGGTAAGGTTCCGGCTGTTCTACAAACGTGGTATCCGGGAATGGAAAGCGGTAATGCAATTGCGCGAGTGCTATTCGGTGACATCAATCCTTCTGGAAAATTGGCTTGCACCTTCCCGAAACGTCTTGAAGATTCTCCCGCTCATGCGATGGGAAACTACCCGGGCAAAGATGGCACCGTGAAATACGACGAGTCGCTGCTGGTCGGTTACCGGTGGTACGACACGAAGAACATCGAGCCTTTGTTTCCCTTTGGCTATGGACTTTCTTATACGAAGTTTGAGTATTCCGATCTTATGCTAAAGCCAGGTGATCGAGATGGAGTGGTGACGGCCGAGTTTACTATCAAGAATGTTGGACCAGTGGACGGCGCGGAAGTGGCCCAGTTATATGTGCAGCCCGTTAAACCTCGGTTGCCTCGACCTGTTAAAGAACTCAAAGGCTTCAACAAGATCTTTCTAAAAGCAGGAGAGCAAAAGACAGTTTCAATCCCTCTTAATCGCAACGCTTTCTCATTCTACGACCCAGCTCAACATAGTTGGGTCGCCGAGAAGGACGAATACAAGATTCTTGTTGGCGCGTCTTCTCGAGACATTCGGTTGAATGGCTCCGTTCGCCTGGCCGAAACGACACTTGAAAAGTAATAAGAGCTTATTCGTGGATTCAATTTAGAAGTGCAACACCAGGAAAGCAGAGAGTTTTTCCGGAGCTCTGAAAGAGCGACAGCGTGCACCTTAGTACAGTCAAAACTCTGCCGCGCCTTCCGGGCTCCGACTCGTTGAAACACTGATCCAGGGGTTCCGCTGGGCTTCACCCTGGGAAAGCAGAGAGTTTTTCCGGAGCTCTGAAAGAGCGACAGCATGCACCTTAGTACAGTCAAAACTCTGCCGCCCCTTCCGGGCTCCGACTCGTTGAACCGCTGATCCAGGGGTTCCGCTGCGCTTCACCCCTGGGAAAGCAGAGAGTTTTTCCGGAGCTCTGAAAGAGCGACAGCATGCACCTTAGTACAGTCAAAACTCTGCCGCGCCTTCCGGGCTCCGACTCGTTGAACCACTGATCCAGGGGTTCCGCTGCGCTACACTCCTGGCTATCTTCTGTTGCGCTTTCAGCGCTCCGGACCTGGTGTTGCACTTCTAAACTGAATCCACGAATAACCAATAATCGGGACTAACAAATCTAACCCAACGCCCAATTATCACCACTTATGAGACTAACAAGCCTCGATATCGCGGTACTGATCATCTATTTCGTCGCGATGATCGGCGTCGGCGTCTATGTCACGCGCCGCGCTTCCCGAAACCTGGATTCATACTTTCTCGGTGGCAAGACGATGCCGTGGTGGTTACTTGGAGTTTCGAACGCCTCGGCGATGTGGGACATAACCGGGACTATGTGGTTCGTATACATCTTGTATGCATACGGGATGAAAGCCGTGTTCTTGCCGTGGGTCTGGCCCATCTTTAATCAGATCTTTGATGCGGTCTATCTATCAAAGTGGATCCGCCGATCAAACGCCCGGACGGGCGCTGAATGGATCACAACCCGTTTTGGTGAAGGACCCAGTGGCGAACTCTCGCGCGCAATTATTGTTCTCTTTGCCCTGATTAGCGTAGTCAGCTTTATTGGTTATGAATTCCAGGGCATCGGTAAGTTCTGCAAAGTTTTCTTACCGTGGGACCTCTCACCAAACACATATGCAATTCTGCTGATGTCCATCACTGCAATCTATGTAGTTCTTGGTGGGATGTTGAGTGTGGTGATTACGGACTTCGCGCAGTTTTGTCTGATGGCTTTGTCGGCCCTCGTTATCGGAGGTATTGCAATCGCCCAGGTAGATGCCTCGATGCTTAGCCAGGTTACTCCAGAAGGGTGGAGAAATCTGTTCTTCGGTTGGGACATCACCTTGAATTGGACGCCATTGTTGCCGGCCATGAATGGTCACATTGCGAGAGAAGGTATCGCTTCGATGTTTGGCCTGTTTTTTACCGTGATGGTCTTCAAGGGGATCTTGGTCAGCATGGCAGGCGCGGCGCCGAACTACGATATGCAACGCATTCTCGCGGCGAAGTCTCCACGCGAGGCGAGTTTGATGAGCGCAATCGTTTCGATCTGCCTCGTACCTCGTTGGATTCTGATCGGTGGCATTACACTCTTAGGTCTTGTGTTTGTAACTCCTGAGTTCCGAAAGATGGGTGACAACATCGACTTCGAGACGGTCCTTCCCTTTGTGATAAATCGTTTCCTGCCGGCTGGTCTAATTGGAGTCTTGTTGGCCGGATTGCTGTCGTCGTTCATGGCTAACTTTAGTGCCACGGTCAACGCGGGTGCTGCTTATCTCGTCAATGATATCTACAAGAAACACATCAGCCCCGAAGCAGATAATCGCAAGCTCGTACAGTTTAGTTACCTTGGTTCAGTACTCATCCTGGCGATGGGGATTATGCTTGGCATGTTTCTTTCTTCGATTACTCAGATCACGCAATGGATCGTGGGTGGTCTCTACGGTGGTTATACGGCTGCAAATATCTTGAAGTGGTATTGGTGGCGCTTCAATGGTTATGGGTATTTCTGGGGAATGCTGATCGGCATCATAGCGGCATTAATTGTTCCAGCGACACTTCCGATAGTTGCGCCAAGCTTTCACGATCCCACCTATGCATTTCCGGTGATCTTGCTGTTGTCCTTTGCAGGCTGCATTGCGGGTGCGTTGTTGACAAAGCCCGTTGATGATGAAGTGTTGAAGAATTTCTACCGGAATGTCAGGCCCTGGGGATTCTGGAAACCGGTTTACGAAAAAGTGCTCCAGGAGGATCCGACCGTCGAACCCAACAGAAACGCAGTTCTAGATCTTTTGAATTGTCTTGTTGGTATTCCCTGGCAACTGACCCTTGTAACGATTCCGCTCTATGTGATCTTTCGCGACTGGCGTGGGACCTTAATTTCGCTCGCGGTTCTGATAAGTGCGTCGGTTTTTCTCAAGAAGTTTTGGTACGACCGGTTGGAGAGTGAAGAAGGCTTGGTTGGGTCGCGAGATGTAGAAATCGGGAAGCCAGCTGAAGTTCCGGGAGATTAAGCGAGTGCAGATGTTGCAAGGCTCACCCGACGCTACCGCGCTACGGTACTGACCCGCTGCCCAGGAGTCCAATGAAACTAATACTTAGCCTGACCATAGTCGTTTTGTTCATCAGCAGCTTGTCCACCCACACGTACGCGCAGAATGACATGGGCCGGTTCATCACGCGTTCGGGGGACAAGCTGATGGAGGGCGATAAGGAGTACCGGTTTATCTCTTTCAATATTCCAAATCTTCATCTCGTGGAAGACAACATGGCGTTCGAGGCGACGAACGAATGGCGCTTTCCCGATGAGTTTGAAATCAACGACGCGCTTATGACGATCAAGCAGATGGGCGGACGTGCGGCCAGGATGTATGTGATTTCGATCTGCAGGAAGAATGGTCCAAATCCTATTCCGTGCCATGTAAAGAAACCAGGCGAATTCAATGAAGAAGCTTTTCGAGCTCTCGATAAAGTCCTCGAGGTCGCTAACCGCGTTGGTGTGAGGGTGATTATCCCGCTGGTTGATAATTGGAAGTGGTGGGGCGGCGCTGAACAGTACGCCGAATACCGCAATAAACCGGCTGCTGACTTCTGGACCGATCCTGATGTTATCGATGATTTTAAGAAGACCGTAACTTTTCTGGTGAATCGGCGCAACAGTATTACCGGCACTCTCTACAAGGACGACAAAGCCCTGCTAGCCTGGGAAACTGGAAACGAAATCTACTGCCCTTATAGTTGGACCAGGCAGATTTCTGCTCACATAAAATCCCTCGATTCCAATCACCTCGTTTGGGACGGACTTTACATCGGCAACAGAGAGATTCAGCCGGAAGCTCTAGCTGATCCAAACATCGATATTGTTTCGAGTCACCATTATCCGGACCAGGGCAAGGTAGCTGAAAAGATGGTCCAGGACATTAAGCGATTTCACGAACAGATCGCCGGTAAAAAGGTGTACATCGTTGGTGAGTTCGGCTTCATTCCTCCGGATGGAATTAAATTGGTCTTAGACGCGGTAATCTCTAACGGTTTATCTGGCGCGATGATTTGGAGTTTGCGCTATCACAATCGAGATGGCGGCTTTTACTGGCATTCAGAACCTGCCAGTGCGAGTCTCTACAATCCCTATCACTATCCGGGATTTCCGAGTGGTGACGGCTGGAACGAAAGAGAAACGTTGAAGGTTTTGCGAGCGAAGGCGTTCGAGATTCAGGGACTCGTCGAAACGGCGGTCGAAAAGCCACAACCACCACGACTTCTTCCCATCGCTTCGCCCGCTGAGATCTCCTGGCAAGGCTCGGTCGGCGCCTCCAGTTACGACGTTGAGCGTGCGACCAGGCCGAATGGTCCATGGACCGTCGTAGGTAAAGAGATTGACGATACCTGGGTTCGCTATCGGCCACTGTTTACTGACAACAGTGCCAGAGAAGAGCGTTGCTACTATCGGGTACGCGCCCGAAATTCGGCCGGGGTTTCCAAACCTTCAAATGTTGTTGGTCCGGTCTCAGTTCGCGATAAGTATTTGGTCGACGAGTTGCTCGATCTTAGTAAAATCCTATCGCATGAAGGAAAATTGGCCCTTGAGAGCGCCAATGCCAGACCTTACAAAGAAGATCCACACCGACTAAAAGGTGATGCGGGAGGGTTTGTTATATACGAGATTGAAGATCCGATTCACTCGCTAAAAGTGCTTTCGTTAATGGAAGCCGAACAAAAGGACTTAGAGTTCTATGTTTCTGGTGATGGCAAGACCTTCGAGAAAGTGACGCCGCAGGTGATGGCATACGCAAATGAAGCAAACCTGTATGGCTATAAGTTGCCGGTGAAGTACGAGCTTTCCAACCTTACAATCAAGGCTCGTTTTTTAAAGCTTGGGTTTACTGGTCCAGCGCAGATCAGTCGGGTGGAAATAAGCTACGGGAAGTAACATTGCTTTTGGGTGTGCGATAAGCTTCAGCTTGTCGCTCAAGGAATTCCATCAAGCGGAAAGGAATTAGTCGACTAGGACCGACAAGCTAAAAGCATGTCGGACACTTGCATCATGTCAGCGAAAGACTTTGAGTTGCGATTGCAGCGATTACAATCAGAACACAATACATTGCTTGCTCGCGAAAATGTGCCGCTTCGCGAAACAAACGGGATAGCTCAACGGTATCAAAACCCTGTGCTTACCGCCGCGCATGCACCACTGTTTTGGCGGTACGACCTGAACTTCGAAACAAACCCGCATCTGCTCGAACGACTTGGCATCAACGCAACTTTTAATTGCGGAGCGATGGAGTTTGAAGGCAAGTTTGTGCTGGCTGTACGAGTCGAAGGAGCCGATCGCAAATCGTTTTTTGCGATTGCTGAAAGCGAGAACGGCATCGATGGCTTCCGCTTTTGGGACTACCCGATCCTGATGCCTGAGACCGAGAATCCCGACATCAACGTCTACGACATGCGACTTGTTCGACATGAAGATGGTTGGATCTACGGACTCTTTTGTACAGAGCGAAAGGACCCAGTCGCGGCGCCGGGCGATCTTTCATCAGCCGTCGCACAAGGTGGTATTGCTCGAACCAAAGACTTGCGCACGTGGGAGCGTCTGCCAGATTTGAAGACTCGTTCGCCGCAACAGAGAAATGTCGTGCTTCATCCGGAGTTCGTTGAAGGTAAATACGCCTTTTACACGCGACCGCAGGATGACTTCATCGAAGCCGGAAGTGGCGGCGGCATCGGCTGGGGACTTTCCGGTCGAATCGATGGCGCGACGATCGATAAAGAGATCATCATCGATAGGCGCGAATATCACACTATCAAAGAAGTGAAGAATGGATTAGGACCAGCACCAATAAAGACTGAAAAGGGGTGGCTACACCTGGCCCATGGTGTGCGAGGTACCGCGTCCGGGTTACGTTACGTGCTTTATTTGTTTTTGTGCGATCTAAAGGAACCGTGGCGAATAACAGACGAACCGGGAGGATACTTCTTAGCACCCGAAGGCGAAGAGCGAGTCGGTGACGTTTCCAATGTGTTGTTTAGTTGTGGATGGATAGAGCGTGACACCGGAGAAGTGTTCATCTACTACGGGTCTTCTGACACACGAATTCATGTGGCGACGAGTACGGTGGAAAAGCTGTTGGACTATGTGGTTAATACGCCGGCGGACGCGTTGAGATCGTATGCATCGGTGGTGCAGAGGTGTGAGTTGATTGAGAGGAATTTGAAAGCTAAGGGATGATGAAGAAGATCAACGCAGAGACGCTCCAGACGCAGAGGAAAGCTGAGATGATCAGGGCGGGTTTAATTGCGCTTGTGGTTTTCTCCTGCTCTTGCATTGTTGTTGGGCAGGCGACGACAGATATTAAAGTGGACCAGGCTGGTTATTTGACGGCAGCTCCCAAGCTGGCGTTTGTGGTTTCGACACACGATGCGACCCAGTTTTCGGTTAGGCGCGTAAAAGACAAATCAGAAGTATTCTCGGGAAAACTCTCACCCGCGGTCGTCGATGCAGACTCAACTGACACAGTTGTGATTGCTGACTTTTCGTCTTTAACTGAAGCAGGCAAATATTATCTCGACGTTCCAGGGGTGGGAAAGAGTTGGACCTTCGCGATTGCCGCGGATGTCTACAGTCGGTCGTTTTACCTCACGATGCGTTCTTTCTACGGACAGCGTTGTGGCACTGCGGTCGATCTCGGATCGGAATTTCCGGGGTATAAACACGGCTCTTGTCATCTCACCGGCGCCTATCATCCGACGTCTGGAAAAACTGGTCCACATGTTTCAGCAAAAGGATGGCACGATGCCGGCGACTACGGACGCTACGTCGTCAACTCAGGCATTTCGACAGGTCAGTTACTCTGGGCCTGGGAAATGTTTGGCGCGCAGCTGAAGAATGTCAGTCTGAACATTCCCGAGTCTCAAAACAAGATTCCTGACATGCTGGACGAGATCCGTTGGAATCTCGATTGGATGTTGACCATGCAGGACACGGATGGTGGCGTCTGGCATAAACAGACCAGCGAGCGCTTTGCCGACTTCGTGATGCCGGAAAACGATCCACTCATCAGCTATGTAATCGGCACCGGCAAGGAGCCTTTTAAAAGTACCTGCGCTACTGCCGACTTTGCCGCAGTGATGTCCATCGCGGCCCGTATCTATAAACCGTTTGATGAGGCGTATGCTGAAGGTTGTTTAAAAGCCGCTGAGAAAGCCTGGAGTTGGTTAGAAAAGAATCCGGCCGTTACCTTTCGCAATTCCGCCAATATTTTGACAGGTGATTATGGGGATAGAGATTGCCGTGACGAAATTCTCTGGTCTGCAGCAGAACTCTGGCGCACTACGAAAAATGATGTGTTTAAGAACTACTTCCTATCGCACTATGCAGAACAGCTGTCGTCGATTAGCGCAAGTGGTCCACCCTCATGGCCGCGGGTTGGAGCGTTGGCACTCTGGAGCTATGCGCTTGGAGCGGGCGTGGCCGACGAAACAAGTCGAGGCATTCGAGATACGTCAGTTAAAGCAGCGGATGAAATTGTCAACAGAACTCAAACGAATGGATACCGGGTCAGTTTAACGACGCGTGATTATGTCTGGGGCTCAAACGGCGTTGCGGCGAACTATGGTTTTCAGTTGCTTATCGCAAATGCGATGAAACCTGATATTAAGTACGTGCAAACTGCTGCTGATAATCTTCACTATTTGCTTGGGCGAAACACCTTCTCGCTCTCGTGGGTAACCCAACTCGGCGATCATCCTTTTCGTCATCCACATCACCGGCCGAGCCAGGCTGATAACAATTCCGAACCGTGGCCGGGATTACTTTCAGGTGGACCAAATCAATATCGCCAGGATCCGGCGATGCCCCGGCTCGGAAAACTACCACCGGCAAAGATGTATCTGGATGATTGGGAGAGTTATGCGACGAATGAGAATTGCCTCAATTGGAACGCACCGCTGGTCTTCTTGATTGCGGGGCTGTTAGCGAAATAGTTACGGAGAAGAAGATTAACGCAGAGACGCGGAGGCGCAAAGTTGTTAAGTGCCGGTTTTGAGGCCTAAGGCTTTCAGGTAGCCGGGGTTGATGCGACAGTTCTTGAACTTGAGATTTTCAAGGTAGGACTCAAGAGCTCGCTGGACCTTTTCTTTGTCCGGTCGACTCTTTCTAATTTCGTCGAATATGGTTCGCGGTTTTTCGGTATAAGCGACAATCGTGTCCCACTCAGCAGGTTTGTTGATCGAGACGGGAGAAGACGTAGCATCAATCTTCTTATACGGCCAAAAGCACCAACC
>DATIBX010000080.1:0-6370 GCA_035457105.1 Pyrinomonadaceae bacterium
TCGATCTGGGCCGCTTTGCCACCCTTCCTGACTGCGGGATTCTGGTGAGTTGATGAGATCCTCCGCTTTGCCACCCTTCCTAACTGGAGGATTCTGGTATTTTGAGTGTCCTCTGGACCACGCCTTTGAAAGCTCTCCTTCATTTAGAGCCCTTCCCAAAAAACCGCTGGAAATCCTCATTCACCATGGAAACGACCACTAATTACCTCTTTACCTACATCAGGAAAGCAAACAAATGGTGTTTTTCATCAGACTCTATCTCTCTGCCCTGACACTGATCTTCCTGCTGGTGACATCGCTCACCGGCAGCCTGAAATTCCTTCAAGGTGTGATCATCATCCTGTCCCTGCTGTTCCTGATTCTCGACACGCGCATCGACTTCCTTGAACTTAAACAAATCAAATCCGAGCTAGCTAAAACAAAATGATTGTTCTCAGCGCCATCGTCAGCTTTGTCGTTGCCCTTGTCTTGCATGAACTCGGACATTGGGTCGCCGCCCGCTTGTGCTCTGTACCTGTGAACGAAATAGGACTGGGTTGGGGACCAAAAGTCTACACATTCCACGCTCGCGGCATCGATTACACCATTCGCCTGCTTCCGCTTGGAGCTTACGTGCGGATGGACATGCAGGCGCTACAACAACGTCATCTGCTGAAACAATTATTTGTATTAGGAGCAGGCATCGCAGTGAACCTGATTCTGGCACTGGTCTTTGCCGGAAGCGTTTTCGGCGCTCTGAACCTTGGTCTCGCTATTGGAAATATTTTGCCTTTTTATCAACACGACGGATGGAAGAGTGGGATTGTCGTATTTCGCAAACTCTTTGGCCGGCCCAGCCCCATTGTCGAGTGGTCATTCACCATTTTTGGGTTCCTGATTTGTGGTGCTCTGGTCGCCGGTGCGTTTCTTAAATTCTGGAGCTAAACGACCTTTAGGCCTTTAGTTAAGGTGATGAGTAACCGATTCAGCGAAGATCAATATGACTCAAAACTTGCGCGAGTGTACGTCGCACTCCAGATGAGTAAGAACGTTGCAGAGTCATGTGCAGTGAATCAGCCCGGCCACATCTCCCAGGCATTAATTACGCTACTTGAGGTGACGTCACATTTGCTTGAAGACGCTATTTCACCCGAACCGCAATTCAACAATCTGCCGGCCCCGACAACCTTTTCTGAAGCAGTGATGTAATTGCGCTTTCGACCACTAGAAGTAACCGGTACCGCCAGCGCAGCTACCGAATTGCCACAATAGAGCGACTATGAAATCACTGCTGAAAATTAATGTGGCATTCAATCGTTACTAGGCGTACTCTACGCGCAATTAGTCAATGCGCGTCCAGATTCTAGAACTCAGGTCTGAATCTCGGATGAAAGTTCGGATTGTGAAACGAAAATGTTTCAAAAGGATAGGCTTTTCACAACATTCGGTCGTGACAAATTGTGGCAGCACATTTGCAATAGAAACGTCACCATACAGACGGGTGTTTCTTTTGAAACCCTGGCCCGAGTTCACTCTAAGCCGTTCGAGGGAATGGCAGCGTCACTGAGGGGAATCCGGGCTGTAGGCGCTATGCAGGAGCGCCAACGAGTTCGAGTTCAAATCTAACGTACAGCCAAGCACCACCAGGTTGTACATAAATCTAGTCCGTGTTCGATTAACTAATCTAAGGCCCCGTGCACGGAGTGTGATTAATCGCAAAAGAAAACAAAGGTCAAATCCAGCTTGAAAGGAGCGTATCCGAAAGCCGCATCTCTCTGAGAGCCCCTTCATCTCTTGAACCACGGCACTGGAAGAGCGCTTAAGGAACTGCTGAATTAAGATATGTCCGCACCTCCCACGGCTATCGGGAACTGGTCGACAGGCAATATCTCGATCAAGCAAACCAAAAAACGTTTGGAGCCCACTACCGCCCCGATAGTCACCCCGGCTCCTACACTGATCGGCAATTCACCGGTAATGAAGAAACTCTTCTCGGTGATTGACCGCGTTGCCCCCAGTGATAGCTCGGTGCTTTTGATGGGCGCGACGGGCACGGGTAAAGAGTTAGTCGCTCGTGCTATTCATGACCAAAGTCCCCGACGTAACGCTGCGTTCGTCGACATCAACTGCTCTGCCATCCCCGAGTCATTAATCGAAGCAGAACTTTTCGGACATCAGCGAGGAACCTTCACCGGCGCTCATGAAAGCCGTTGTGGTCTCTTTGAAAAGGCGTCCGGCGGAACTCTGTTTCTGGACGAAGTAGACGCTCTCAACCTCTCAGCCCAGGCGAAGCTGCTTCGAGTATTGCAGGAGCGAACGGTTCGTCGCATTGGCGCACGCGCCAACATCGCGATTGATGTTCGCATCGTTTCGGCTACGAACTGCGACCTCGCGCAGGCGGTTGCAGAAGGGCGTTTCCGGCCGGACCTCTATTACAGATTGCGTGTCTTGCCTCTTCACCTTCCTGAGCTTTGTACCAGGGGTGGCGACGTCAATCTGCTCATCGAATATTTTTTACAACTGAAGGGTGGTCCCAATCGTCGCTTTGATGCGGAGGCGATGCAGGCACTAAACGATTATCCTTGGCCTGGGAATGTGCGGGAGTTGGAAAATGCTGTCGAATACGCACTTGCAATTGGGGGTGACGAGGTACTTGGGATAGCTGACTTGCCACACGAGATAGCCAACAACCACGATCATTCGCAGCACGATTTCAGGGAAGTATTACAGGCCTACATGAACGAGACGGTGCCCCTGGCAGAGATTGAGAAGCGCTACATTTTGACGGTGCTTCAGCAATTTGGCGGCAATCAGGTACGAGCCGCCGCAGCCCTGGGCATTGATCGCAGCAAGCTTTATCGCCGGTTGAAGCAATACGGAGTAATGGCGGTGAAGTTCTTGCAGGAAGAGGACCTGGACGGCCTCCAGCTTCGTTCAATGAGGTAGAGGATCTCAGGTAAGGGAGAATCAGGTAGTACCCGACATACTACCTAAGAGAGACGCCACCCGCTCCGACCGCGGTGGCGTTTTCTCTCTTTCAGCCCATCCACGCAGTAGAGAATGAAAGAAGACTCAACTTCTCCTTCTCCCTAAGCTTCACCTTGGGGTTAGCGCGCGCCAGCCCCAATCCGCGCAACCGTTTTAACGGTAATCACATACTTGACTCACCTGTCTCTGCTCCGGAGGAGCAACATGTTTATGGGTCCGAACCGTAAAAACCATCGTCGCTCCGAAGGAGCGACATGTACATCCAGCGGTTCATTACAAGTACGTTGCGCTCCGCTGGAGCGCCATTTCTTCGGGCCCGGCAACTATAAACATGATGCTCCTTCCGGAGCAAAAAACAGGTGAGACAAGTATGTCATTGCCGTTTTTAACGGTTTGTGAAATTGCATCAAGGCTTAGGATTTTGTAAGTTCAATTTAAACCGTTGAAACGGTTAACTGCTTCTGACAGGTGTCTCTTCGCCCCAAGGGGGGGCTTGGGGAGAACGAGAAGCTTTCACACGGTGGCGATACGGTGTGGCATCATGTACCACAACGCGGTAGCGTGGGCCCGAATTGACTGTCGACAATAAACATGGTCCAACAGCAACATTTTGTACACCCTCAAGCCCTTGTAGAAACCGAGAGCATCGGGGGCGGCACTCGTATCTGGGCGTTCGCCCACATTCAACGAGACGTCATCATCGGTGAAAACTGTAATATCGGCGACCACGCTTTTGTCGAGACGGGCGTCAGGATAGGCAACAACGTCACCATCAAGAATGGCGTCTGCGTTTGGCAGCATGTTCATATTGCCGACAATGTTTTTCTTGGACCCAATGTTGTCCTCACCAACGATTTGAATCCTCGTAGTCGTAAAGCCGACTGGACGCCGGTGGAAACGTTTATCGAAGAAGGCGTTACCGTAGGCGCGAATGCGACGATCGTGTGCGGAATTACGATTGGAACTCGCGCGTTTATAGGTGCTGGCGCCGTGGTTACTAAAGACTTGCGGCCATATGAACTCGTTTATGGAAACCCGGCGCGTAGTCATGGTTGGGTTTGCTACTGCGGGCAACCATTAAAACCGGACAGGAGGCCGCTGACCGAGTGCCAAGCCTGTCAACGCAAATACCGAGTCGATCCCGATAAGGGAATTCAGGAGATCTCATAAAAAGGTTGTGTCTTAATCTGAACCTTCTCTGTGCAACCTTTGTGGACTCAGTGTCTCGGTGGTGGTTGGTCGTACAATTAGAGCCACCACGGAGACACACATAACAAAAAGGTTGCACAGAGTAAGCAAACTAAGGCACTACTTACGAGGTCAGCTCGGATAAACCAGTTGGATTTCCGAAATCAAAAAATAGAGAAATTACCTGTAATGAGTTCATTGTCAGAAAAACAAGCTGTTATTCCGTTCGTTGATTTGAAGGCCCAGTACCAATCGATTCGCGAGGAAGTTCGAGCTGAGATTGATCGGGTCCTGGAGAGCACACAATTCGTACTCGGTGATGCAGTTGAACAATTTGAGCGCGACTTTGCCAATTATCTAGGAGTTCAACATGCAATTGGAGTTGGAAGCGGACTGGACGCGCTTCGGATAGCGCTCGAGGCCGCGGGCATCGGCGCCGGCGACGAAGTGATCATTCCAGCAAATACTTTCATAGCCACGGCACTTGGTGTTTCCGGAACAGGCGCGAAGCCTGTGCTGGTCGATTGCCGAGAAGATACCTACGAGATCGATACCACGCTTATCGAACGAGCAATTACCCCTAACACTAAAGCAATCATACCGGTCCATTTGTACGGCCAGTCAGCGGACATGAATGCAATTGTGGAAATCGCTGAGGCGCACAATATTCCGGTAATTGAGGACGCGGCCCAGGCTCATGGCACCACGTTTCAAAACAAGAAATGCGGGAGTTTCGGGCTAGCCGGATGTTTTAGTTTCTATCCTGGAAAAAACTTAGGCGCCTATGGTGACGGAGGCGCAATCGTGACTAATAGCGACGAGTTTGCTGATAGAGTTCGACGCCTGAGAAATTATGGCCAGCGGGAAAAGTATGTACATGTCGACAAAGGCATAAATTCACGTCTGGACACATTGCAGGCGAGCGTTCTAAGTATAAAACTAAAGCACCTTGATCAGTGGAACCAGGCTCGCCGGAGCCATGCTGCAGTTTATTCAGACGCGCTAAGCAATGATGTAGTCGTACCCACGTTTGATTCGCGGAGTTCCCACATCTTTCATCTTTACGTAGTCCGTACGCCGCACCGCGAAACTATGCAAAAACATCTGCACAGTCATAGTATTCAAACCGGTATCCATTACCCGATACCGATCCATTTACAGCAGGCCTACAAGGAATTGGGAAAGGGGTATGGAGCATTTCCGGTTACCGAGAAGCTTGCTGATGAAATTCTCTCGCTGCCAATGTTCCCTGAACTAACCGCGGGACAACTCGACCGCGTGATCGACGCTGTCTCGAGCTGTCCATAGTAACCATCCACAGATTGCACCGATTTCGCCGATTCCTTTTCAGAGCAGGTAGTGGCCCAGCTTTCTCAGAAGAAAATCTGTGTTATCGACGTAATCTGTGGATGATCTTTCCAAGTGCTTGCGATGCTTCAGCTTCTAAGGCGAAATCTCCACATAATCCTGCTGCTGGCGTTGGCCACCGTAGCGTGCTTTCTTTACCTCAATGTGGGTGCTCTCTACTACGACGAGGCAATTTACGCACAAGTTTCCAAAGAGATTGTCCGTAACAATGAATGGATCACTCTCCATTGGAATGGAGCTCTCTGGTTCCACAAGCCGCCACTCTATTTTTGGGCTACTGCGCTGCTTTTCAAAGTATTTGGACCAAGTGAATTTTGCGCTCGATTCTTTTCAGCTGCATCTGGAGTTGGATCGGTTGCATTTACAGCATTGATAGCCACTTACCTCCGAGACCGGCGAGCTGGGTTCCTGGCCGGATTGATACTCATTAGTTCTGCTCTTTTCGTCTTCAATGCTCGCCACGGCATGACTGATGTGACGCTAACATTCTTTACTCTGCTCGCCGGCTATTCTTATCTACGGTCACAGATGCAGCCCCGTTTCTGGCTCTTGACGGGCTTTGCCTGCTCGTTAGCAGTTTTGACAAAAGGGGCGGCGGGCATAATTCCGCCTGGGGTCATTGTCTTATCTCTCATCTTTGATAGGCGACTAAAGGATCTCCCGTTAAAACAATTTACAGCGGGCGTGGTCGTGTTTCTAGTTCTTACTGCGTCATGGCATTTGGTACTGATTGTGTTGCATGGGAGGACATTTGTGGATGAGTACTTTTTCAGACACGTTCTGCAACGCTCTACTGCTGACCTCCACAATTATCACTACGGTCCTTTCTTCTATTTCGGTGTGTTCT
>DATIBX010000081.1:0-16485 GCA_035457105.1 Pyrinomonadaceae bacterium
AGAATTAGGGCCGGCGCAGCCGGAAGCGAGTAGCGTATTTCAAAAAGCGGATAAAACACGTGAAAGAGAAATACCGCGAGGACCATGGCCGCAGAAACTGAGAAAAGCGTTCGAGCGTCGCTGTTATTTGTTTCTAGCGGCCGATGCCGGCTGAGGCTGATTAGGAACGCACCAATTAACGCCAACCCAAAAATAACTGGACCAGCCACAACTATAATTCCTGTTGCACTTGTTACAACTGAGGAAAGCCCCAACGGCGCCCTGTCGGCTCCTGGCTCTGCAGCGTATAACACGAGACGCCTCGCTGCCACGTACCATGGCCCGGCGATAAGCGGTACCACGAGAGCCGGCAGCCAAAAGGTCTTGGTGCGTAGCAAGTGGTAACGACCCGTTAGCACGACGCAAAGAGGTGGGAGCAGCACCAGAGCAAACGCATTGTATTTGACGAGGAGCGCGAGTGCTGCAAACAAGCCGAACAGCAAAGCATCCGAAATTTTTTCGGATATGAGATAACGACCGTACGCCCGCATCGCCAGCAGCATCGCGAGTGCGAGAGGAATATCAACCATGACACTTGACGTGTAGCGTTGGGTTTCAGGCAGCAGGACGAGCAGTAGCGCCGATATTGCCGCACCATAAGAGCCAATCACGCTACATGCAAGTCGATAAAAGATCCACGCCCAGCAAACAGTAAAAGCGGCGAGGAGAAACATTACGGAATTTCGACTCACACCGAAAACGACCATCCATAGTCCGGATAGGATATGGAACAAAGGTGGCCAGAGTCCGAAAGCAACGCGCGGGTAATGAAGGTAAAAGTTTTTAGCGAAGCTAACTGGGCCATGTGGAAGGCCGTGAAGGATGTAGTCGCGGATCATCACCGCGGTGACATAGTGACTCGCCTCATCCGGTTCGGCCCCGAATGCTGAAGTGTATGCACCCGAGGCTCGCTGGAGACAGACAGTCACCGCGAAAAGTAACGAAATAAATCCTAGCTCAATTACTATGCGACGAATTCTTTTCGACGACATATCTTCAAAACTCAGCACCGCGGTTGGTGAAATTGAGCACGTTAAGACACTATTGAAATAGACTTGAGGAATTGCGAACTACTTTGAAAACTCCTTCGTCTGATAAATCATGATATCTTGAGGATACTCTCGGACAAGGATTGCGATTGTAACAAAGCGGACTATTGCATCGCACATGTTGTCTGATATTGACGCAAGCTAACCCTCGACACACCCTTGAGGGACCTGTTAGACAAGCCGTTGCCGAACTATGGTCCAGAGCCGGCTTTTCCAGACAAATATGGACCATACAAGGATTTGGCGGAATCGCGTGGGGAAAAGATCACGCCTCGTATGTGTGACCCATTCAACGGGCTTTGCAAACTTCTGGTTCATCGAAACCCGACCAGAAGCTACGTATCCATTTCGAGCCCGGAATGCGCTATGCATGTTCGGGGGAAGGTCTAAAATCCGCGAGCATTTCGATGAACCGCTAAAGATCGATGAATTCGCGCGACAGCTCGGAATGAGCGTGTCTGGTTTCCACCATCACTTCAAGTCCGTTACAGCAATGAGTCCTTTGCAGTTTCAGAAACAAATACGACTCCAGGAAGCACGCCGTCTGATGCTTAGCCAAGATATGGATGCGGCAAGCGCGGGCTTCTGCGTGGGCTATGACGATCCATCATACTTCAGCCGCGACTATAAAAAGCTCTTCGGCTCGCCGCCTCAGCGAGATATCGTAAGCCTTCGCAGCCGATTGGACGCGTAGAGTGATCAACGCAGGACCGAGTTGTGTAATTTTATAATCTTCGGTTTGGCGGAGGGCATCGCACCCTTGCTCACTCGAACGGGAGGTGTTTGTCTTGACATCCTGTTACCGAATGATGGCCTATCTAACTCTTGCAAATAACGAGTGTCCCGACGCGAGTCATCAAGGATTTGTGAATGAGTTGTTTTTTGATTGCACAATCAGTCTATCGATTTTCGCAACCAATGCCAGGAGACAAAATGGCAGTTTGATTTCGGATTGGTCGCGGGTCGGGACGGAAACGGTACAAACTGAGGTCACGCGGACAAACTAAGACGGAAACGTGAACGATCTGAGACGCAAAGCCGGTAACCTTCTTAAGTAACGAGTCGAAAATCAAATAGGAATGCAAATCTTAAGGAGGGCAGGACGATGGGACTCTTCGACAAAATGTTCGGCCACGGCGCGTCTGATGCGCAGGCCCAACCGAACGCGCAACAGCGCTTTACTGAACTGAAGACGAAGTATCAATCAGTGCTAAATGCAATAGAACAGCAACAAGTTCAACTGCAGAATCTGCACGTCCAAGATAACAAACTCTTCATCAAAGGAACTGCACCGTCTGTAGAAGCGAAGAACAAGGTCTGGGATCAGATTAAGCTGGTTGATTCCAGCTATGATCAGGACCTGACTGCGGACATCACCTTTGACGCAGTTCGAGCCGCAGCGGCGGCAGCCGGTGGCGGACAAGGTAGTGGCCAAACTTATGAAGTTAGGTCGGGTGACAACCTCTCAAAGATCAGCAAACAGTTCTATGGTGATCCGAACGAGTATATGCGGATCTATTACGCCAACCGAGACCAGCTTCATGATCCTGATAAGATCCAGGTTGGACAGAAGCTAACTATTCCACCGCAGTAGTGTGCACACAAGAGGCGGCGCGACGTTCACAACGCCGTAGGCGGCGCGCCATTAAATCTGTCCGCACGTAAATAATGTGGGAACTGACGTCTCCGACAAAGCGCCAAGCTACTCGGAAATCAGTCAAGCTCACAACTCAGTCTGCAGCGGCTGAAACCTTAATTTGCTCTGCAGGACTGGGACTAGACTCGAGGAGTTGTGCCCCTTCTGATTAGTCGATAGATAGCGAGCAGAATGATCGCCCCTACTACGGCTAGCACTAAACTCATCAAAAACCCGGGACGAGTTAAGTCGTTGGCATCGTTGGTCGCCCGGCCGTATCCGAAGAGGGCCTGGCCAATAAAACCCCCAATAACGGAGCCAACAATGCCAAGAAGTATGGTGATGATGGTGCCGCCCGGATCCCGACCCGGCATAATCGCCTTAGCAATTAGGCCCGCGATCAACCCGAAAATGATCCAACCAATTATCGCGATCATAATGTTACCTCGTACTGTATGGTTTTAGCGCTCCAACTGCGCTCCCGGAAGATATATGCAAATAGAAAACCACACACACTGAAATTACTTGCAACCAAACCTGTCTGGCTAGTATCTGAGCAAACCGCACAAGCTCTTCCCTATCCCGGCTCTCTTCCCTGGAATCCAATAATTTATTGTTGCTCTCCCTTGAGGAAAGCAATGGGCTAAAACACTTTCTTCGGGCGTACGTCTGTCGGACGGGTAGCCCGACTGGAGGTCAAATCTATGGAAGCGCAATCGATAAGGACTTTGGTTGAGGAGGCGCTCGACGAGGTGGTGAGCGAGAAGGCCCTTGTAGTCCGCCCTGTGATTGGGCCTATCGAGCAATTTGCGGACGAGGATCGATACCGAATTCAGTTCCTCGACTCACGATTCGGAGAAATAACTGTGCCCACTAAGCCTGGATGCTCTCTGAAGGACGTTATCAAACAAGCAATCACTTCCCGGATTGTCTGAACCGAAACAACCGATAGAGGAATCTTATTTCTTTATATGTGACGACTGCCAAAACTGCCCTCGGGCAGTAATTTAGAACTGTTCTCCGAAAAAGGGGGTCTTTAATGACGATTAAGGAATTGGAACAAATTGAAGATCGTGCTAGGCGTGGGCTGCCTATTGATTCCGAACTCATATTAACCTTGACGGCTTACCTTCGTAACGTCTTACAGGAAAAAGCAAACGCTGAAGCTGTTGCGTATGAGGCGTTAAAAAAGGCCGGCATTAAGTCCCGATATTACACCGCTAAAATAGGCTACGAGCCTTAAGCGGTAAGAACATCTTTAAGTGACCGAGAGTTTAGAGCGTACGCCGCTTGCCATTCCCAGCGAAAATCCCGGCCATACCTTCTTACCTCACTACAGCAAAGTGGCATTCGAGATTGCGATCAAGAGAGCATGGAACATTTCATAACTTCTCAGGTTTTTTCCAGAATACACAGCTCGATCTCAATCGCATAAGCTCAATGAATATGTCGGTTTTGCGTCCAAACGATCATCGGCCTTGAAGTCTCAGACTTTCAAGCTAACAAAAGACTTGCTGCCCCTGGCTTTACTACCTTCAGTCTCACCTTAAGAGAATTTTGCCGGTCTGGCTCAGATCACGGTGACCAAAGCATAAAGGGCTGATTCTGATCCAATTTTCACCGGGCCTCTTTCTGCTTCAAGTCGTTACAGAGAACCTACTTCTTAGACTGGATTGAAACCACTAAGTCCTGGTTGCCGCCGCCTGTATCTGCTGCCCCAGGTATAGATCAACCGAACGCTCTTCAAAGACGAGAGGAAAGATCGGAGGAAATATGACAAAGACAACTCGCTTAGTCTTCCATATCTTAGGCGGTCTGTTGCTGCTCACCATGTCAACCGTCACTGGTTTTGCGCAAACCAGTGGTGAGATAAGCGGTTTAGTCACCGACCCATCAGGCGCGGCTGTTTCGGGCGCCAGCGTAACTGTTTCCAACAAGGCAACTGGCGCAACGCGCAACGTCACAACCAATAATGACGGACTTTATTCTTTCCCATCACTCAGACCAGGTATTTATGAATTGAAAGTTGAGCAATCCGGTTTCAAGACCGTTCGCCTCGATAACGTGAAAATCGAAGTGCAGCAAACGGCTCGACTGGACGTGTCGCTTGAAGTTGGTCAAGTTGACGAGATGGTCACAATCAACAGCTCAGCCGCGCTGCTCAACTCAGAAAACACAACACTTGGGACCGTGATCGAAAACAAGATCGTTACAGAGTTGCCGCTTAACGGTCGACAATATCTTAATCTTGTAGCCCTTTCTCCGAACGTAAACGTGCTTGCGCCCGCGGCAGGCCAAGCGGGTGCCCGTCAGGGTGGAGAGCGCGCGCAACAAGCAATCTCCGCCGGTGGCCAGCGCATCTTCTTTGATTACTATACGCTGGACGGCGTCAATAACATGGACGTTAACTTCAATACCTATGTTGCGCTTCCTTCAATCGATGCTATCCAGGAATTCAAAGTTCAGATTGGTGTTTACCCTGCTGAATACGGGCATCAAAGCACTCAAGTCAACGTGCTCACGAAGTCGGGCGGCAACACCTTTCATGGTTCTGCGTTCGAGTTTCACCGCAACGACGCGCTCGACGCTAAGCAGTATCAGTTCACGTCGGCAAAACCTAAGAACCCATTCAAGTGGAATGACTATGGTTATGAAGTAGACGGACCAGTGCGCATACCACGACTCTTCAACGGAAAAGACAAACTGTTTTTCATGTCGAACTATGAAGCACTGCGCCGGCGTCAGAGTGTCCTAAATACGTTTACGGTTCCTACGGCGAAGATGTTTGCAGGAGATTTCAGCGAACTACTACCCTCGACAAAAATCTACGACCCGAACACTGGCCTACCTTTCCAGGGCAATGTGATTCCTACAACGCGACTAGACCCGATCTCTTTGAAGTTTTTGAAGTACTACAATTCTGCCAACGTTCTCGGGACCAATAACTTCGCCCAGACCAGCAATCAACCTTTTGATCGCGATGCATTTGTCGTCAGAATCGACTACGTTGAGTCGTCGAAGTCGCAGTGGATGGGACGATACAACTGGGGCGACGAAAAGACCTCAACTCAAGGCCTTAACCTTGCTGGTACAAAGGTGCTGACGCATTACAAACAGTACGCCGTCGCAAACACACGGAGTCTTAGGCCTGAACTCGTGAGTGAAGCTCGTTTTGGTTACACGACTTTCTTCAACTCTCTTGGGACGTTGAGCGCCGGAACAAACGATGTAGTTTCGGAGATTGGTATTCCGAACCAAAACCCTGGCGCACCGATCACTTGGGGAATCCCTAATGTGGTATTCAACGGCGGCGGATTCACCGCGATTGGCGACGCGAACGATGGGCCGTTTGCAAATGACAACAACACCATGCAATTAGTAGAGAAGTTGTCATGGATACATGGAACACATACGTTTGCATTTGGCGCTGAGTACAGCCGACAAAATTTCAACCAGGTAGGAAACCAATTCTCTCGAGGTGTGTTTACGTTTCAAGCGAATGCTACGAAAGACCCGGTCACCGGCGGCGGTGGTTATGCCTTCGCCGAGTTCCTGTTAGGAAAGCTCTTCGTATCGACAAACGCTGCTGCGGTCGCCGATGCAAGATTCAAGCGCGATGTCTTTCATACCTTTATCGATGATACTTGGAAGGTTTCCCCCAGACTGACCCTCTCGCTCGGCCTGCGATACGAACTGACAAAGCCTTTCACCAATACGCTCGGTAACTACTTTACAGTGAAGATACCGCAGATCGACTTTACCCCGAACCAACCACAAGCAAATTGGCCCTTCTTTGTCCGACAAGAGAAAGGATGTGCGGACCCTTACGACGGACTGAAGATCCGTTGGACCAGCACCAACGCTGTGTGTGGTGGTGGTTTGAACAATAACCTGAGAGAAACTAAGAACCTGAACTTCGCTCCGCGGATCGGCATTGCCTATTCGTTTGATGACAAGACCGTTATCCGCGCTGGTTTTGGCATTTTCTACATGGAGGATATCGCGAACGCCGAGTACTTCGATATGGCTCGGAATATCGCCGCCCGGGTGGACCTCACGACTACACCCGCAACCCCAATAACCTGGAATAATTCGATTCCAGGTGGCAGCGGAACCATTGTTCAAGTGCCGCCGCCGTTCGCATGGGCGGCTGCCTACGATCACGCCACGCCTTACACGATGCAGTACCTCGTGAACGTCCAACGTGAACTGAGCGCCAACTGGGTAGTGGAAATTGGGTATCTCGGATCCCAAAGCCGGCACCTGTATGGATTCCAAAATATCAACCAGGCAGCACCCGGCCCGCTAAATAGCATCAATTCACGCCGACCCTACGCAAACTTCGGCGTTCTCTCTTTCGTTAGCGACGCTTTCAAAGGTAGCTACAACGCAGGAAGTGCGAAGATTACTCGACGGTTTAGTCAGGGCATTAGCCTGACTACGAACTACACCTATGCAAAGTCGATAGACAATGCAAGTGGTACCCGTACTCAAGGCTTTGACACTCTCTTCCCGCAAGACAGCAGTTGCTTAGAGTGCGAACGGGGGTTGTCATCCTTCGATGTTCGTCATCGTTGGGTACTCGGTGCCGTCTATGAATTGCCGATCGGCAAAGGAAAACTCCTGGGTTTCGACAACGCAGTTGCCAATGCATTCATTGGCGGATGGCAATTGAGCACAAACTCGACAATCCAAAGCGGCGTGCCGATGACACTTACCACGGGGATCAATAATGCCGGCACAAACAACCCACTTCCCGATCGCCCTAGCTTTTCAGGGGTTGGTACTGGATACCTTTCGACACCAACCCCCACGAGCCAGGGACTCAGATGGTTCGATCCTGCCTCTTTCATCGTTTCGCCTCAGGGGACCTTCGGGAATGTCGGAAGAAATACAATGATCACGCCGCACTTCCAATCGATCGATATGGCGCTTGCTAAACGTTTCACCATGCCCTATAGCGAACACCATTCGGTTCAACTTCGTCTCGAAGCATTCAACGTATTCAACCATCCTTCATGGGGTGCGCCGAACGCAAACATCCTTGCTGGAACTTCGTTTCCCGGAGCGCCTTCCAATGCCGCGCATCAGGGCTTTGGTATCATAAGCACCACGGCGATCCCGATGAGACAACTTCAACTAGGCATTAAATATTCGTTCTAGGTCCCCGCATCTGTGCTGGACTCACTCGCCTGCGTGCGTTTCCCACAAGGACTAGTTGGTCGTGCAAGCGAAAGCGCGCCTGCTATCAGAACACTGTGTTGATTATGAACAAGGAGAATAAGGATGCGATCGTTTGCAGTCGTTTTGATCTTTCTACTTTCGAGTCTCAGCAGTGCGCAACAACCAACCGATTTTCGATCAGCGACCACCAACGTTTGGGGAGCCGAATATCCTCGAGTTGATAGCAGTGGCAGAGTGCAGATCCGAGTGAAAGCACCAGAGGCGACGAAGGTCCGCCTCAATTTCTGGAGTGGGCCAAAAGTGGATCTCGAGAAGCAACCGGATGGGTTCTGGACTATCACGACGCCGCCACTCGTTCCAGGTTTGCATTATTACATGTTGAACGTCGACGGCGCTGAAGTCACCGATCTGGGCAGTCGCGCGTTTTTCGGCGGTGGTAAGTATGCAAGCGCGGTTGAGGTTCCCGAGCCGGGGGTTACTTACTACTCAATTCAAGACGTGCCGCACGGCCAGGTGCGTGAAGTTTGGTACAACTCTAAAGTGACCGGCACCTGGCGACATGCACTTGTTTACTTGCCGCCAAATTACGACACACAGCCCAAGACACGATATCCGGTTCTCTACTTACAACACGGTGGCGGTGAAGACGAGACCGGATGGATCCGTCAGGGAAACGCTAACTTTATCCTCGACAATCTCATCGCGGCGAAAAGCTGCAAGCCAATGATCTTAGTGATGGCCTACGGGTACGCGCGCCGCGCTGGACAGACTCCGCCCGATCTGACTGGAAGGCCCTTTGGTTCTCCAGAAATGCTGAAGGCCATGCAGGATATGACCTCAGCGTTCGAAGACGATGTGACAGAGGCCCTTATGCCCTTTATCGATTCTACATTCAGAACCCTTGCCGATCGCGACCATCGAGCGATGGCTGGTCTATCGATGGGAGGCATGCAGACATTCCAAGTCACATTCAATCATCTCGATCGCTTTTCCTACATCGGTGGATTCAGTGGGGCTGGTGGCATGCTAGCGGGTCGAAAACTTGATCCGAAGACCGATTACAACGCGGCGTTTGCTGATCCGGTGAACTTCGCGAAAAAGGTTCATTTACTCTGGATAGGTGTTGGCACAAATGAACCCGAGCGAATGCGCTTAGGGCTACAGAATCTCCATAACTCCCTTCAAGAAGCGAACATTCGTCACGTCTATTATGAATCCCCCGGAACAGATCACGAGTGGCAGACCTGGCGTCGCGATCTAAAAGACTTTGCCAGCAGACTCTTCCAATAATCTGATCTGACGAGCGCGCGATGCACAAAACCGAACGAGACAAAGAAATCCTTCGCCAGCTATTACATGACGGAGAGGTAACGGTTGAGCAACTCGCTGAGCGTTTCGAGACGTCGCAGGAAACGATTCGCCGAGAGCTCCGTTATCTGGAAGGAGCAGGACTCCTGCGCCGAACTCATGGCGGCGCCACTCAAATCGAACCCATGTTGTACGAACCGTTCCGTCTACTCTCTTCGTTCGCTGCGCAAGAGCAACTGCAAGGAGCCGAAAAGCGTCGAATTGGTCTTGCCGCAGCCGAGATGATCGAAGACGGAAAAATCGTCGCTTTAAGTGCGGGAACTACAACCACTCAAGTTGGTCGCAGCATTCATCATCGAAAACGCGTCACTCTCGTGACCAATGCGATCAACATCGCCATGGAACTTAGTCATCGGGTAGATTTGAAAATCATCTTAACCGGCGGATTTTTGAACAAAAACTGCTTTGCGCTCACTGGGCCGTCAGGAATCGCCTCACTTAACGAGATGTTCTATGACCAGGCTTTTATAAGCGTTGATGGCATTCATCCAGAACATGGATTAACCTCAGACAGTCCAGAGCTAAGCGCGGTAAATCGAGCTATCATTCAACAGTCTCGCAAAACTGTCGTGGTCGCCGATCACAGCAAGTTTGGTAAGGTCGGTAGAACATTGATTGCGCCCGTCGAGAAGGTTGATCTAATCATCACCGATGACAGTGCCCCACTACACTTATCCGGAGTTAGGCCGAAAGTGGTGCGGGTTTAATAATGATTTGTTTGGAGGCCTCCAAAACAGATGAAGTTTCAGCGGCTAGCTTGCCTCGTAGTTTTATTAATTGCTTCCACATTGTGCGCGCAAGTTCAAACTGAATTTCCACCTACTGTTCCCGGCGCAAAACCCGTTACCGTGGAACGCATCAAGATTCACGGATACGCATTGGACGGCAACCTGGAAGGAAACCCAGTCGATCGCGAAGTATTTGTGTTTCTGCCGCCCAGCTATTTAACGCAGAGGCACCGACGTTACCCCGTGGTCTACGCGTTACACGGATATTCGATCGGCGCCGAACAATGGACCAAGGAGATCCACGTTCCCCAGACTATCGAGGGCGCATTTGCAATCGGAGCTAAAGAGATGATTGTCGTCGTTCCCGATTCAAAGACCCTTCACAACGGTTCGATGTATTCGAGTTCGACAACGGTGGGCGACTTTGAAAACTTTATCGCTAAAGATCTGGTTGCTTATATCGATCAGCACTATCGCACAATTCCCAATCGAACGAGTCGTGGTTTAGTTGGTCACTCGATGGGAGGCTATGGTGCAGCGCGAATTGGGATGAAGCACTCAGACGTTTTCGGCAGCTTGTACATCATGAGTCCCTGCTGTTTGTCACCGAGAATTTCGCTGCCTCAGAACTCAGATATCGCAAAGGCTCTCGAGGCCGTGAAGACGCCCGGGGATTCAGCAAAGCTCTCCTTTGGTGCTCGCGCGACACTGGCTAGCGCCGCAGCCTGGTCACCAAATCCCAAGAATCCTCCGTTGTATCTGGATCTACCTACCAAGGATGGTGAGACGCAACCGGGCGTTCTAGCAAGGTGGGCAGCCAATGCGCCGCTGGCTTTTGTGGATCAGTACATACCTAGTCTCCGTCAGTATCGGGGAATCGCTATCGACGTTGGTGACCAGGATGGTCTAAAAACTGACTCAGCCAAACTGCATGAGGTGCTTGATAAGTATGGAATCTCTAACAGCTTTGAAGAGTACCAGGGGACTCACACGAGCAAGGTTGCTGATCGTTTTCAGAATCATGTGCTGAAGTTCTTTAACGAGCATCTGTGTTTTGAATCGCGATGTCGCTAGCGCGCGTGAGTCGAATCCGAGCCGGGAGTGCACTTCAATGGTCCTATCACCGTTTCGCCCTCGAAGACGGTCTTGCCGGCGCGCTTGATACGCAGCTTGATTTCGGTCATGGTGGGAAGCACTTTTTAGGTACGTAAACGTATGGGCCTAGTGCCCCTTGTATTCCATGGTCGAGAGCATTTTCTCAGCGTACCGCTTTCCAAACTGACGGTAACCCTCCGCGCTGAAATGGAGGTGATCGGTGTTGCATGGCAGACCAGCTGAAGATATGACATAGGAGTTTTGAAGCGTCTCCGGTAGCCTCTTGATGATTTCGTTTGCGCTCGCCTTTTCGCCACCTTGGTCTGCATTAACCACTTCGCCCGCCAAGAGCGGCACTGACTCGGGCTTGAGCCCCAAATCGTTCATCAGGTTGTCGTAGACAAGCTTCACTTTCTTTGGCCACTCTCGATCATCGGCATTCGATTCTCCTTGATGTAAAACGATTCCTTTGATCACACCATCCATCTGCGCAATTTTCGCCAACTCAACCAGGTAAGCATAAGGGTTACCGTCGTATTCATTGGCGATGTTTACCTTCCAGGGCTCAGCAGTCGTAAGATATTCACGGTACCTCTGCTTGTCCCACAACTCGATCTTCGTACCCGAGACTCCGACCTTGACCACGCCCACCCTGATCTGTGGCGGTAGATTAGCGACCATCGTCCTACCGAAATAATCGATGAGAGAGATGCCGTTGGTTCGACGAGTCAAAGGAGGAACTGCTGGGTACCAATGCCCCTTCTTCCAGCCCCGTCCGGGGACGTCAAAATCAGCCAAAACCTGGAAGCGAGGATCAACTATTAGATCGTCCTCTTCGATTCTGCCTCCGCCCTCCATGTTCGATTGCCCGAAGCATAAAAAGATGAAGAAATTCGGATCGGGATGTGCTTTGTCCGACGAGGCGGAAGTCTTCAAAGTGGCGGCAGGATTTTGAGACGGTACATCCGCCACATGGGCGAGCAACGAAAGCCATAGGGTCAGCCCAGCGACCAGAGTTATCCGTGCTACAAGGTACTTATTCATAACTTTCGGCAATACAGTGTGGTTCTCGCGTTTTTCAGGTACCGGTTCATTTTGGTTTTGGACGCGTAGCGTCCGTTGAATTTAGCCCAGCGTTTCAACGCTGGGTTCAATGGCATTTCAAGTTCCCGTCGCGTAGCGACGGATGAACCAAATCGTTCAAGCCGACCTACGCAACGCAGCCGTTTCACGCTCTTCTCCCGGCTTTCAAGAGCCGGGCTAAATTCAAGGGACGCTACGCGTCCAAATACAAAATGAACCAGTAGGGTTTATCACCTCTTCCTTTACCCGTTCATGTACTTCAAGTAGAATTCGCTCACTCAGAAACGCGGTCTCAGCGACTTGCTTCAAATCATTTATGAGTTTTGATCTGACCTCACTAATCGGAACAACGCAGTTTCTCTGAGTGCATAATTAAGCTCGATCAAAGGTTCGAAAGTCTTTTTAGAGTGCTTGAAAATTCCTGAAAGTTTAATCCGACCTTGATTCGATCGATTGCCGGCTGGTCCACGCTTCGCATGTCTGTTCACGAGAAAAAGGCACCCGCTCTTGATAATCCCTGAAGCTTTATGAAAGTCTCGAAGACCGAGCATCCCACCCAGTTCTATGCTTTCGACTCATTCCTTGTCGATGCGGGTAAGAGTGTGTTGCTGCGCGAGGGGCAGTCAGTTCCGTTGACGCCGAAAGCATTCGAAATCCTGTTGGTACTAGTCCGCAACCCTGGTCGGGTGCTGAAAAAGGAAGAACTACTGGAAGAGGTGTGGCCTGATGCTTTCGTCGAAGAGAACAATTTGCCACGCAACATCTCTTCGCTTCGAAAGGCATTAGGAGAGGGGCCAGCGGAGCATAAATACATCGTGACACTCCCGGGCCAGGGCTACCGCTTTGTGGCCACGGTCAATGAACTCGAGACTCCGGATAGAGTACCCAGCCTGCCAACATTGGATACTGTTCTGACTTCATCCCCTCAACCGAATCAGACTCCAATCTCTTCACAAATCGCTGCTAAATCGCGAACAGCCGAGGCTCCGCCCCGCAGGCTCGGTCTGCTGATTGGCTCTATAGTCCTCGTTTTAACACTAGCGAGCAGTGTCTACTTCGCGTTTCAGCGATGGTCCCATTCAAGCCAGCCGATGCCGCCGCAACGCAAGCTCTGGCAATTGACGTTCGAGCCCGGACTCGAGACTGATCCCTCGTGGTCTCCCGACGGACACTTCGTAGCGTACAGTTCTGATCAAAGTGGGAACTTTGACATTTGGGTCCGTTCGGTGGGAGAAGGAAACTCAATTCAGGTGACAAGCTCTCAGTCACATGACTGGCAACCGAACTGGTCACCGGACGGACTTTCGTTGGTCTTCCGCTCCGAACGAGAAGGCGGTGGGCTGTTCGTCGTTCCGGCACTCGGCGGTAACGAACGCAAGCTGTGCGGTTTCGGTTATCGTCCGCGTTGGTCACCCGATGGCTCCCAAGTCCTCTTTTACGGTTCAGCCTTCCCAGGCGTCGTTAAATCAAAGACCTATGTCATCAGCGCTAGTGGAGGAACCCCTCGTGAGGTGTTGAATGACTTTGTCCCGCAATTCATTTCTCCCCTTCTTGTGGCCTGGCATCCAGACAGTAACCGGCTCTCTGTTTGGGGCAACCACCGACAGTCGGGTTGGAGTTTTTGGACCGTTCCGTTAACGGGCGGTCCTCCCTTGCAATCCAAGATGGATTCCAGCGTCGAATCGCAGCTCAAAGAAGCCGCAGTGAGTTTTGCCAATTTTCTCTGGCTGCCATCAGGGAAGGGCTTGATCATTGAAGGCGAGTCGCAAGGTGTAAGAAATCTTTGGAAAGTAAAAGTTGAACCGCAAACGCTCCGTTGGATTGATGGGCTCGAACGCTTAACTACGGGTGCAGGCAAGGATACCGACATCACTATATCTTCGGATGGGCGGAAACTGGCGTTCAGCATTCGCAGTGAAAGAAGTCGCCTCTGGACTCTGCCGTTCGACCCCGTAGCTGGCGGAATTACCGGAACGGCCCAGCCGCTCACCGTAGCCGGCATGGATGCGCTGCAGCCGGGTCTGTCACCGGACGGCAAGATGTTGGTGTTTCGCAAGCGGCGGGCTGATAAAGAAGAGTTGTGGGCTAAATCGCTGGGCGATGGACGCGAGACACTATTAACCGGTGCCGATGACTTCAGACGTGTAAACCCGATCCTATCGCATGACGGTTTGCAGCTGATCTATATACGTTCAAACGCATCAAGCCGTGGACAAGCGGAGATCGATCCTCAGGTAAACCGCGCACTGACCTTGCGAACTCTGAGTGGCAGCGACGAACAAATCGTGACGTCTGCCTTACAGGGTCGACTTTCGCTCACCGATTGGACAACCGATGGCAAATTGATCCTGATTAGCTCTGATTTGCTGACGCCCGGTAGGGTAGCCCTGTGCTTATTATCACTCGACGCGGCGCCGCATGCTGAGACACAAATGCGTGTGATCGCGTCCAATCCTGAATACAACCTGTGGCAGGGCCGCTTCTCTCCCGATGGGCGCTGGATTAGTTTCAACGCTTTCAACGCTACAGACCCATCAGCCTCCACGGTCTATGTCGTCTCGGCGTCAGGAGGGCCTTGGGTCAGCCTCACGGAAGGCCGGTATTGGGATGATAAGCCGCGCTGGTCGCCTGACGGCAACGCCATATACTTCGTTTCCAACCGCACGGGATTCTTCAACGTATGGAAAGTCCGGTTCGATCCAGCAAGCGGAAAACCACTGGACCAACCACGGCGCGTGACTGACTTCGAGACCCCGACGCAGATGATCATCTCGAATATTGTTCAATTGGAAATGGCATTGACATCAGACCGCCTCATTCTTCCGATGATGGAAACGTCAGGAGGAATTTGGGTCCTGGAGAACGTTGACCGGTAAGAGTGACCCCTCAAAGATCGTTCTACTGCTTCCGCATATGGACCAACGAAAATTCTGTTTCAGACCAAACACCTTGTCACAGCCGAGACCGAAGTCGCGCCGAAGTAGCCTTGCCGGCATACTCGATTGTGGCGTCAGGTTCTGAACTCGACGCAATTCCTGTCCCGCGTCCGTCTCTGACGATGACGACGCGAAAAGTTCTTTCTTCCAACATCCCGGGGAACTTGCCGCGTCGGTTTCCGATTGTGAGCACACCGGATTTGTCGTCCCAGTGTATCGGAATTTCGGAATACGCTCCGTGCTCATAGTCGTAATTGTCGCCTTCATCTTCGTACAGTGTGAAGCTCGCAGACGCCCCCGTATAGATGCGTAGCTCGATAGGGTCAGGCTTCCCCGAAACAGATTGCGCGTATGGGCCGAAAGGAATGATCGATCCGGCCTTTGCGTAAATCGGAATCCGGTCGAGAGGGGTTTCTGCGTTGATGCTTTGACCGCCATGCACACGTTTGCCTGTCCAGAAGTCTATCCAGTCGTTGCCGGCGGGGACGTAAAGCGACCGCTCCTTTGCTCCTGCCGAAGTTACCGGACTGACCAGCAAAGCGGGGCCGAACATAAATTGGTCCGAGACTCCTCGCGCGCCAGCATCAGAAGGAAACTCAAGCGGAAGCGAGCGCATGAGTGTTTCACCGTTTTTCGTCACACCCCACGCGGCGGAATAGATGTAAGGCAAAAGGCGATAGCGCAGATCATCGTACCGCCTGAGGATATCTTCGACCTGTGGACCATAATTCCAAATCTCGGCCCTGGACTGGTATCCGTGGACGCGAAAGATCGGACAGAATGCCCCGTACTCAAACCAGCGGACGAGCAGCTCGTGATACGCCTCCGAAGTATATTGATCCTTCGGACGAAAGAAGCCGCCAACGTCCGTGGTCCAGTACGGTATCCCCGACATCGCGAAGCTGAGTCCCGCTGGAATCTGTCGCTGCAAAGTGATCCAGTTCGCACTGATGTCCCCAGACCAGGATGCCGCAGCATATCTCTGCTGCCCTGCAAAGGCTGAGCGCGTAAGGATCACGACACGCTTGCGATCTGTTGTCGCGCGCTGTCCCTCGTACATCGACTGCGTGACATACAGCGGATAGGCGTTACGCACCGAGTTACCATCGCCCAGGAAAATCTGCTTATCCTTGAGTGCGTCGTACTCCGGCTCGGATGCGTCCATCCACCAGCCGTCCATTCCGTCCTGGAAAATTCCGTTCTTGAGTTCTGACCAGAACGCTGTTCGGGCCTGCGGGTTGAAGAAATCCATCCAGGAGTCGCCCGGAATTAGAAGAGACTTGGCGGTCATGCGCTTGTAGACATCCGTGTTTTCGCCAAACTTTGACCAAACAGAAATCAGCATGTGCAAGTCGTTCGCGTGGAGT
>DATIBX010000082.1:0-4942 GCA_035457105.1 Pyrinomonadaceae bacterium
ACACTGCTGGAATTGTTGGGGCACTTGGCGCACAATGCGGGCCGTGCTTACTGCTAGCAAAGTTCAACCCCAAGGTCCAATTCCTTCCTTAGCCGTCTACCTTTATTTGAAGGCTTGCTGAGGGTTGGTTCAAGTTCGAGAGAGAATCTAGTAGACAGTGGTTGTCCCTCTCACCTACGCACACGGCATCTTCCGCCACGATAAATGAAGTCTCAAAAGTCAGGATGAAACGTTTAACTGACGTCCACCCTCGGTCTTTTGAGCTAAATCCACCAGAGTGAGGGTTAGTTAGTTGCACACTGCATCTCAGCCGTTTCAATTAGAGGCACCGGTTTTTGGGTTCCTTTCAGCTTTCGGAGCTGGACCTGACACCACCGTTCACGCTAGCGAGGTAGAGACGACTTCGTCGCAATAGAAGAACAGGAGTAAATCGGAGACGATATGCGAGTTACCGCACATACAGCGCTAATCGTCGCGTGTATAAATCTTCTAAGGAAGTGAATAACCTCCCACGCACGCGGTAGGTATCCCACTGCGAGCCGCCGTGACAAACAGGGCGTTGCCGGAAACGGCGATGCCTTTTTGATAACTTCTCTAATAAAACTTTGAGAACAGCCTTGTATCGGTTGGCTGAGGTGCATTAAGCGGAACGATAGCATTATGGCCATCGACATAAATGAATTGAACGAAATGCTCGTGGTTGAATGGAACCCGATGCAAAAACAATTTCGTAATCAAGCCCTTGGCAAAATCTTGAAAAGTAATCTTCTTGCTGCCGTTAATGGACGAGATTCCGGTTACGTTCCGGTTGCGATTGCACACACAGAGGCAGAAGCCCTCGAAATGTCAAAGCTCATCGAGGCAAAGCTAAAGATGCGCGGTCATCGCGGGGATAGCTCAGATACTCTCGATTGAAATCTGCGGCTAACGTGCCGCGCTCGGTTCTTCAGCATCTTCTTTTCATCGCCTTTTGCAACAAAGTTTGTGAAATGGTCCGAACCAAAGACATCAAAGAAACCGAAAGGCCGCTTTTGGACCTGCCTTTGAAATCAGTGAGCATCAAACGTCCCCTCCCCTTTGAGATAGCCATGCACTGACACCTGGCTATCGGAGAATCCACGTTGGCGGGAGAAAGGCCTTTTGAAGCGATGTTGCCTATTCTCGCCTAGAAGCTACAAACCGAAAGGCCAGCAAGCTAGCCCTTTATCGGTTGGCGGAGACATTCAGCCTCACTTATGATTATGTTCTCACCCACGGTACGTTGATTGGACACATTGTAACCTATGCTAACTGTCGTTAAATCAAATTGTTCTCAAAGACTTATTAGTTATTGAGTGTTTCCGCCAAAAACCGGTTTGCTTGGCGTAGTAGTTTCAGGTTTGTTGAACGTGGTTCGCACAGAACTCGCCAAAAAAATTACTAGGCTCCCTCTAAGAGTCAGGATGTCAAAAAGTTGAGATGGTCCAAAGAATTCTAGTGGTGGATGATAACCAGGAACTCCAGAAGCTAATCCGCAGCGCTCTGGAGCATGAGGGTTACGACGTACTTACCGCAGGTGATGCAGTCCAGGGCTTAGAGCTTATAGCAAGAGGTAAGATAGATGTGGCACTGTTTGATGTGATGATGCCAGGGATGGATGGTCTAACTATGCTGTCGCATCTCCGTGAGCGTAACGAGAATCTGCGCGTTATTATCATGACAGCTCTCAATACTCCCGAAACAGCCATTAGTGCCCTCCGCGACCAAGCGTGTGATTGGCTCAGCAAGCCCTTTGAGATTCAACAACTACTTTCCGTGGTCCAGACTGCGCTTGAGCTCAACCCGCGTAATGGAAACATTGAAGTCCTGTCGGCCCAACCCGAATGGATAGAGCTTCGTGTGCCCTGTGATCCTGCGGCCGTCGATCCGTTAGAAAGACTGATGGCCCAGTTGAAAACCGATTTGCCGCGGGAAACGCGTGAGAATGTCACATATGCCTTTCGCGAGATGCTCCGCAACGCAATAGAGTATGGCGGAAAGAACGATCCCAGACAATCTGTTGAGGTTAGTTATCTGCGCACGCCACGGCTGATTCTTTACCGAATAAAGGATCCGGGCGAAGGCTTCGGCATTGAATTCCTCAAGCACGCTGCTATTCTGAACCCGGAAGGCCACCCGCTTCGGCATGAAGACGTGCGCACCCTGCAGGGTTTGAGACCTGGAGGGTTTGGCATTCTCATTGCCCGCAATATGGTGGATGAGATGATCTACAACGAGCGTCATAACGAGGTGGTACTGATCAAATATTTGGACCCAGTTTCCAAATCCGCGAACTAGCGCTTGCAGCGCACTCCGCTGGTAAAGTGGCCATGCAGAAGCGAATTGAAAATTGGAGCTAAGCGCAGGGTTTTGTTTGGTAAGTTGCGTGGGCGAGCCGCTTAAGCGCAGCGTTCGGTGCCTCAGCTATGAAGTCAATGTTGAGAGTCTACATCGTCGGCTTTGTCGTACTGGTTATCACCCACTCAGGGATAATTGCCCAAACAAAAAAGCCTTGGCCTGATGGTATTCCGAGTTCGTTTGGCGAGAGTCTTGTTATTAGGCTGAGCCAGTATATGGAGTTTGAGCGAGGAAGCCAGTTTGGTAGTCCGCGCACCTCCGTTCAACCACTCTTTGACTTTCTTGAGAGTGAGGATGTGAGTGACTGAACTGCGAACTTCAACCTCGAGCGCATTCATATCACCACGCACACAGTCGTGTTGTTGCAGGATTCGGACCGCTATAACAGCAGCTTCATAGAGGTCTGTGGGGGGTTGCTGGTTGATCTTCGCTTTGCTGTATCTCTTGGGTATAGCGCTCCGATTACCGCTCATCTTTTACCTATCGCCTTTTCCTATTGTGGTTAAGGCCATTTTCGGAGGATTAGTCTATGGCTTTGTGGGAAGTACGAGCTGGCACGACGTTGAGGCTATCTTCGTCTACTGGACGCTGGTGGGTCTGTGGCTGTCTTGGTGGTTACACAAAAGCAAGTGGAAACCTGTAGTAATTATTGGCCTAACCGCGCTGCTCCATCTCGTACTCGCTGCATTTGCTTTTTTCCCCATGATGCTCCTCGGCGGCCGCTGATCTAGGGTGATGTTGCTTCCGAGGTGCTGCCCCGCCGCCTAACACGCGCTCTCAGCGGACTCGCGGTGAGAATTCGAGCTTTACGAAGAAGCCATCCACGCATACTGCTATAAGCCTCCGCAGCAAATTTATTGTGAGGAAGTACAATCGCCAGTCTTCCACCCGGTCGAAGCAACTCTATACATCGTTCAAGAAATAGAATGTCACGTTCTATCCTGGTCCGACCCTCAGCAACTGCATAGCAATCAAGAATGTGTCGCTCTCTTCACCAGCACATGGTGGGTTAGTTAGAATGACGTCAAAGCCTTTGTGACGTCGCAAACGACTTCGGCATACATCCTCTATTGTTAAGACGGACCCATTGGTTTCCAATTCAGGGAATATAGACTGCTTGCCATCTGACCTTAAAAGGCTGTTAAGCCTGATGATGTTTGCTTTGCCGTCGCCAGCCAATACCATCAAAGCCTTTGCCACTCAGCTTGCACGTGGATCTATATCAAACCCCCATAATTTGGTTTTGCAATATTCTGCCGCTTGCAGTTTCGACAAATTGTGATGTTGGCGGACGTAATTAAGCGCGTGAATCAGAAACCCACCGGACCCACATGCTGGATCGACTACAGTTTCAGGTTTTTGTGGCTGTAGCATCCGAACACAAAACTCGACGACGTAGCGCGGAGTGAAATATTGTCCCTTGGCGCCCTTCGCCGTTCTCGCGACCATAAATTCAAAAAAGCTATCCATTACTTCAAGACTCGAATCAAGAATCTTGTGCTTGGATAACGCTTCAACACAGACTTGTAGGTGCTCTGGTGCATCTTGCCGATGGGCTATTCGTGACCTTATGTCTCGATACGACCGAGAGAAAATCTACAATGAGATTTGGAATGAACCAATTCAACACGTGGCTAAGAGATACGGCATTTCTGACGTTGGTCTCGCAAAAGTTTGCAAGAGGCTCCATATTCTTCGCCCAGGTAGGGGTTATTGGGCGATGAAGGCAGCGGGTAAACTTTTACCCAAGCATCCTAAGCTACCGAAATTGTGAGTGAAGAAGTCCGATAATCTTGGCCCATTTAGTTCTTCGTTAAATCAGTGGAAGGGATGTTCTGCGCGTAAAAGTAATGTGATCTTTATACAGGTTGCGTCGCGTCTTTGAGCACTGGCACCGGTTGGACAATGGCGAACGATAACGTCGGGTGGTTCGTTTAGGTACTGACGTTCACAATGGTACTACGTTGTTTGGTGATCGGACTACTCAAGCTCCAGCATTAACATCAAGCGAGCCAGCCAACGGTTTTAGGGCGCTACGACTCCTCGATTCTAACGGTGATGGTTACATTAGCTCGTTAGATGAGATTTTCCCTCGGTTAAATTTGTGGTTTGATCGTAATCACAACGGAGTAGGAGATGAGGGCGAGTCAGTTGCTCTAAGTAATCTAGTCCAATCATTCTCGCTGGACTACAAAATAGTCGGCAAGAAAGATCAGAAGTGTGACGTAATGAGTCCGAAGACGCTATCGGAAAGTGATGAAGTCGAGTTTCGCATTATTGGATGAGGCCAGTTGCCTCTAGACAATCGTAAATTCACCAGTTGACGAAAGTTGGATTCATCTTGTGTGAACCCTAGTCGTGCTTCTCTTGGGTTAAGTTGACAATTCCGGTCGTCATTATCGGAGTACTGACGAGGATAATCCAGCTCGTTAAAACGCGGGCTTGGAGCGTAAGTCTCACTTCCCCAGCAACTGATCTAACTTCTTAATGTACTCATCAACATTATTCTTCTGAATGACTACAGTAGGAATAAAGATTGTCTTGTTAGCTGGGATCACCGAGCGGT
>DATIBX010000083.1:0-13975 GCA_035457105.1 Pyrinomonadaceae bacterium
GCCAATGCTTATTGTTCCCTTTGGACAAGATCAGCCGGACAATGCGCGCCGTTGTGTGCGGCTTGGAGTCGGGTCGACACTTTCAGCCGCTCGCTTCACGGGCCCTCGCGTTGTCAGTGAGCTATCGGCGTTGCTTAGTAATCCTAGCTACCGCGAACAATCGGCAAAGGTTGGGCAACGAGTGAGAGAGGAAAATGGCACGAAGACAGCGTGCGACGCGATTGAACAAGTGATGCATTGATAGATATTGACGGTCTTATAGTCGATTCTTGCTTAACCTTCCGGCGTCCTTCTTTATTTGACCGCTAAGTTGCACGACACTCTCAAGGTCCTCCCGAGCTCGCTTTAGTTGTTCAGCGTCAACTGTGTTCGGAGTCTCGATGATTGGGTTGGTAACAAAGCTCTTAATCTGCTGGCAGAGTTTTATCAATCCGCTTTTTATCTGTGCCTCGTTGAACTCTTCCGGCTTCTTCGCACGCGATTCGGAAGAGGGTTGCAGGACGAGGGTCGTTTGTAACCGACTGGCACGCTTCTTAATCTCGGCGGCCGCGTCAGAAATGAAACGATAGTCAAGTGCATTCGTAGAGGTGATGGCCCTTGCGATCTCATTGTGAAGAGTCAAGATGCGAGTGAAGTCCTCCTGGGTTTGGGCCATCAGAGCTTCAAGCTGTCTTTTGTCCAAGGGGGGTCCCGGCTTCCCAAAATTTCGCAACTGCCACTCACGGTTGCTCATTTCCTGCTGACGAGCTCTTTCCGTGTTTGTGCGATCGGCGGGTGCCCCCATCGATTGTTGACACAAAACCGGACTTGCGAACGATAAGGAGAACGCGACTAGCAATATTGAACGATGCGGGGTATGCCGTTTGTGCATAGCAAACCTCCTGCTTTTTTTGTTGGAGTATAAACCCGCATTACTTCTTATGCACCAGTTTTGTATTCCCAGGCGAGTTGGTTCGACTCGAGAGTCCACCGCCATTTTCGGAAACCAAGATGGTCAATATTTCGTCTTCAGTGTCCACAAAATCGTAAAATTCCATACCACTGTCTAAAACTAGAAAATCCTTGACAGAAAAGCCATTTAGGTCGATAGTTTGGCCAGACTCTGCAACTAAAGTACTACTGCCTGCAACGAGGCTAGTACGTTGAAGAAACTTCCCATATTACATCTCATCTATTTAACTGGGAGTTTTAATGCAGTCTGAATTCATACCAAACATAGCGGGTAGTATTCATTGCCTTGGCATTGATAGTCCGGTTTAGTTGACCCAACTTCTAGTTTTGCGCATCTTCTAAACACCAAGGGAAGAGCATCCTTTATCGTCAGTTAATTCAATATGAGAACTTGAGATCCTTGTTACGGATCTGAGTTCAAAGATCTCAGCGTGATAGAGCCTGACTTGACGGTTGGCTATATTTGAGGAGGTTTCGTATGTCGAGACGATTTGGCTTGCAGACACTACTACTCGTCGTAACCATGAGTTTGGGAATTAGTGTTCATGCTCAGTCGAGCACTGCGGGTAACATCACGGGTACCGTGCGAGATCCGCAAGGCGCAGCGGTTCCCAAAGTCGAAGTAACTATTACGGATGAAAAAACCACCACGTCTCGGACAGTAACAACGAACGAAGACGGATTCTTCAACGCGCCGAGTCTACCCGCCGGCCGTTACACAATTACCGCCGCTCCTTCAGGATTTAAGAAGACTATTGCTACGGGCGTGGAGCTTCACGTTAGTGAGAACAAGACCGTAAATTTGGACCTTCAGGTTGGCCAGGTGACAGAGACCGTTACGATCACAAGCGAAACTGAGCTTGTCGAAACTCGAAGCGGAGAGGTGAGCAGTCTTATCTCACAGAAACAGGTGACGGAGCTGCCGCTCAACGGTCGCAACTACGCGCAGCTGGCGTTGATGGTTCCTGGCGTGTCCCCTGTTACGCAGGCGGGCGCGGGCGGCGCGTTCGGTACTCGCGGCACCGGACTTGACTCTGGCGTTGACTTTTCCTCGAATGGCAACCAGTCAAATACCAACCTGTGGACGGTTGATGGCGTCAATAACATGGACGTTGGCTCCAACCGTACCCTCCTGGTTTTTCCATCTGTCGACTCCATCCAGGAGTTTCGAGTTGAACGCAACAGCTTCAGCGCGGAGTTTGGGCAAGCGCAGGGAGCAGTCGTGAACTTGATAACCAAGGGCGGAAGTAATGACTTTCACGGGACCCTTTTCGAGTTCTTCCGGAACGACACTTTGAATGCCAATAGCTTTTTCATAAACAGAGCTGGTCAACCCAAACCAAGGCTCAAATACAACAACTTCGGCGGCAATTTCAGCGGACCAATTGTCAAGAATAAGATTTTCTTCTTCTGGTCAGAAGAATGGCGTCGAGAAAAACGAGGTACAGTATTTTCAGCAAACGTGCCCACTGCTGCCGAGAAGACTGGAAACTTTAACGGAGCAACCCTATCTGGACCGCTGCCAACGGATCCAAATACTTGCCAACAAGTGCCCGATCCAGATCATCCGGGACAGACAGTAACCCACTGTGATCCCTTTCCGGGAAATGTTATTCCTACAAACCGTTTGAGCCCTGCTGGACTTGCCTATGTCAAGCTGTTTCCCGATCCGAACTCGCCCGACGGGCTAAACTTTGCGAGTTCAACAACGCAGCCGGTCGATACTCGTCAGGACCTCATTCGTGGTGACTGGACCATTAATGACAAGATGAACCTGATGGTGCGCTACATCAAGGAGAAGTGGACGCACGGAACAGCCACGGGTAATTTCTGGGGCGACTCAGCATATCCAACTCTCGCTTCTGACTGGGACCAACCGAGTCACAGCTTTGCAGTGAAATTGGCGAATACTTTTTCGTCGAACATGGTAAACGAATTCCAGTTCTCAGTCGCAGGTAACGACATCCTCATCTCAACGACTCCAGACAGTGAGGCGTTGCAAAGCGAGATCGCCTCGAAGATTCCTACCGTGTTTCCACAGGGCGGTGAAGGCTCAATAGGGGGCACCATACCATCGCTCTTCTGGGGGGCCGGCGGCTACTCAAACATCTGGCATCAGGCCCCATGGCATAACCGCGAAGACCTGTATATCTGGAAAGATGACTTCTCGCTGGTGAAGGGGGCCCATGACTTAAAATTCGGCGCCCTCTTCAGTCATAACCTCAAGGATGAACCTAGCGTGGGCGCGGGCGGCGGGAACCAGCAAGCTACGATTCAGGGATGTGGATTGCAAACTGGTCACTGTATCGCCGACCTGCTCCTTAAAGATACTGTGCTTGTTAACTACACAGAGGTCCAAGCGACGAATATTGCAGAGGGACGCTGGCGCGATTTCGAATTCTATGTGAACGACACGTGGAAGATTCGCCCACGAGTTACGCTGACCCTCGGCCTGCGCTACTCAGTGTTTCCGCCTGCGTGGTCAGCACAGAATCGAATCTCAAACTTCTTCCCGAATCTTTATAACGGAGTGGACTTCAACACTGGTATCGTCACTCCGGAGAGAGCCGAGCAGTTGGGAATCGGCCGCGCTACAATTAACACTTGGAAGGGAGGCTGGCAGCCGCGCGTCGGTGTTGCCTGGGATGTTCATGGCGATGGGAAAACGGCGGTGAGAGTGGGATTTGGTCGTTATACGAGTCGTTCACAGGTGATCGAAGACCTGCTTCGACTGACGGCAAACCCACCATGGACCACAACCGTCAGCGCAGGCTCAGGCTGGAACGGACTGGGCGTAACGCTCGCGAATTGCCCGACTTGTCGAAGCCTCGACACTATCAACCCGGGATTGGCAACCAACTTCGCTGGAGTTAATCCAAATGCTGGATTTAATGCGGTCGATCCAAACTTTAGGCCACCCGAGAGCTACCAGTGGAACCTGACGATCTCGCACCAGTTGTTCAAAGATACAACCCTTGAGGCGTCATACATTGGTAATCACGGACTACACATCTGGCGCCGCAACGTTAACCACAACGACATTCCGCCTAACGTTCCGTGCCGTGGCCCGGCGTGTGACGGCAGCAGTCTCGATGCTCGTGCGCAGATAGCCAGAGCGGCACTGGGTGTGACACCGAACACTGATGAGTTCCCTGACCGTGCTGGAACACTGATCGCCGACAATCGTGTGTTCAGAGGGATCGGCAATGTCACCACGGATGAGTCGACTGGTAACTCCAGTTATCATGCTCTGCAGCTATGGCTCAATCGACGCTTTACCGACCGGCTCGCATTCCAGGCCGCGTACACATGGGGACACTCCATTTCAGATGTGGCACTGACCTCGTTTACAAATGCCGTCAGCGATCCGTTCAACTACAAGTTAGACAAGGGCGACGCGGATCTTGACAGACGACATACATTCGTCGGTAACGTTGTATACGAGCTTCCGGCGTTTAAAAACTGGGGACGGGCCGCTGATCTTGCTCTCAGCGACTGGCAGTTGAATGGAATCCTTTCATACTTTGGTGCCACTCCAATTGAGTTAATTACGGGCGCCAATAATTTAGGCGTCGCTTCAGGCGTGGGACAACGACCGGATTACACCGGTGCGCCACTTTACCTGCATACAAATGATGCAACTCAACACCTAAACCCAGCGGCATTCGCTGTACCACCACCTGGTCGAATTGGTACGTTGGGTAAAGGATCAGTCCGCGGAACACCAATTACTTCCGTTGACTTTTCAATGGCTAAGAATTGGAGATTTAAAGAACGGTACGGTATTCAGTTCCGCACAGAGTTCTTCAACCTCTTCAATCACACTAACTTTAACGGGTATGACATTGACACGCGGAATGGGAGCTTTGGAACACTCAATTCAGCCCTCGCTCCGCGCGAGATTCAGTTCGGTCTGAAGTTTAACTTCTGATATACTCCCCGCATCGAAACCAGGACGAAGAGATGAGTAATTCAGTTCTTCGTCTCGGTTTTTATCGACTCTTTCCGTTAGGTCCAGGTAACAATGTACGTGCGCGCGGCTTTCCTCCCTTTCCTGGGACTGCTTCTCTCTATCCAGATCCAGGGCGATCTTTTCCGACGACATTACGAGGCCGCTCAAGTTCATCATCGCGCTGGAAATTTCGCCGCCGCAGAGGCCGAGTTCACAATCATCATCGGCGAAGCTTGTCACCGGCTCGGTAACGTTTATTCTGCTCAGAGTAAATATCAACCATCAGTCGACGTCCTGGAGTCAGCCGCCGCCATCCAACCAAATTCGGCAGCCGTTCTTGTTGATCTGTCAATCGCCTACTTTCATAACGGACAGTTTTCAAAAGGAATTGATCCCCTGCAGCGTGCGATCGCAAGTGACCCGGGGAATTCCGCGGCTCATAACATGTTGGGCAAGACGTACTTCATGTTGGGCCGGTTTGATAAAGCAGGAGCAGAGTTCGAAACGACCTTGCGTCTATCACCCGGCGATTACGATGCTGAGTACACCTTAGGGCTTGCTTATCTGAAGCGAAGAGATATCGCACATGCGAAAGATCTGTTTCAGCGAATGGTTAATCGACTGGGAAATCGGCCACAACTGCGCGTGCTGATTGGTCGTGCTTACCGCGAAACGGGTTACCTGCCGGAATCAATCGAGGAGTTCAAAGCGGCGATCGCCATCGATCCTCATTTTCCACGCGTGCACTACTACCTCGGACTTACTTATCTCTACAAGGATGGCGCCGCGAGGATCAATGATGCGGTCGAAGAGTTCAAGGTTGAACTGGCATACAATCCCGACGAATACTTCGCCAACTTCTATCTCGGAATCCTTTACATACTAGAAAGAAATTGGGAACCGTCCATCACGCTCCTGGAAAAAGCTACTCGCAAACAGCCGAACAATCCTGATCCATATTTTCACCTGGGCCAGGCATATCAAGGAGCAGGCAAGCATGAACAAGCAGTTGAAGTGCTTCAGAAAAGTATTTCGCTGACACCCTCGCTGGACCATAACGATTATCAGGTGACGACGGCGCACTACCGGCTTGGTCAATCCCTGATGAAAGTTGGTCGCACGGCCGAAGGTGAAAAGGAGCTGCAGCTCTCGGCTGAACTTAAGTCGAAAGGATTTAAGAAGGATGAGGAGCGGGTTGGCGCATTTCTGAGTGGAAAAACGTTGCCCGGCCAGGATGGAAAGGCTGCCGAACTAATACAGGCACAAGGGGTAATTGCGGACCCATCCGACCTTGCTCCAAAAACACTGGAAAAGTTGAGAGCGGACGAGGACTACTACACTAAAGTTATCGCGGCCGCCTACAACAGTATTGGCTTGCTTCGCACAGAACGACAGGACTTTAGCGAGGCCGCCAGGCAATTCGCTCTGGCTGCTAAATGGAATCCTCATCAAGAAGGGCTCAATTACAACCTGGGGCTGGCTTGCTATAAATCCGAAGCGTATAAAGACGCCGTGCCGGGGTTCGAAGCAGCGTTAAAAATTGATCCCTCTAACATCGCAATCAAACAGTTGTTAGGTTTGAGCTATTTCATGATTGCGGATTACCCTAAAGCAGCTGCGCTGTTAACCGAGGTCATTGCGGTAAAAAGTCAGGAGGCCGCGCTCTATTACCCACTGGCACTCTCGCTTATTAAAGATGGCAAAGTGGAGGCAGCCAACAGAGTTATCGAGCAGATGGTTGCCGTGGGCGACAAGAGTCCGCAGCTTCACATCTTACTAAGTCAGGCACAATATGAGCGCGGTGAAACAGCGAAAGCACTTGAAGAGCTAAGAGTTGCACTATCGCTCGACGACAAGCTCCGGCTCGCACACTTTTATACGGGATTGATTCACCTCAAGGAGGGCAAGCTTCAGGACGCCTCCCTGGAGTTCAATAAAGAGTTGGCGCTCAATCCAACTGATATCCAGGCGAAGTATCATCTGGCTTTCGTGATTCTGGCCCAACAGCAAACTGACCGCGGTATCAGTTTGATGAGGGAAGTTGTTCAGGAGCGACCAGACTTCGCGGACGCCCGGTATGAACTCGGCAAAGCGTTATTGCAAAAGGGAGACGTCAAAGGAAGCATGGAAAATCTCGAGATTGCGGCACGTCTCAAACCGGATCAAGCTCACATTCATTACCAACTGGGCCGGGCTTACATCGCCGCCGGTCGCAAGGCAGACGGGGAGAGCCAGCTAGAGATCTCCCGTGAATTAAAAGAGAAGGCGCGCTCTAAAACGGACCAGTAGATTCGAGAGAGGACAACCGCGTTTTGCCACTAAGACGATATGCCCTCCTTGCTTTACCTTTCTTAACGCTTTTATTTTATTCCCCACTTGGTACCGCTCAATCTTTGAAGATTCAATTTACCGACATCACTGGAAATGCTGGAATCACTTTCAAACACGTCGCCTCACCCGACAAGAGATACATCGTCGAGTCGATGAGCGGGGGCGTGGCGTTTATCGATTATGACAACGATGGCGATCTCGATATCTATCTCGTGAATTCCCTGACAGTCGATCTGGTGAAATCAAAGACTAAAACAAAGAGTGATTTCTATCGGAATGATGGCGACGGGAAATTTACCGAAGTTTCTGTAAAGGCCGGCGTCAGCGACATTGGGTGGGGCATGGGAGTAACGGTCGGTGATTACAACAACGATGGCTTCCAGGATCTCTACGTTACCTGCCTTGGACCAAATCATCTCTTGAAAAACAATGGGAATGGCACGTTTACAGATGTTACCGAAAAAGCGGGAGTCGGCGATCCACGCTGGTCTACTGGAGCGTCATTCTTTGACTATGATCGGGATGGGGACCTGGATTTGTTTGTCGCAAATTACGTCGATTTCGACTTGAACAACTTGCCTGAATTTGGCCAGGGGAAAACCTGCCAGTATAAATCGATCCCGGTGCAATGTGGTCCAAGAGGTCTGAAAGGCGCCGGCGACACGCTTTACCGGAATAACGGCGATGGCACATTTACCGACATCAGTAAGCAAGCGGGCGTGGCGGACGAAAACGGTTTTTATGGACTGGGTGTCATTACGAGTGATTTCGACGATGATGGTCTGATTGACATCTTCGTCGCCAACGACTCAACCCCGAATTTTCACTATCGAAGTCAGGGCAATGGAACTTTTAAAGAGATCGGGTTTATAGCGGGCACTGCTGTAAACGAGAATGGCAGCGAGCAAGGCAGCATGGGCGTGACTGTGGGTGACTACGATCACGATGGAAAACTTGATCTCTTCGTCACGAACTTCGCCGACGAATACAATGTTCTCTACCATAACAATGGAAATAACTCTTTTACCGATCTCTCCTATGCTGCCCAGGTAGCGGCGGTAAGTTTGCCGTACGTAGGCTGGGGAACCAAGTTTTTCGATTACGACAATGACGGGTGGGTCGACTTATTTGTGGCCAACGGTCACGTTTATCCACAGCTTCCAAGTTATCGCCAGCGACGGCTAATACATAAAAATAATCGCGACGGGACTTTCACTGAGGTAACTGCACAGTTTGGCTCCGTCCTCAGTGAGAGCCGGGCGAGCCGGGGCGTAGCTTTTGGCGATATTGATAATGATGGCGACGTCGATTTGTTGATTACTGACCTCGATGGTCCACCCCAACTGCTGCGCAACGATGGAGGCAATACCAACAATTCGATCCTTATCAAAACCGTCGGCGTAAAGAGTAATCGTAGTGGCATAGGCGCGCGCGTAAAGGTTGTGGCTGGAGACTTGACTCAAGTCGATGAAGTGAGGAGCGGTGATAGCTATATCTCGCAAAGTGATCTGAGACTTCATTTCGGTCTCGATAAGAGAACAAAAGTTGACTTGATCGAAGTGCGATGGCCTAGCGGGACCGTTGACAAGATTACTGGCCTGGGCGTCAACAAGATAGTGACTATTAAAGAAGGTCAGGGCAAAATTGAAGAGAGAGAGTACGCCAGAAACATTTCGCAACGGTAAATTCAGTATAGCTTTGGATCAAAGAGTAGGCGGCACGATTGCTTATCTACGAAGCGCTTGATTTGACTTAGCGGTAAATGTTTAAACATCCCGCTCTCTTGAGCAAACACAAATGATTCGACTGATCAGAACAGCGATGCTGTTTCTAGTGGGAGTGTTCTCAAACCAGTACGGACTCTGGAACGAAACAACTGCGTTCGCTAAAACTCGCCAGTTGGTCAAGTCGAGTCGCGTCGCTCCCTATTCAGTGGCCCAGACTGCGCCGCAGAAACAAGACACCGTCGAACAGTTTGAACATCTGGCCCTACTTATTCGTGAAGATCGAGTCAAGGATGCTGAGGCGCGGCTCACCACAATTCTCAATGCAAAGCCAAATCATCCGATAGCACTGAACCTCATGGGCACGATTCGCGCCAAACAGGGCCGAATGAATGAGGCTGAAGGTCTTTTCCTCCGCGCCATCCGCAGTGACAATCAGTATGTAGGGGCGCGTATGAATTTGGCGTATGTCTATCTGATTCAGCGGGCTCCAGAAAAAGCAATTGGGCAGCTTAACGAGATTATTAAGCTCGAGCCAGAGAATTCAGAGGCAATCGAAAAGCTCGCTGATCTGTTGCTGTCACAAAAGCGCCTGGATGAGTGTATAAGTTTGATCGAGCAGCAGCGCAAATCTCGGTCCACCTCTCCAAGCTTACTTGTCATACTGGGTGACGCGTATCAATTGAAAGGCGCTCAGAAGGAAGCTGAAGAGGCTTACCTGTCCGCGCTCGAGGGCCGTCTTGAAAATGCCGCCGCCCTATTTGGTCTGGCCCAACTCTCTTACGCAAAAGGCGAAACCCGGGAAACAGCCATTTACCTGGCGCGTGTTTCCACCCTTACCGCCGAGTCGAAGTCAGCTGAGTTTCTGTACAAATTTGCTCTCCTCGCTTTGCGGGTGGGTATGATCGATGAAGCGAAATCAGCCCTTGAAAAGTGCCTGAACCTCAGACCTAACGATCCGCTTTACGTGCTAGCGCTGGGGATCGCCTGGTTACGACGAGGTGACATGTTTGAAGCTGAAAAACTGTTCCGGCGTGTACTGGAACTGCAACCAACCAGTTTTCAGGGCCAACTTCATCTCGGGTACGTTCTACTCAATCAGAGGAAATACGCGGAGGCGCGTGAGTGGCTTGAGAAGAGCGCCAAACTTAATACTTCCATACCTGAGGTCTTCTATTATCTTGGTCTTGTCGCCCAGGGACAGAACGACGATGCAAAAGCCATAGAGCTTTTTGAGAAAGCGGTTCGCACACTTCCCTCATACGCGTACGCTCGAATTGCGCTAGGGTCGAGCTACATGAAACTAAAAGACTATACCCGTGCCAAAGAGGAGTTGGAGACGGCGGTAAAACTCGACCCGGAGGAACCAACGGGCCACTACAACCTGGCGTTGCTCTATGCTCGTCTAAAGGATCCGGAGCGTGCTCAGGAACAAATGCGCATCGTAGACAAATTGAAAGCTAAGGGCATCTCTACCGATGGTGGAGTTGTTGTGCTTCCCCGATCTACGCCTCCACAATAGATTTCTCCGTGCAACCTTTGTGTTCTCTGTCTTGTGTGGTGGAGGTTTTCTTGGTTTCGAATGTCATCCACCACAAAGACAGAGAGAACACAATGGGTTGCACAGAGTTTTTGGCGGTAGGTCAAGTTCACATGCAACATGAGTAGGCGGGCGATGCTCAAACAAAAATCTAAGTTAGCGATCGCGTTGGTGATAGCGATCCTTATCGTCAATTCGCCTCAACACTTTAAAGCGCAAAAACCCTTTGCCAGATCAGCGCGTGCACCCGTCACATTTGAAGAGATATCCGCAGCAGTAAGCAAAATAAGCTGGACTCACAATAATGCTCACTCGTCAGACCGCCAATTACCTGAGACGGTCGGCGCCGGTTGCGCATTTGTTGACTACAACAATGACGGTTGGATGGATATCTACTTCGTCAATAGTGGACCATCAGATTTTTTCGTTCCCTCTACTACTCTTAAGAATGCACTCTACCGCAACAACCGCGACGGAACTTTTACCGACGTAACAGATACCGCAAGAGTTGCAGGTGGACGATTCGGCATGGGAGTGGCCGCAGGCGACTTCGATGGTGACGGTAACATCGATCTGTACATCACTAACTATGGGCCAAATATTCTCTACCATAATAATGGAAATGGAACCTTCACGGATGTCACCGAAAAGGCCGGTGTTGCTGCTCCCGGCTGGTCCACGTGTGCTACCTGGTTTGATTACGATAACGATGGAAAACTGGATTTATTTGTTTCCAGCTTTGTCTTCTACGACAAGACCCAAAATCCGCTCTGCACCGACACCACCTTGAAGAGTCGCTATTATTGTGTTCCGCGTTATTTCAAGCCCCAACCATCTCGCCTCTTTCGCAACCTTGGCGATGGAACTTTTCGCGATGTGAGTCGCGAATCAGGTATCGCCGACCATCCCGGCAAATCTTTCGGAGCGGTTGCTACTGATGTAAATAACGACGGTCGAATGGATCTGTTTGTGGCCAATGACACACTGCCTAATTTCCTCTTTCTTAATAAGGGTGACGGCAAGTTTGAAGAGGTCGGTCTCGGTGCTGGCGTGGCATACGGGCAAGCTGGCAAACCCAGGTCAGGGATGGGTGTCGATGCAGCGGACTTTGACGGTGATGGCTGGCAAGATCTTTTCGTCGCCAATATCGATAACGAGTTCTTTAGCCTTTATCACAATGATAAGGATGTGATCTTTACAGATCAGCCGGGCGAAATCGGTCTTGCCACTCAGCTATTAAGCGGTTGGGGACTTAAGTTCTTTGACTATGACAACGATGGGGACCCCGACTTGTTTCTTGTCAACGGACACCCTGATGACATGATCGAGTCGCGCATCCCACGTGTGAAGTACAAGGAAACAATGCTTCTGTTCGAGAATACCGGCCGCACTTTTAAAGACGTAAGTGCCAATGCAGGAGTAGTGTTTCGTAAGTCGTTTTCGGGACGCGGAATGGCAGTAGGAGATTTTGATAACGACGGGGATTTAGACGTGCTGACGTCGAACAATGGCGAGGCACCACTACTGCTTCGAAACGAGGGCGGGAACCAAAACAATTGGCTTGGAATTCAGCTGATTGCATCGAAGAGCAACTCTGCGGCTGTGGGTACTGTAATTACCTGGAAGGCCGGTGGGGTTAGTCGTGGTCGACTGAAAAGTGGTGGAGGCAGTTACCTCTCCGCACACGATCCAAGAGAGATTCTTGGCCTTGGTTCCGTAACTAAGATTGATTCTGTTGAGATCCGATGGCCCAGTGGCAAGGTTGATGTACTCCAGAATCCACCCTTAAATACTTATATCAAAGTGTTGGAAGGAGTGGGCCAGGTAAAAAGCGAAACTCATTCACGCTGAGTAATGCGTTGAGAAGATCTGAGTTCGTTGTAAGAATGCACCATTTCAAGCGGCTTTATTAAAGAGCCTCAGAGCAGTATCTCTCATTCACACCGGGCTTCAGCCCGGTGATGGACGGCTCGACGATATTGACAGAACCGTTTTTAACGGTTTGCGATTCTCGGACTAACGTTGGTTGTTGATAAGTTGGACGAATTCCAAAAGAAACCGTTGAAACGGTTATTGACTCTCACAGCGACTCAATCACCGGGCTGAAGCCCGGTGTGAATGAGAGGCTTGGCCGTTGAAGACCTTTTAAGAATTCGCGATGGCGTACAATCTTCTGCTCTAAAGCTATGAATCGGCACATCAGGAAAATCATTGGGAATGTAATCCCGGTAGCTGCTTGCGGAATCATAGTTGGGGGTGGCATTCATTTACTACTCACCAGGAGTCAAGCACAAGCGGATAAACTGTTTTCGGATTGGCGGCCCAATAGCGATACAAAAGGCTTACGCTATGTCGGAAGCAAAGCGTGCGTGGAATGTCATGCCCCTCTCGCAAGGCAATTACTCACTCCCATGGCCCAAGCTCTGGAGACGGCGCCTGATTGCAGAGTTTTGAATACTCGCAGCCCGCTTACATTCCGCAATGGGCCGTTCACCTACCAGATTTCACGTGAAGGAAAAGATTATGTCTATTCGGTTGCTGACGGCACAAATGAAATAAAGCAACCGATTCTCTATTGTTTTGGCGAGGGCCATGTCGGGCAAACCTATATATTTCGTTACAAAGATCTGCTGTACGAAACAAGAGTGAGTTACTTTCAAAAGGTGCAGCGACTCGATTTTACGATTGGACACAGGCAGTCGGTACCTACATCTCTCGAAGATGCTTTGGGACGAGCAATTGGAACAGAGGAAAGTCAACAATGTTTCGGTTGTCATACGACCGGGGCGGTCAACGGATTTCAATTGAACCTTGATCAGTTGCGTCCGGGCATCGGGTGTGAAGCTTGCCATGGTCCAGGCGAGAGGCATTTGCTTGCCGTCAAGGCTAAGAAGCCTGACGATCTAATGATTTACAATCCCCGACGTCTTGACGCGCATGAGCTGTCGCAATCATTTTGTGGCACCTGCCATACCAGCTTCGAGCAGGCTATGGTGCTTCCCGGTCAGTCTGGAATCAACAATATTCGCTTTCAGCCTTATCGCATTTTCAACAGCCGGGGACATAACACAAACGATGCGCGAATAGGCTGCCTGGCTTGCCACGATCCTCACGACAAATTGCAAAAAGAGACGTCTTATTACGACTCAAAGTGCCTTGCCTGTCATCGTTCAAAAGCGACGGAAGCTAAAACTGACCGGCGTGCTGCCGCAGCTTGCCCGATTAGGACCAGCAACTGTACGACGTGTCATATGCCTAAGCTTGAACTTCCTGGAATGCACGCTCAATTCACCGATCACTGGATTCGAATCGTTAAGCCCAACGAGCCAACTCCACGGTAAGCGCGCTCTTGGTGCTTGATGCTTTGTACTTGGTGCTTTCTGCTTTGTACTTGGTGCTTTGTGCTGGCCTGTAGTGCTTGGGCCAGAGTACAGACAAACGACAAAGCACAAAGCACAAAGTACAAAGTACAAAAGA
>DATIBX010000084.1:0-3079 GCA_035457105.1 Pyrinomonadaceae bacterium
GGGCCTTGCTATTGCTCACCCTGCCTCAGGACCGGCGGCGCTGCATCCTGTTACAATCCCCATAGCCGAAGCCTCACGGCTGCTCCGCGGTTTAGTCCAACCTCGTTTTATCCCCTTGGCCTTACTCCAGCGCTCTGAACTAACTTGACCGCCTCCAACCTCCAAGGATAAAACGCTATACGTTAGCCAGAAAGGCCTGGATGAGTACAAGACTGATCATCGCGGTAGATTACGACGGCACGATTGCGAATACCCATGCTGAGGGCGTGAAGTGGATCAAGACACATGTGGGCCGCGACGTCGAGCCGTGGCAATGCAATCGCACTGATTGCGTGCCTCTCATTGGGAAAAGTCCATATGAGGAAATGAACGACTACGTGTACGAACGTGAGAGCACCCTGGCAGCAGCGGAAGTCCCCGGCGCTGCAAACGCGCTTCGTGCCCTCACAGTCATTGGAGATGTGTTCGTCGTCACTAACAGACGGCTGCATCGCATTGCCTACGCTCGAGAGTGGCTTGAGCGAATGGGTCTTGCGCTTTCCATCAGGGAGGTCATAACGTCGCACGACTCCAGCAAGGAGCAGGTCTGTCACCAGATCGGCGCTCATGTCCTTATCGACGATGATGTTCGACACCTCCGCGACATACGGCTGGAGGGATTGCAGCGTGTCTGGCTGCAACACGGGCGAACACAGATCGATGATTGCCCGATGGGTGTGGCGTTCTGCAGCCACTGGGACGAGGTCCTGGGGTTGCTTGGCGTCTCTGGCTAACAATGCAGTGCACCGGACCGGGGCTCGCGTTGCTCGCTCCGTCGGTGACCGCCAGCGTTATGTGGCCAATGAACTGAACAGCTAATGCCAGAGATTTCTCGGTTCTTTGGGATTATCATCCGCATGTTCGTCGAAGCGGGCGGACAGCATCACGTGCCCCACTTTCACGCGTACTATCAGGAGCACGTCGGGATTTACGATATTGCTAAGATCGAACGATTGGCTGGTTTCCTGCCGCGACGTCAAGAGCGACTCGTGTTGGCGTGGGCGGAGCTGCACCAGCAGGAATTGTTGGCGAACTGGGAAACATTGCAAGACGGCCGGCCTCCTATTAAGATTGATCCGTTGAAGTGAGTCGCGCGTATATGGCGCATGAAATTCATCGAGTTACATCGTTTCAAAAAATCGGACCGTTTACTTTGTGCATACAGTTCGAGGACGGCACGTCTCAAACGATCGATTTCCGTCCAGTCCTAGAGGGGGAACTGTACGGTCCTCTGCAAGATCCTGCGATTTTTTCTCAGGTTCACATCGACCCAGAAGTTCACACCCTGGTATGGCCCAACGGGGCAGATTTCGATCCGGCGATTCTTCACAACTGGCCGGAGTCCGGGCCAGCACTCAAAGCTTTAGCAACGAAGTGGGGCTCTACGAAGCACAGCCTCACTGACTCCGCCACATAACGATCGGGTTGAGAAGGCCGCGGCGGACCGCGTCTCTCACCCGTGGCGTTAGACAAACAATTTAGGTTTCCACGTCCGTCGGTAGGCCGGGATGAAAAACTATCGACAGCTACTCTGCAAAACGACAGCGAATTTCAGATGGTACGACGCAAAGTTTTAATTGTTCTTGGCGCTGGGTTGCTCTTGGTTAGCGAGCAGCACCTAGGGATTTTACAAGCATTCTCTGGGGAGCAGGCTGTTTTAAGAACCGGCCAAGTGTTTCGCGAGCGGATGAAAATCGGAACCGACGGTCCTGAGATGATCGTCATCTCCGCAGGGAAATTGCGCATGGGGGACATCCAGGGTAGAGGCCTCAAAGTCGAGCAACCGGTGCACGAAGTGCATATTCGGAGACCTTTTGCGGTCAGCCGGTACGAAATCACTTTTGATCAATACGACGAGTTTGCTAGGGTGACCGGCCGTCAATTACCAGATGACGAAGGTTTTGGTCGGGGCCGCCGGCCAGTGATTCGAGTTTCGTGGAATGAGGCGGTTGAGTATACTGCCTGGTTATCCCAGCAAACGGGCAAGCACTATCGGCTGCCGACCGAGGCCGAATGGGAATATGCTGCACGCGGCGGAACAGTCACTGCCTATTGGTGGGGCAACGAGATGAAGCCTGGCTTTGCTAATTGCGAAAGCTGTGGAACCCCGCCGGACAAGATACAGACGATGCCGGTAGGTTCATTTCAGCCAAATCCGTTTGGACTTTACGACACCGTCGGCAACGTAAGGGAATGGGTAGAGGATTGCTGGCACGACAGTTATCAAGGGGCACCATCCGATGGGTCAGCTTGGGAAAAGGAACAAAATGGCACCTGCAACGAGCGCGTTCACCGCGGCGGTTCCTTTCGCGGTGTTAACAAAAACAATTTAAGTTCATCCTCCCGAGATAAGGCCCGCGCGGGTGCGCGACCTTACTGGGTAGGGTTTCGTCTTGTCCGGGAAATCGAGTAGCTTTTTGGTCCCTGAGCTATATTGAGCAGTCTGTGGGAAAGATTGAAAAAAGGGGTCTAACCACCGGGTTGAGAAGGCCGCGGCGGACCGCGCCTCTCACCCAAAACGTTAGACGGCACAAAGTCCTGTCATGACTCTTCTGTACACAGAGATATCCCAAGACCTGCCCGGTCACGGTCGATGCGTACTCTTTGCCGCTGATCGCCGAATCACAACGCCCGCCGGTGGTCCACCGCGACACTACAAAAAACTTGTCGATATTCCTTACCTTAACGCTGCTCTTGGTTTCTTCGGGCTAGCCGAATTCAGGCGTAGCCAAACAGTTTTTCGGATGTCGGACCATCTCCGCGAGTTTGTGCGAGCCCAGGCCGGAACGACAAGTCTTGCACTTTTCGCAGAGAGGTTGGCGACGTCATTAAACTCGTTCGTACCGTCTTCTCTGCGCAGATCGGAACGCTCGGGCATCCACATTGCCGGCATGACCGGAGACTCGTTGCCCCAGTTTTGGTTCGTCCGAAATGTAGACGATACAGGGCAACCAACTCTCGGTAAGTATGAGGCTGACGAACAATACCTCAGCCGCGATGCTCGAAACGATGGTTTCGACGGGAAAGATGCGGCGACCCT
>DATIBX010000085.1:0-2904 GCA_035457105.1 Pyrinomonadaceae bacterium
GACACTGAGGTCAGAGTGGTCAGTGTCGTCAACCCGATGGTCTATTCGTTAGAGGAGCTTGGGGTAACTGGCGATCAAAGCACTGACTACGCCCACCGCGCAATTGGAAAGGCTGTTCAAGTGTTGAGTGACGCGCCTGTCGGAATCTCAGCGGAAGTCATTGCTGGCAACGCCGCCCGACAAATTATTGCGCGGGCCAAACATTGGGGAACTGACCTGATTGTTCTCGGGGCGAACGAACGACGAGGTCTAAATCGCTGGCTCTTCGGGAGCACCTCTGCTGCTGTTGCAAAACGGGCGCACTGTTCGGTCAGGGTTATTCGTGAAAAGGACGTTTCACTGGCCGGCAACTCGTTGCAGGAACTTTTCAATTTCTCTCCAGGCACTGCAGAGAGTGCGAACGAGTTGCAAGCATCCAGGAAAGCTGCGTAACGCACAGTCCTGAGAAAAAGTAAATCATCCAGGGAATTGGAGTTAGTAAAATGAAGCGAAGATCAAAAAAGGCAACAACCATCTACATAACCGAACTCGACTATAACCGTCTTAGCGGCTTGATCGAGCGTACGCGCGAGCGCAACGGCACCGATCGAGAATACTTGAACAAGTTGGAAGCAGAGCTCGATCGAGCAGAGATAGTTGATCCAAAAGATATTTCGGGGGACGTAATCACAATGCGCTCTAAAGTGCGGTTGAAGGACTTAGTGAGCGGGGAAAGCAATACTTACTCACTGGTGTTTCCTACGGAGGCGGATTTTGCCGAAGGAAAGATCTCTGTTTTGGCGCCAATTGGCACCGCGATACTTGGTTTCAGGAAGGGCGACACCATTGAGTGGCAGGTACCATCAGGGTTGCGCAGGCTTAAAGTTGAGGAGGTGCTGTATCAGCCTGAGTCGGCAGGTGATCATAATTTATAGAGAATTGACAGAAGAGCCCGTCCAGTCTGGATCCCAGCAGGAAGGGGGCGCAAACATTTCTTAAAACACATTTGCTCTTTTTGTGCCTTTTTGTGGAGTGGAAGGGAAATTATGAAAGCCCATATCAAGCTCGGCCGCATCTTCGGGGTGGCGATCGGGCTCCATTATAGTTGGATCATAATCGCGCTGTTGGTAACACTCTCACTGCGCGCCCAGTTTGCTATGGAGCATCCCAACTGGAACGGTTCTACAACATGGAGTATCGCGATCATAACGGGATTATTGTTCTTCGTTTCCATTTTGTTGCATGAGCTTTCGCACGCTGCGGTTGCGAAGCTGCGAGGAATCCCCGTGCGGGCAATTACGCTTTTCGCATTAGGTGGCGTAGCGCAGATCGAGAAAGACGCTGCGGATGCAAAATCAGAGTTTTGGATGGGCATCATTGGTCCAATCACCAGTATTGTGATCGGTGTAGTTTGTCTTGCTGTGGCATGGTTGTTGGGCTGGAACTTCTCTGCTGAACCGAACTCTCCTCCAAGTGCGATGTTCATGTGGTTGGGCTATATCAACATCGCACTCGCTGTTTTCAACATGATTCCTGGATTCCCGCTTGACGGTGGACGCGTCTTGCGTGCTGTAGTGTGGTGGATCACAGGAGATGCGAACCGTTCTACTCGCATAGCTTCGAGAGTGGGCCAGCTTGTTGCTCTAGGTTTCATCATGTTGGGTATTTTGCGTTTCTTTAGTGGCTCGGGGTTCGGAGGTTTGTGGATTGCCTTCATCGGTTGGTTCCTGCTGGATGCGGCGCGTGCAAGCGGCGCACAAGTTGAGATTACTGAACGTCTCACGGGCCTGAGAGTTGGCGATGTAATGACACAGCAATTTGCAACCGTAGATGCAAATTCGAACCTTGAGACATTTGTCCAGGAGCACTTACTGCCAACCGGTCATCGCTGTTTCGTGGTGCTCGAACAGGGAAGGCCAGCCGGTATCATTACGCCGCACGAAGTGAAGGCGATTGATCGCGGGCGCTGGCCGTACACAACGGTTGGCGACGTAATGCGTTCGCTTGAGACTTTGCGAAGCATAGGTCCGGAACGACCAGTGGCTGAGGCATTGGAAATGATGGGCCGTGAGGATGTAAATCAGATGCCGGTCGTCCAGCATGGAAGTCTGGCGGGAATCATCTCGCGTGGCCATGTCGTGCGCGTGCTACAGACACGCGCGGAACTCGACATCTAAATGCCCCCAAAAATTCTCGCTAACTTTACGGGAGACTTCGGCAACACCAACCACTTACGCTCGCGTTGCTGTGCTGCTAAGCGTCTTGACAGTCCGTGGCTTGGAAGCCTTGAGTTGTTGGAGCCTTGCGATGACGGCGATGCGTTCATGCGGCGACTTTGAGTTTGACGCCATCACAACTGGAATGTCGGCAATCGTGGTGACCCGGCCAGCGAGTATCTTCTTCGACCTCAGGTGTTGAATCAGCGGATCGAAGTCCGTGTCCTTGGAGATGATGTGGAAGTACGCAGACGGTTCTTCGACGGCGAGTCGTCCAATTTAGTAGGCAATGTGGAAGTCGAGAGCATTCAAGCCATGACCCGAAATCTCGATGTACTCTGCGCGAGGTCCGAGCTGGTGCAATGACACCGCAAGTTCGAAGGGTAGCTTGCCCTGGTTTGCTCCGACGAACACGATCACCTTGAAATGATCGTGAGTCAGCAGTTCAAGCGATTTGGTTTGAACGCTTTCGAAGTCGATAAGGACATAGTTCGTTCTCACGGTTATCTTAGTGATGCCTAACTTCTGGTTAGATCATAGATGCTTGTGTAACACGTTATATTGTAACCTGTCGTGTCCGTTCTTAGATTCTTGAGCCCTAGTATCACCAAGATTTTAAGTGATCCTGGATCGTACGCTCTCAATACGTTGGTCAACGGCGCGCCTCGCGAGGATCGTCTTTTTAGCCATTGACCATTGCCCTCCTGTT
>DATIBX010000086.1:0-25680 GCA_035457105.1 Pyrinomonadaceae bacterium
TGAGTACAGTTAGTGCCGCCTGTAATTTTCTGCGGCGGGCCGTATGGCGATAGACAAAGATGGCCGCAAAAATAATTGAGGAAGCGGGCAGCAGAAACGTTGAGAGTACGAGCAAGCCGGGATTCGTGAAGGGTTTGAAAGAAGCGAATGCCAGAAACACAATCGCTATGCACGATCCAGCCCCCAGGATTGCTGCAAGCATAGAAGCTACTATTAGGAGCTTCAACCGCATTCAGGAACTTCCTTTGTTCCGATTTGTTCGACCAAAAACCTCTCCTCAGGCTGGCAGGTGAAAGGCGCTGCCAAGAATACCACAGCTGATGCGAGGCATGACGATCTTTGGTTTGGGCCAAAGTTAGCCCAAAGGCCAACTCTAAAATACTAGTCTACTACTGCAGATGTTAACCAGAAGCGCGCTGATATGGCTGTCCCGTCAAGAAGGGCTTAAGGATTTTGCAACCCGTTTCCGACCATTCAAAAAGCTGACTACTCGCTTCGTCGCTGGCGAAACCATTGACGAAGTTATTCCTTTCATACGCGAAATAAATGCTGAAGGCTCCGGCGCTTCCTTTGACCACCTGAACGAGTCTGTCACCAGCGCGGCTGAGGCTGAGGGTGAAGTGCTCGAATACCTCCACATCCTCGATAGAATCGTGGAGACTGGCATTAAGTCGAATGTTTCGATCAAGTTGACTCAATTCGGACTGGGCCTTGATCCGGACCTGGCGTATCAGAACGCTCGGCGAGTCGTGGTGGAAGCGCAGAAACGAGAGATATTTGTTCGCATCGACATGGAAGACTCCAGCGTTACTCAGATCACGTTGGACATCTTCAAGCGATTGCGTTCGGAGTTTGGACTAAACGATGTGGGAATCGTGCTGCAGTCTTATTTGCGACGAACGTATGCAGATGCCGAGGAGTTATTGCAGATACCCGCGCGCATTAGAATCTGTAAGGGCGCTTATAACGAGCCCGAAGAGGTCGCTTTTCCCGAGAAACAAGCCGTTGATGCCAACTACGTGAAAGTCATGCAGTTGCTATTAAGCAGCAGTGTCTATCATGGCATCGCGACTCACGATCCAAAGATGATCGCTGCAACCATCGACTTTGTTCGCCGCGAAGGAATCGGTAAGGACCAATTTGAGTTTCAAATGCTCTACGGAATACGCCGGGACCTCCAGCGACAGTTGGCCCAGGATGGCTATAACGTGCGCGTCTATGTTCCCTATGGAAAACACTGGTATCCTTACTTCATGCGTCGGCTGGCGGAGCGCCCGGCGAACATCTGGTTTGTAATGAAGAACTTATTCAAGGGCTAACGACGCAACGCAGGTCACGCTGGAGAGTAAATATAAAATGGGAGACTGGATTTGGATCGTGTGGGCTGTTTTAGGAGTCGCCCTGATAGTCGCTGAGATCTTTACTACCGGGTTTGTCCTGCTGTGGTTTGGGATTGGTGCCCTGGCGGCCTCGCTTGCCGGGATTGTGGGTCTGAACAGCCTCGCCCTCCAGTTTATGATTTTTGCAGTGGTATCGATCAGTTTAACGGCAGCTTCACGGACCATCTTTGCTAATCTCTTCTCTCGCGAGTCTTCAGGACAATCATTAAAGTCGGGAGTGCAGTCGTTACCAGGCAAAGTTGGCACCGTTGTCTCATCGAGCGCAGGAGCCTTACAGGAAGGCGCTGTGAAAGTGTTTGGTTCGACCTGGACCGCATATCCCGCGGCCGGAGAAGAACCATTAGTCGCCGGAGAAAGAGTCTTAGTAGAGAGTGTGGAAGGCGCTTCGATTTATGTCCGAAGAATTGGAACAGAGCCGGACTGGCGCAAAAGAGGATTAGACAGTTAGTTTGAACTAGCCTTGAGGTTCGGTGTCAGCTTCGTAGTTATCGTCCAGTGTTTTGTCTTCTTCCAGCGGTGGCAACTCGATAGTGATCTTATCCGAAGTGGGTAAAGCAAGATCATCACCCAGGAACTTTGCCAACACCACTGTGATGTTGTCCTCACCGCCGCGATTGTTCGCTTCCTCAACTAATGCATCGCAAGCGGCTACAAGATCGCCACTGCTGTTCGTAACAATCTTTTGAATATCATCAGATCGCAACTTGCCTGATAATCCATCGCTACACAGTAGCAACACATCACCTTGTCGCAAGCGGATGCGGCCGGTTACCGGCGAGACTTCGCTTTGCGCTCCCAACGCCTGAAGAATCACGTTGCGAAACATATGAGTCTCAGCTTCGGATTCACTGATCTGGCCCACGTCGACTAATTGTTGCACCAGGGATTGGTCTTTTGTCGCGAGACGTATTTGTTCGCGGCGAATCAGGTAGCCGCGGCTATCTCCTACCTGGACCAGATCGAGGCTGTCACCTTTGACAGCCGCACCGGTAAAGGTTGCTCCCATTCCGGCGCAGCGTGAATCCTCCTGGCTCTTAACGTGGATCGCGAGGTTCGCGTAGATGGTGGCGTTCCGTAAACAGTCAACCAGATCGGCGGTCGGATCACAGTTTTCCGTGCTGTCGTTTCCGATAAGCATTTCTCTGACGGAGTCGACCGCCATCCGGCTCGCAACATCACCGGCCAGGGCGCCTCCCATGCCATCCGAAACGACCAGCACCAGTCCTTTTTGACCCAGATCAAAGCGAGTCAGTTTCTGGGGCGGCACCGCGCCATCGGCTGCGGTCCAGGTCTGCTCAGTGGAAAGGTCAAGAATCAGAAAATTGTCTTCGTTGCCACGTCGGACACGGCCAACATCTGATTTGGCGAACAACTCAACAATCATATGGAGAGCGAAATAAAGGAATCAGTGATTAAGGCTGAGAACGCGCAATTGTAACCCGTCTGTTGTTTGCGTGTCACTCAAACAATTTTCTCAAGTGCCTGATCTAAGTCTGCAACGATGTCGTCAGTATCCTCAATTCCAACCGAAATTCTGACGAGCCCTTCTGTAATGCCTAGTCGTTCTCTTTTTGCCGCATCGACTGAAGCGTGCGTCATTGTTGCTGGATGGGAAATCAACGTCTCGACTCCACCCAAACTCTCAGCCAGCGTACAAAGCTTAACAGATTCAAGCACAATACGGGCTGCCGCTAAAGAACCAACATCGAAAGCAACCATCCCACCAAACCCATGTTGCTGCCGGCGAGCTAGAGCATGCTGTGGGTGTGAAACGGATCCAGGATAATAAACTTTTTTCACCTTCGGATGCTCTTCAAGAAAGGCGGCAACAGCGCGACCTGAGCGATCATGCTGTTCCATCCTTAAAGCGAGCGTCTTAGTTCCTCGCATTACTAACCACGAATCAAAAGGTGACAGGATTGCCCCAGCACTGTTTTGTACAAAGCCAATCCAATTAGCATCTTCCTCATCATTCAATACCACCATGCCACCGACACCATCGGAGTGACCATTCAGGTATTTCGTAGTCGAATGAACAACTATATCAACACCGAATTCCAGGGGCCGCTGCAGATAGGGCGACATGAAAGTATTGTCGCAGACCACTCGCGCTCCCACTCGATGTGCAATCGCGCTCACCTCTTTTAAGTCCGTCACGATCATTACGGGATTGGTTGGTGTTTCGACGAAAAGCATCCGCGTATTCGGTTTCAGCGCCGACTCAACGTTAGCCGGATCAGAAGTATCGACGAAATCAAACTCGACATTGTAATTTGCGAGTATTCGAGTGAATAGACGAGCGGTACCACCGTAGGTATTGTCAGAAACAACGACGTGCTCGCCAGCTTTGACTAGCCGGAGCGTAGCATCGATGGCCGCCATGCCCGAAGCAAACGCAAATCCGAAGCGAGCTCCTTCCAATGCCGCGACGTTGCGCTCGACTGCTGAACGCGTTGGATTCTGTGTTCTTGCGTACTCGTAACCTTTATTCTTACCCAACGCATCTTGCGCGTAGGTCGAGGTTTGATAAATAGGTACTGTAACCGATCCGGTGGCTTCGTCCGGTTCAGAACCGATGTGAATTGCAGTTGTCGCGAATCCCATAATCAAATCACTGGTGAACCAACTCAAGGTTCAATCTAAAGATTTATTAGTCAAAAATCCCCTGACTTCGGTAACGTTCAGCTCCATCCGGAAACACAGTAACTACCCGTTTACCCTTGCCCAGTCGTTGAGCAACTTTGAATGCAGCTGCAGCCGCCGCCCCGGAAGACCAACCACCCAACAACCCTTCCAGCCGAGCCACTTTTTTTAGTGCAGCACAAACTTCCTCATCTTCGACCATCATGATCTCATCGGCTGTGGTCGGATCAAATATTTCCGGTATGAAGTCGCGTTGACCGATGCCCTCAACCTTTTTTGGTCCGGGAGGGTGGCCGCCATAGATGGACCCTTCGGGTTCGACGAGTATACAAAGAGCGTTCTTATTCAAGTTTCGTACGGCTCGAGCGACGCCTACAAACGTTCCGGAGGTTCCCGCGCCGATTACCACGGCATCGATCTGACCGCCCATCTGCTCAATTATTTCCTGAGCCGTTGTTCGCTCATGAAAGCACGGGTTAGCTTTATTCTCAAATTGCTGGGGAACAAAACTATTTTCGATCGTTTTGGCCAACTGGCGGGAGCGATCAATCGCTCCTTTCATTCCAGCGTCATTGGGCACGTATTCAATTTCACCGCCGAGTGCTTCAATCAACTTCATCTTCTCTTCAGCGAACCCGCGCGGGACGCAGAGAATAACACGATAACCCCGTGCCACTCCTACCAATGCCAGGCCAATTCCCGTATTTCCTGCAGTTGGTTCAATTATCGTGGAGCCATGGCTCAGCAGTCCACGTTCCTCAGCGTCCAAAATCATGCCCAACGCCGCTCTATCCTTAACTGAGCCGCCTGGATTAAACCACTCTATTTTTGCGAAGACATCGGCGAGTGGTGGAGGGGCAAAACGGGAAAGGTGAATCAGTGGTGTGCGACCTATTAGGTCAATAACGCTTTCTGCTACGCTGGCAGCCATCAATTAAATTGCAGTAAATGCTTTAAAAAGGAGATGCAACAAAGGTCACCGAGCGATGGTAGCCCGCGACATATTTAGTGTCAATCAACTGTTCAATAGGAGGAGCAATCCGATGGTGGTATCTCCGTCAGTACTGGATCAAACTACCTTCTCGTTTCGCTTTTCGTACGGCACGACCAAAAACCCAGAGAGAGAAAGGCAAAAGTATCGCCAGGAAGATCAGCAACGTGACCAACGGTTGCCTTGCCTCGCGCAGGCCGTGGCCCTGGATCAATACCTGCCGAATACCATCTAAACCGTATGTTGCCGGCAACAACAACGAAATATTTCCCAGCTTTGGACCAGCATAGTCGCGTAGCAACTCTGTGGGAAAGAAGACCCCCGAAAAGAGGGCCGAACCGGCTCCAAGGAAAATCCCAAAAGGATCGCCACGTTTGAACACCATGGTAAAACTCGCGGAAAGAATCCCGAGACAGGCCAATACTAGGGTCGTGAGTAATAAGAACGCCACCGCAAGGAAGAAATTTCCACGATAGTGAACATCGAAGAAAACCCGACCGAAGAATAAATAGAGAAACGAAAAGAACGTCGTCTCAAGAAAGTCCCAGGCTGAACTCGCTACAATCACGGTTGGTAAATTGATTGGGCTCAGTAGTACACTCTCAAGCGTTCCTTGCATTTGTTCCTGTCTGATCGAATTAGCCAGGCTCTGAAAGCCCGTCATAAAGTAACTCAGCACCGCCAGACCCGTAAGCCAGCTTGCCAGCGGATCTTGCCACTGGGAGAACTGTGGGTTTGTAAAGCCCGAGAAAATCTTTGACATGAAAAATAATATTGTTACTACACTTAGAACAGAGAGGATGCGCAAAAAGAATTGCATTCGATAACTGACGTATAGACTGAAATCTCTGATTACGAACGCCAGGATCCTACGAGGCAACAAGCGAAACGAATTCATAAGTCCAGTTAGCATCGGTGGTCCTGGAATTTGGGAATCATGCGTCTTCAGTTTCGTATTGCGTAAGTAGGTCCAACAGCGTACCTCTTTGAGTCTCGATATCCAATACAACCGCGTTCATTTGATGTAACGCAGTTAACGCGTTATCTAAAGAACTGTCTCCGGGCTGGCGGCTAAACGACACCCTCACTCCTCCCGAATCTGCTTCAACGTCAAAATTTATGTCCACATGCGAGAGTGCACTTTGTACTTCTGCTGCGGGAACACGGCTCAGGGTTAGGCAGACGCCCTCGGTGTTCTGAGTAAGCATGCGAAGGTTGGCAGGTGAGTCAACCACCCGGATCCTGCCTCGACTAATAACGGCCACGCGGGCGCAGAGGGTTTCAACTTCAGCAAGATTATGAGACGTAAAAAGGATAGTGACTGCTTGTTGCTGCGAGAGAGATTTGATGAGTTCTCTCATGCGAGCCGCCGCCAAAGGATCAAGTGACCGAGTAGGTTCGTCCAGTAGCAAGATTGGGGGTTTCGGCAATAGTGCTCGAGCCACTGCAAGTCTTTGTTTGTTACCTGTCGACAACTCGCCAAATCTTCGTTGGGCGACCTGCTGCAGCTCGAGCAGATCAAAGAGTTCTTTGATTCTCTGTTTAGCGCTGCTACCGGACATTCCGTGCAAGCGGGCGAAGAACATTAAATTTTGAAGAGCATTAAGTCGCCAATAAAAACTACGCTCTTCGGCTGTGGCTAAACCGATTAGACGTCTGACTGCTTCATCTTGTTTGATACTGTCGTAACCGAGCACCTCAACCGAACCGGTTGTCGGTTGGACCAACGTGGCGATTATTTTCGTGAGCGTCGTTTTGCCGGCGCCGTTCCGACCAATCAGTCCAAAGATCTCGCCGGAATTGATACTCAGCGATACCTTAGACAGAGCCTGGACTGGTGTCTTCGAAGTTCTTCGAAAGAGCGCCCGGGTTCTCGCGAAGGGGACTGGATAAGTCTTGGAAAGGTCGTTAACACGTATCGCAACTTCGGGGGCTTGTTGTTTGTAAGGATGATTTTGGGCTTGCGAAGCGGCCATTCTAAGTCTCAGCGAGATCGTTGTCTGGGGTCGAGGTACTCACGCAAACCGTCGCCGATGAAGTTAAAAGCCAAAACCGATAATGCAATGGCGATACCCGGGAAGATCAGAGCATGAGGAGCAGCCTGAAGCGTGGAAATATCCCGAGCCTCCTCAATCATTACTCCCCAGGAAGGTGCTGGCGGTGGAACCCCTAATCCCAGGAAGGATAGGGAAGCCTCTGAGAGAACTGCACCCGCCATCCCAAGACTCGCTTGGACAATCAGTGGTTGAATGGCATTAGGCAGTATGTGGATGAAAAGAATTCTGGCATCGCTCGCACCGAGAGCTCGCGCGGCTTGCACGAAGTCATACTCTCTTACCTTTAAAACCTGCCCCCGTATGAGTCTCGCATATCCCACCCAGCCGATGATGCAGAGCGCGAGAATCAACTTATTTAGACCGGCACCGAGAAAAGCGACCATCGCGATGGCCAGCAGCAATCCAGGGAACGCCAGGAAGATATTGAAAACGTATCCCGAGACAATTCGGTCGACCCAGCCGCCGTAATACCCGGCAATCGCACCGGCAACAGTTCCAATCAAGGCTGAAACAAAAACGACTATCAGTCCGACTTGAAGCGAAATACGAGCACCAAAAACAACTCGAGAGAAAATATCTCTACCCGTTGAGTCAGTACCAAACCAATGAGCGGCCGATGGAGCGAGATAGCGTATCGACAGATCGGTAGTGCCCACATCATACGGTGCGATCCACGGCGCAAAGATCGCAACCACGATCAAGATTGCTACTATTACAAAACCTGCGATGGTTAACCGGTTCACTTCTTTATCAACGTAAGTTGGAAGTTCTAGCTAACTCGAATACGTGGATCGAGCCAACGATAAACAACATCGGTCAGCATATTGGCAACAATGTAGGTCATGCTGATGACCAGCACGCATCCTTGCACGACCCGGTAGTCGCGTTTTCCAATGCCGTCTTCGACAAGCAGTAACCCCAGGCCAGGCCACCCAAAAATTTTCTCAGTGATTATTGCGCCAGCTAATAAAACTCCGAGCTGCAATCCGAGAATGGTAACAACCGGAATTAGACCATTCTTGAGCACATGCTTATAGAGGACGGTTCGTTCGTTCAGACCTTTTGCACGCGCTGTCCTGACATAATCTTCTCCCAGCTCTTCGATCACGGAGGATCGAACCATCCTCGTCAGGATGGCTGACAGAGCGGCACCAAGAGTAAAGGCGGGAAGGATGATGTCGCTCCAGTCAAACCGACCGGAAGGCGCAAGCCAGCCGAGTTTGACCGCGAAGATATAAACGAGCATGGGGCCAATGACGAAACTGGGCAGACTGATCCCCAGTAACGCAACCACGGAAGCGATGTTATCTATTAATAAGCCTCGATGAGTGCCCGCAACAATACCCAGCGGGATGGAAATAAGCACAGCAATGATTAGTGCTACGACTGCCAACTCAATAGTTGCCGGATATCGCTCTAAGATCAGATCTCGCACGGGCCTATCATTGCGGAAGGAAAGACCCATGTCTCCGTGAATCAGAGCACGCCAATAGTCGGTGTAACGATTATCTGCGCCGTGCCACACGAAGTGTCTGTGTTCGTTTGCATCTCGGGGAAATGAAAAGAAGAAGGGCGGACGATCCAACCCGTGTCGCTCGCGAAATTGTTCAAATTGTTCAGGAGTTGCTTGTTCACCGAGAACGGCGACCGCAGGATCACCCGGTACCAGCTCAATTAGTAGTGTTACGAGGGATACTACGGTCCAGGCGACTAACAGGAGAATAAGCAATCGTTTGACGATGCCGAGTAATCTGTAACGGAGGTTGGTTCGCACTCGGGCGATGTTCTCGTAGTAGGTCGAAGCTTAGAAGTCAGCCGAATCATAGCACAAGGAGAAGAAGCGACCGCTCAGGCTTTGGAGACTGTGAGAAAACGTTGACTGCTTCTGACAGGTATATCGTAACCAAAAGCTAAAGCCTGGGGAGAATGAGAAAGTTGAGTTTTCATAAGAGTCTCTTCTGCAGAAGGTAACCGGCTTAACCATCCGGTCGCTTCGCTTGCGGTACCGTACTGCCAAAATAAAAAACGTAGCCCGGGGTAGGTTCGAATACTCGCACAGCCCCGACAACCGCGCGCTTAAACAAACCACACCCCGCGACTACGTATCTGGTTGCAAACTGTTATAGCGCTGCAACCAATCCTAAAAAATTATTCCCCTTTGCGACCTAAATGCAGAGCCGCAATTCCTCCTGTTAGGTTCTCATAACCTATTTCGGTAAACCCAGCCTTGCCCATTAGAACCGCCAATTCTTTTTGATCCGGAAAGCGCTGCACCGATTTCGGTAGGTATGTATATGCGCTTCGAGATCCACTAATTATTCCACCCATGACCGGCAACACTCTGTGGAAATAGAAACCAAACAGATGTCGCAGCATGACGTTGGAAGGTTGCGAGAACTCCAGCACTGCGACCCAACCGCCCGGCTTTACAACACGATGTAACTCAGCAAGGCCACCCGCGACACTCGATAGATTACGGAGACCAAAAGCGATCGTTGCTAAGTCGAAAGACCCTTGACGAAAGGGAAGATGCAAAGCATCACTTTCGATGAGCTCGATAGCCTTTGGTACCTTCGTGGCTGCTATCTCCAGCATTGGTCCACAGAAGTCAGTTCCAACAACTCGTACTTTCGTAGTTTCAAACAGCTCGAGCGATAAATCACCGGTACCGCACGCAACGTCCAGGATCACGGAACCCGGTGCGAGCTTTCCTGCAACGCGCCTGGCGACAAGTCTGCGCCAGCGGCGGTCCACATTTCCAGACAGGAAGTGATTTAAAAAATCATACCGAGTCGCAATCGTCGAAAACATCTCGCGAACTCGGCCCGCATGCTCATTTGCGGCGTTCGTTTGCTGGGACACAGTTAAACCAAATTTGATGGAGGTTTGGTTGCAAGACGCTTGCAAACAATTTGTGATTAGCTGGGCTTGGCATTTGTTCCGGGCTTAATAGGGGTTTTTGGTGTCATGTCTGGTGGAGGCGTCGCCACCTCGCCAAAGACTTCGAAGGGAATCCGGCCCTGGAGGGCTGGCTTCAATAGTAAAGGGTCGCCGACTACCACCGTAGCGATTGACGGATCGCTCAAGAGTCGACCCGCAACACGTTGGACGTCAGCTGGGGTGACGGCTTGCAGCGAAATCACCGTATTCTGAACTTCTTTGAGCCGAAACGTGTCGGAATCGAGCCACGGGTCCGGCGCGGCCTCAGGTCGCGCGAGCGGACCAGACATTTCAGCTATAGCTTCAGAACGTGCACGGTCCATTTCTGAAATTGTTGCCAAATTTGCCACCACTGACTCGAGACTCTTTCTACCGGTTAGCAGTGCATCGGAAGCGTTCTGAGCGTTTACTGTAGCTCCCATTACTATGATCCCGGGGAGTAGATGCGACTCACTCCGAACAGAAACGGGCTTATTTATCAAATCTGGGTAAAGAGATTGCCAGCGGACTTGCGCCAACTTGGCTAGAATCGCTGTAGCGAAATAATCAGCGTCAGATCTCGAGACGCCACGAACTGCCAACCGGACTTCCGCACTCGATCCTGGACCACTCAAAATCAAGGTTCGTGTGTCGGGGGGGATCGGCTGGCGAAAGGAAGTTGGCACGATCTGCTCGCTTTTTCGCCACGGACCAAGCAACTGTCTGAGCGTACGCAACGCTCGAGGCACTTTGATTCCACCAACGATCGCTAAGGTTGCGTTATTTGAGTTCAGGAAGCGTTCTCGGGCTAACATCAGGTCAGCCCGGTCGACTCGCGCAACATCTTCGGTCGTGCCTCCTGCGGGCCGTCCATAAGGAAAATCGCCAAACAGCCGTGATGAAATCGCACGGTCGGCTACGGTCGCGGGCGATATTGCCGTTTCACGCAGGATTTTTAGGCGTGCGTCTCGCATTCGATTGGTGACATCGGGAGTGAGTTGAGTGGCGAGCAAACCGTTCCGCAGGACCTCAACTATTTGATCAAACTGAGCTGCTTTGCCCACCATAGTGATTGTGATGGAGTCATAGTTCACAGCGATATCGAACTTTCCTCCCATTTCATCTGAGAAAAAGTCTTTGGTGGCGGAATCGGGAAAAAGTAGATCTCCGAGCAAAGCCATCTCGCCAGACTTGCCGGCCAGGTCAAAAGCGGCACCGCTATGAATGCGAAGTTTTACCAGCACATCGGGGCTACCGGGCTTCTCCCAGAAAAGGATGCGAAGTCCATTCAAGAGCTGCTCACGTTGGGGCTCAGGTTGAGCAATTGCGGTCGAAACCACGACCAGGTGAGCCAAAATGACTGCAAGCAGGCGTAGGCTTTTCAGATACATTGGTAATATCAACATGTAGAGGTGAACGGCTTTTTGTTCTTGCGAAACAGTCGTATAAGGGTCGAAAACATCTTAGATGCCATGTGTTTGCCCGTCAAACCGTTTAGCTTCCAAGCGCATCAAAGGCCTTGATTAGCGAGCCGATTGAGAACGGGTAGCAGGTTTTTTCGGCAAAATTGTGTATGTACTTGCTATCCCTGCGGGATTAGAATTCAACTCGGTAAGAGCAATTTTCTGGCTCCGGCCGTAACTTTTAGCTTGTTAGCGGTAACTATTAGCAGGAAGCAGTTTCTGCAGGATCGAGTGCTGATTGCCCGAGAAGACCACAGACGAGCTTTTACTGAAAAGATCGGCGAACGGTGACCAGGTAGCCTTTCTGGAATTATACGAGCGTCATCGCCAGCCCATTTTCAGATTCGCGTACCGGCTAGTCGGTTCGGTTGAGATAGCCGAGGATGTCACGCACGATTGCTTTTTGAGCCTCATCCGGAAGCCTGAGAACTTCAAACCGGAGAATGGGGCGTCGTTAAGAACGTATCTTTTCGCGGCCGCCCGGAACCTTGCTTTGAAGCATTTTCGGAATCAGGGTCGCGAAGGTACCTATGAAGATTTGCAGGAAGAGCCTGTAGCGCCGCGTCGACAGGAACCGCTTCGTAGAGTCCTAGCCCAGGAATTGATTGAGCGGGTTCGTGAGGCGATCGTAAGTTTGCCGCCGCTCCAAAGAGAGGCATTAGTGTTATTCGAATATGAAGGATTAACTCTCAGCGAGATCGCCGTGATTGCCGACACCGACATCGGCGCCATCAAGTCACGATTGTATCGAGCTCGAGAGCGTTTGAAAGTAATACTTGGGCCCTATGTTTCTAAGGGCCAGCAATTGAATAGTGGTCGGGAAATTGTTACTTTGAAGGAGGCCTGAAATGGGCGTTGAGCCTGGTGAAGAGTTTATTTCAGACGATGAGCTCAAAGCGCTGCTCGAACGCTGGAACGCGCCGGGACCTTCGAGAGTTCTCGACGAGCGAATTGAAACGAGCTTTAAGAGAGAATTTTCAGGTGCAGACAGCCTCGCAGAGCCTGTGCTGCTCCCCCATAGTCGAGAAGAGGTAGTTTCGATGAAGTTTTGTTCCAAATGCGAAGAACAGTTTGCAGATAAGTTCAGCTTTTGCCCAGTTGACGGCACCCCTTTATCTTCCGTCGCCGAGCGGATAGACGAACCTAGTCTCACGGTCAGCAAGCAGGAGGCAACCCCTGCCGTTGACACTATCACTGCATTTCCGGCTAAGGCTGAAACAGACGAGACCGTGTACGAGTCAGCAAGCCCGGTTCCGACTCCGTCTGTTAGAGCAACCGCAGCAGCATCTTCAGCGTTGGCCATGCGCGAAGAGTACCACCTGACAATCATGAGTGATGAGGGACTTGTGTCTCGCTTAACTCATGAGGTCCGCGACGTGGCCCATGAATATGAGTTGACCTGGCCCGAGTTCAAACGCGATCCATTTGGTTTTACGAAGCGCACCTTTATCGGCTACGGCCAGATGTTACGTAAGTTCCTTTCGAATCGTAACGTGGTGCTCGCAATGGGAGCAGCGGTCCTGGGAATGTTCGCCCTGGTGGGGGCCGTGGCCCTGATAGATCGGTCACAGTCAGCACAGAGTTCCAGATGGGGACTCGTTGTCTTTGCTCTGGTTGCCGCTGGACTTCTGGTCGCCCTGTTCTCAACCTGGCTGGGACGAGAACGCGGTGCGGCCGTAATGGGAGCTGAGCCGTCCGACTCGAAAAGCGTCGTGGTGGCAATGTGCAGTTCGTTTCTTTTCCTGTTCATCATCCTGGGTGTGATCGTCGCAATTGATCGGCGTCACAAACCGCAGAATCCAAACGGTGTGAATCCTGATGATCTTCAGGTGGAAAACATTTTTGACATTCCCGATGAACAGCCGACTCCTGATCCGGGAACTGCCGGGTTGAACAAGGGTAGTGGGGGCGGTAGCAAACCAAAGCCTGAAAAAGCAGCAGGCGGGGGTGGTGGCGGCCGTGAGGAACAGAAGCCCGCTTCGTTTGGTAAAGTTCCACAAGCTTCTTTAGAGGTGCCGCAAGTAGTGGCGCCAGATCCGAAACCACCCAAGATCAATAATCCATCACTTCCGGTTCCGGCGACTGTAGTTGCTGATCCTGCTTTAGTGCCACCGGATGCCAGAGTTCTTCCGTACGGCGATTACAAGTCGAAGAGTACGGATCCGTCCTCTGGACCGGGAACTGGCAACGGCATTGGAACTGGCACTGGCGGAGGCATTGGCCCAGGTGAAGGCGGTGGTCTTGGACCAGGGCGCGGCGGAAACATCGGTGGCGGTGACTTCAACGCCGGCGGCGGCGGACCGGGCGGGGGCGGTGGTGGTGGATACGACAAGATATTTACCGGCAAGGATGTAACAACCAAAGCTAGGTTAATATCAAAACCAGAGCCGCAGTACACCGAAGATGCGCGCAAGAACCAGGTAACCGGCACGGTTGTTCTGAAAGTTGTGTTCTCGTCTTCAGGGCAGGTAACTAACATTCGAACAGTTTCTGGATTGCCAAATGGTTTAACCGACAGGGCAATCGCGGCTGCTCGTCAGATTAAGTTTGTTCCGGCTACTAAGGATGGACACCAGGTGTCGATGTGGATGCAACTGGAGTACAACTTCAATCTCTACTAGTAAGCTGTTTTTAAGCTAAAAGAAAAGCGGCGCTCGAGCAAAATTGAGCGCCGCTTTCTTGTTGACTAAAAGTCGTAATCAGGAGTGCTTTTCGGCAAAGCGCTTGATCCTTGCAACGCCTTCCTGCAATTGCGCCATTGAGGTCGCATAGGAAATCCGTACGAATCCTTCCGCTCCAAACCCAGCGCCATCGGTAACTACTGTATGTTCTTCTTCGATTAGTCGTTGCGAGAAATCTGCTGAACTAGTTAATCCGTTCTTCAAGCAATCACGCACATCCGGAAACGCATAGAATGCGCCCTCGGGCTCGAAGCACTTGATGCCGGGAATTTCCTTTAGTGCATTGAGCAGCCAACCCCGGCGCTTCGTATACTCCGCCAACATAGTTCCCACCGATTCCTGCGGACCATGCAGCGCCTCAATCGCTGCGCATTGTGCGATTGAATTGGGATTAGAGGTGGAGTGGCCCTGAACCTTTAACATCGCTCGGATCCAATCAACTGGCCCGAGGGCATAACCCATACGCCATCCAGTCATGGCATAGGTTTTAGAAAATGAGCCGGCAATACAGAGCCGTGCCCGCAGTTCTGGAGCAAGGGTGGCGGCGCTGAAAATTTCTGCGGGAGGATAAACAAACCTCAAATAGCATTCATCCGAAATGACGTACAAGCCACGTTCTGCAGCTAGCTCGACGATTCGCTGAAATTCCGGCGGCGGCAACACTCTTCCCGATGGGTTAGAGGGCGAATTCAAAATAATTAGCTTGGTCCGTGGTGTGATGGCACGCTCGACTTGTTCTACCGTCAGGACGAAATCTGTGTCTTCTGTCTCGATATAAATCGGCTTGCCACCTGCAAAAACGACTATCTCAGGAAAAGTTACCCAATATGGTTTCGGGATCAGTACTTCATCACCTGGATCCAGCAGAGTCACAACTGCATTGAAGATGGCTTGTTTACCACCTGACGTTCCCATTACCTCAGCGGGTTTGTATTCGGCGTTGAAAGAGTTTAGATAGAAGTCAATTATGGCGCTGTTGAATTCCTTAGTCCCGCCGGTGGATGTGTATTTAGTTTCGCCGGCCGTCATAGCCTCGGCAGCCGCCCGTTTTATATTTTCGGGGGTGTCGAAATCAGGCTCACCGGCGCCAAAATCAAACACCTGTTTGCCTGCCGCGCGGAGTGCTTGTGCTGCTTGCATAGCCGCGAGCGTGGCTGAGGAATGCATTCGAGAGACGTTTTGAGAAATTGGAAAAGGAGACATAGCTGGACTTGTATTCATTCCTTTGAGTTCCAGGGCGATGGAATCACAGAATCGCGCGATCTCATCTGCACTTCCTTTCTTGATGCGAGCTGTTGAATTAGGCTTATTGCTGGTCGAGCGGTGAGTATAACATGCAGCCACGTCGCTAGCGGCTCGCGCTAGAGCTACTCTTCTCTTTCATCTTCGTTTCCACCAGTGGTGGAACCAGACCCTCAATTGCACCTCCAAGATGAAAAACTTCCTTAACCAGACGCGAGCTAACGTAGGTGTACTTTTCGGCCGGCATCATGAAGACAGTTTCGATTGAAGGTTCGAGCCGGCGGTTCATCAAGGCCATTTGCAATTCGTACTCATAGTCAGAGATTGCCCGTATACCACGGACGATAGCGTCGGCCTTCTGGGTCAAGGCGTAGTTAACCAGAAGTCCCTGGAACGAATCGACGCGGAGTTCACAGGAGCCTTTCTTGATATCGCGAAGCACCTCGGCAAGCATGTCCTGGCGCTCCCGAATGGTAAACAAGGGTTGTTTATCGGGATTAACGAGAATGCCGATGATGATTTCATCAAAGAGCTTACAGCCGCGCTCGATGATATCGAGGTGGCCATTGGTTACGGGGTCAAATGACCCTGGATAGATCGCACGTCGCATGGGCCAAATGGTAAAGGGTAATGAGGAAATGGTAAATAGCAGAATGTGAGGGGCCGAGCATTTTCCATATATCAGTTACCATTTTTCATCTTCCATTTGGTCGATACTGGGTCAACACTCACTCGGGGATCTGCAACCTCAGGCCGGCTCAAAATGAAAAATTGGAAATGGAAGATGGTATATGGAAAATGCTCCTGTTCTGCCTGCTCGGACCCCGGCTCGTCAAAATCAAAAACCCTCGCCCAGCCCTCGCTTGACACACCTAATAGCCAGTGTTTCAATACATTTTGACAAGTGACGTGGTGAGTTAAGGCGACTTGCGGCCACGAAAAATAATCCGCTAAACAGCTGTGAGTCGATTCCAGAAGGTTCAAAGGCTCCGCGTTGTTTAGCGCGGGGCCTTAAATATTTAGAAGTTAACCAGCAGTTACGGGTTAATTGCGGACCAAACGATCGGCAAATATCTTATGTCTAGCTTTCTCGACGCTCTAAAAGAACGCATCGTCGTCTTCGATGGCGCGATGGGAACCAGTCTCCAGTTGCAAAATTTGACGTTGGACGACTTTGGTGGTCCACGGTTCGAAGGCTGCAATGAGAATTTACTCGTTACGCGACCCGATGCGGTCGAAAAGGTCCACGCCGGTTTTCTGGATGTTGGTTGTGACGTCATCGAGACCAATTCCTTCAACGGCACGCCTGTCGACTTCGCGGAATACGACATTGGCGACAAAGCCTATGAAATGAATGTGATGGCGGCACGGCTCGCTAAACGCATGGCCTCGGACTACTCAACGGCTGCCAAGCCTCGCTGGGTGGCCGGGTCTATGGGACCAGGTAGGAAGCTACCGACCCTGGGCCACATTAGTTTTGCCGATTTAAAAGCGGCCTACACCGAGCAGGTGCGTGGACTCCTGGACGGTGGAGCTGATCTCTTAATCGTCGAGACCTGCCAGGACTTATTGCAGACAAAAGCAGCGTTGGTAGCCATCTTTGAATATTTCAAAGCCTCTCAAACAAGGGTTCCGGTAATTGCTCAGGTGACCATTGAAGTATTTGGTACGATGCTTAATGGTACCGAGATATCGGCCGCGCTAACATCCCTCGCACCATTTCCAATCGATCTAATTGGAATGAACTGCGGTACTGGCCCACGGCACATGACGGAGAGCATTCGCTATCTTTGCGAAAACGCTCCGTTACCGGTTTCAGTCCTGCCCAATGCCGGGTTGCCGTCCGTTAAGGACGGGAAAATGCACTACGATGAAACGCCCGAAACTTTCACCGAGCAACTGGTCCACTTCGCACGAGACTTTGGAGTAAATGTAGTTGGTGGATGTTGTGGGACTACTCCGGCCCATCTCAAATTAGTGGTAGAGGCGATGCGGAATATTTCTCCGAAGCGTCATAACAACCAGCTGGTCCCGGCCGCGTCTTCTATTTATATTCAACAGCCATACGTTCAAGACACATCTTTTTTAATCATCGGTGAGCGCGTCAATGCGAGCGGTTCCAAAAAGATGCGCGACCTCTTAAACGCGGAGGATTGGGACGGTCTCGTATCTCTCGCGCGAGAACAAGAGCGAGAAGGTGCTCACATCCTGGACGTTAACGTCGACTTTGTTGGTCGAGACGGCGAGAAGGACATGCACGAGCTCGCCTCACGTTTGGTTACAAACGTCAAAATTCCGCTGATGTTCGATTCGACCGAATGGCAGAAGATGGAAGCTGGCTTGCAACACGCAGGCGGAAAATCGCTACTTAATTCCACCAATTATGAAGACGGAGAACCTCGATTTCTTAAGGTCCTGGAACTCGCGAAACGCTACGGCGCGAGTGTAGTAATCGGAACGATTGACGAGCAGGGCATGGCCCGAAGTGCTGTCGGTAAGTTTGAAATTGCTCGCCGGGCATATGAGCAGGCAGTTGAATTCGGGTTACCGGCGTCCGACATATTTTTCGATTCGCTCGCGCTTCCGATTTCAACCGGCATTGAAGAAGATCGTCGTAATGCTCTTGAAACTATCGCTGCCATAAAGCAAATCAAAACCAGCTTGCCCGGCGCGTTTACGCTGCTGGGAGTATCAAATATCTCGTTTGGTCTAAACCCCGCCTCTCGGGTTGTACTCAATTCAGTCTTTCTTCATGAGGCGGTCGAGGCAGGACTCGACGCCGCGATTGTCAACGCCAGTAAGATTGAACCTCTCAATCGCATTGGAGAAGAGCAGCTAAAAGTCGCCAGACAGCTCATCTACGACGAGCGCAAGTTCGAAGGCGACAATTGTGTCTACGATCCCTTGACGGTGTTTACGAAGCTTTTCGAAGGAGTTAAATCCAAGAGCGCCGTCAAGGCTTCCAAAGGGGAGACCGTTGAAGAGCGACTCAAAAACCACATTATCGACGGCGAGAAGATCGGCCTCGAAGATGATCTCAGACTTGCCCTCGAAACGCATCCAGCACTCGACATCATCAACAATATCTTGCTCGATGGCATGAAAGTCGTGGGCGATTTATTCGGAAGCGGTCAGATGCAGTTGCCATTTGTGTTGCAGTCCGCCGAAGCTATGAAGGCTGCCGTTCGTTTCCTCGAACCCTATATGGAGAAAAAGGGTGGCGCCACAGCTAAAGGGATAATGGTGTTGGCAACCGTAAAGGGCGACGTTCACGACATTGGTAAAAATCTGGTAGACATTATTCTCACGAACAACGGCTACAAGGTACACAACCTTGGTATTAAACAGTCGATCGATAACATTCTGCAGGCGTGCGAGGAGCATCGAGCCGACGCGATCGGAATGAGCGGCCTGCTGGTAAAGTCGACTCTAATCATGAAAGAAAATCTTGAGCTAATGAACGAGCGTGGGATCAACGTCCCGGTTGTTCTCGGAGGCGCGGCTTTAACTCGGCGCTATGTAGAAGATGACCTGAAATCACTTTACAAGGGACGACTGTTCTACGCGCGAGACGCATTCGCGGGCCTCCACACGATGGACAAGCTCGTAGGTGGAAATGGACAAGTCATCCATGAGGACGTTGAACACACGAGCGTGGACCAGGCTGAAGATGTTGAGGATTTGATTGGAGAAGAAGCCAAGCTTGGCATTCGCAAGCCACTAAAGCCTCGTGCGATTGTCCAGTTAAGGGACACGACACACACGCAACGCTCCGCGGTTAGTGAGAATGTCGCTATTCCGGTGGCTCCATTTTATGGCTCGCGGGTGGTCACCGATATTCCTCTGGATGATGTGTTTGCATTCGTCAACGAAACGGCTTTATTTAAGGGACAGTGGCAGTTCAAGCAGGGCCGCACACCGGTCGATCAGTACAAAGAATTGGTCGATACAAAGGTGAGGCCAATTCTCGACGATTTGAGGTTAAGATCAAAGCGTGAGCATTTGCTGACTCCAAAGGTTGTCTATGGTTACTTTCCCTGCCAATCGAGCGGTAACGATCTGATTGTTTATGAAGATGATTTGAAGACGGAGCGTTTGCGGTTTACATTTCCGCGGCAGCCAAATGGTAAGCACTTATGCCTTGCCGACTTCTTTGCAGCAACAACGTCAGGTAAAACAGACGTGGTGGCATTCCATTTAGTGACCGTTGGTCGAAGAGCGACGGAGTATTCCCAGGAGCTTTTTAAGGCCGACAATTACGCCGAGTATCTCTACTTCCATGGGTTAAGTGTAGAAAGTGCCGAGGCTCTCGCCGAATTTTGGCACAAGCGAATCCGTGAAGAGTTGGGAATCGCCGCACACGACGCCAAAGAATTAACCAAGCTGTTTCATCAGCAATACCAGGGATCCCGGTATAGTTTTGGATATCCGGCCTGTCCGAGTTTAGAAGATCAACAAAAACTCTTCACGCTTTTGGATCCAGCTCGGATCGGTGTAAATCTCACTGAAGAGTTTCAACTAGAGCCCGAACAATCTACTTCGGCTATTATTGTTCACCATCCGGACGCGAAATACTTCTCGATCGAATAGCCGGCTCTCAATGTCCGATGTTCAAAGCCCAAATTCGGGTCACTTACAGCTTGACCCCCAACAGCTAGACGACACTTCGTCGCTTCTGCTGGCAGCAAGCTCTCAGGTTGCGCCAACCTCTGAAGAAGTCACCGTTCTGAGTCGCTTTGAGTATTTCGCATTTCGCTGGGTACGCCGCATGAACCAGGGAAGGTGGAAGCGTTTTTGGACCTGGTGTCAGATGACACTGGGGGCAGGTTGGATACATCTTTCAACCTACAACATCATGCGTGTTTACGGTTTGGAGCACGTTGAGCAAGCCTCTCACGACCGTCCCATACTGTTAGTTGCAAATCATCGTTCATTCTTTGATATGTACGCGGTTTCGACCGTGTTATTCCGCTCAACTAGTTGGCGTAAACAACTATTTTTTCCGGTGCGTGGCCGTTTCTTTTACCAAAGCCCGATTGGCATGCTGGTCAACATGATTATGGGATGGTGGTCTATGTATCCACCTTTCTTTTCGACTGGTGATCGGCCGATTGCAGACAAAAGACCTTTCGACAAATTCTCGTTTCGCGTTCTCACCGAGCTGGCGAGGGTTGGCGCGGGAAATATCATTGGTTTTCACCCTGAAGGAACTCGTAACAAGAACGAGGACCCGTACTCATTTTTGCGTGCGCAACCAGGCGTCGGAAAGCTTATACTCGATGCTCATCCACAGGTGATTCCCGTCTTCATTGCCGGGCTTTGTAACAGCCTACCGCGACAGATTGCGCGAAACTGGAATCGCGAAGAGTTGATACGCATTCATTTTGGACCACAAATGGACCTCTCGGAATATCTCCAACAACCAGACCGGCTTCGTACGCACAAACTAATTGCCGACTACGCCATGGCAAAGATCGGTGAGCTTGCTGAACAGGACCGCGCCTTAAAAGCAGCAGGCAAACCTGAACAGCTTCGCGGAAGATCAGATTGAGCCATGGCCTTACCTTTAGTAATAGTTAATCCGGCATCGGCAGGGGGCACAACTGCAACGATCTGGCCGCAGCTTGCTAGTGATCTACGAACTGGTTTTGGTCCATTCAACGTAGAATTTAGCGCTGAAGCGGGCGGCGCAACAGCAATCGCCAAACGGGCGGCGCAAAGAGGTGTTCGTCTCATAATCGCTTGTGGTGGTGACGGAACTATCTCTGAAGTAGCCAATGGCATCCTCGAATCCGGGAAGGATGCCGAACTTGGAATTTTACCGAGCGGCACAGGCGGAGATTTTAGACGAACGCTCGAGATTGGATCTAACCCGCGGTCCGCGGCCCTGGTGCTGAGAAATGGGAAGAGTCGTCGGATCGACGTGGGACGGGTAACATTTATCGACAATGCGGGCGCTGAAGTTATTCGATACTTTCTCGGTGTCGCGTCTTGTGGGATGAGTACCAGGGTCATCGAGCGGGTAAAGAGCGGTGGTCCGGATTGGCTACCGGGCAGTGCTTCACAATGGCTAAGCGGCCGTATCTCATTCGGCGCCTCGCTCATGCAAACAGCGATGCGCTCCGAACCCACTCGAGTCGTGGTCCAGATTGATGACGAACATGAGAGAAATCTTTCAATCTCAAACCTCTGTATCGCAAACGCTCGTTATTTTGGTGGCGGAATGAAGATAGCTCCTGAGGCAAAACTTACTGATGGAAGGTTTGATGTGATTAGCGTGGGTGATTTGAGCGCTCTGAAAATCGTAACCAGCGCTCCGCGGCTATACCTGGGATCTCATTTATCAATGCCAGAAGTTAGTCACACGCTGGCACGGAGAATTATGATTCGGACTCCTGCACTCGGACCACAGGTCGGTTTGGAGATAGATGGAGAGTTGTTGGGCCATCTACCCGCGACTTTCCAGGTCGTGCCCCAGGCATTACTGGTCCGCTGCAATGTTTGAGGACAAAGGACAAGTAAGTTGACTGCCAGGAACCAGAAGGACCAAACAGTTGCGTCGTTACCCGTCTTTCTAAGACGCCTTATTCCGTCTTTGGGTTTTAGTTTTGCACTGATGGGCGCGGCGCTGCTCATCGGCGTTTCCGGGTATCATCTCATAGCCGGATTTAACTGGGTAGACTCAATATTGGAAGCATCGATGATTTTGGCAGGGATGGGCCCCGTCAATCCCTTGCCAACCACTGCAGCCAAATTGTTCGCTTCGGTTTATGCATTATTTAGTGGAGTCATCTTTATTGGAGTTATTGGTATAATCCTTGGACCCTTCGTTCATCGCGTGCTTCACAAGTTCCACTTGGAAGGCGGGAAGCCTCAGCAGTAATCGCAAGCGGTGAATCCCCTCGCCAAAATTCGTTACCTGACGAAATTTGTCGCTTTTTCGTCAGGCGTTGTTTTTTCTTTGCCTGCTTGCACAAAAACTCTATGATGAGAATGAGGCCCCATGGATGAACGACGTTCTAAACCCCGATTAAGTGTTAGTTTGGATGCTGTTTGGGATCGCGTTGAGGAAAAGCATTCGGCGCGTGTGACCGATTTATCGGAAGGCGGTTGCTACCTGGACACTGTCGGCGAAGTGATGACGGGAGAAATTGTCGCTTTCCGGGTGTTACTACCAGACGACGACTGGCTGTATTTGGAAGGTGAGGTCAAGCATCATCGACACGGGATGGGCTTTGGCGTTCAATTTGTGGATCTCAATGAAGAGCAGTCCGACAAGCTGCTGTGGCTTTTAAGGATTGCCCACGAAGCCGGACCAGGAACACCGATTTCAGCTGATCTGGTGGAAGAGTAGAGTGCGGACCAGGTAACCCCGGCATTTCTAGCGCAGGCGGCTCCTTCCGTATTACAACGAAAACCAACTGGAAGTCATTTATATCGCTTGATGAGAAAGATATTACTCTCCTGTCGAGAAATCTTTTCCTCTGCCCAGAAGAACCTCAGCTATAAAAGGGAACCAATCTTGAGGGACGAAGCTCGGTAAATCAATGGCTATTCAGGGCACGCTGAAAACAATGAACCTTACCGATCTGCTGCAGTTTCTGGCGGCGGGTCGGAAGACCGGAACGCTCAAGTTTGTATGTGGCAAGATCACAAAACAGGTCTATTTCAAAAAGGGTCTCATCGTCGGGTCGAAATCAAATGATCCGAAAGAATATCTGGGCCAGACCCTGTTGCACTACGGAAAAGTAACCGAAGAACAACTGCAGGCTGCTCGCGAAACTCAGCGGACTACGTCGGGTCGTTTAGGTGAAGTTCTCGTGAAGCTTGGCTTTATGACCGAAGAAGAAGTGCTCGCGATCCTCAAGACCAAAACACTCGATGCCATTTACGATCTGTTCGTATGGACCGATGGTCAATTTGAGTTTTACGACGACGAGAAACTGCCTGAAGAGCTCATATTGGTCGAAGTAGAGCCAACCAATGTGATCATGGAGGGCATTTACCGTATCGATGAACTGGCTCGCTACAAAACTCTCGTACCTTCTGACCGCAGCATTCTCGAACTAAATGCCGGGTGGACTGCCACACTAAAACTTGGAAAAGAGTATCGGCAAATACTCTTCTTTATCGAAAAGCGCATGTCGGTCGCGGAAATCTGTTATCACATGCATGCCTCCGCGTTTCATGTTTACGGTCAGCTCTACGACTTGATAGGAAAAGGTGTTGCGCGAGTCGTGGGCGAGTTGCCCGACGAACCGAAGCCTCAGGTCCAACCGATTGAGGATCTGCCGGAAAGTACAACTGAAATGATCTGGGCCGCTGAACGCAAGCTCAATCAAGATCCGGATGCCGCCTTAAGCATCATACAGGCGGTGTTACAAGAGGAACCTAACAATCCCGAAGCCCAAAAGTTACTGGTTGCGGCCGAGGAAAAGTTCGTCACACATGTCTTCGACTCCACCCAACTTTCTCCGCAGTCGGTACCTAAACTGTTGATCTCACCTTCTGATTTAACCAACAAAAAAATGGATCCTCAGGAGGGATTTGTTCTGTCTCGCATTAACGGCAGTTGGGACATTCAATCTATCCTGTCGATTTGTCCATTTCGAGACGCCGATTGCTTGCGTATGATCAAAGATCTGATTGACCGTGGAATCGTCGGGTTATAGAGTGCTTCCCAATAAAATCACGACCAGGGGCTGTTCACGCAAATAGCTTCGACAACTTTTCTCACGGAGGTCAACATGTCAGCAGACAATAAAGCGATCTTGAGGCGTTGGTTTGATGAGGTCTGGAATAAAGGGCGAACTGACGCGATCACTGAATTATTGGCCAGCGACGTCGTTATTCATGGGCTTGAGGACACGAATGGGCAGGCGATCGAAACTTATGCCGCATTTGAAAATTTCCACAAACAATTCCGAGGTGCATTTCCGAATATCCAAATTATGATTGACGATATCGTCGCAGAAGGCGACAAAGTCGCGACACGGTGCAGTGTTGCCGCAAAACACACGGGCAATTCACTCGGCTTCAACGCTACTCACAACGACGTTGAATTTGACGGGATGACATTCGTAATCATCAAGGATGGCAAAATAGCCGAAGCCTGGAACAATTTCGACTTCATGAGAATGAACAAACAGCTCGGCTTAATATAGACGGGAGATTTCGGTGCGCGTAACGCTTTTGCTGTCTTGCTTTATCTTTGTCGTCTTATTCAATCCTGGGCCAACTTCTCAAAAGGCCACCCTCTGCACAGATAGGGAAAAAAACCTCTTCAGCTGCAGCGTCAAACGTTCGGCTAAGCTGGTATCGCTTTGTGCCTCGGCCGACGTCACCAAGACTCGAGGTTACGTACAATACAGATTTGGTATACCTGGCAAGGTAGAACTAGAGTACCCGGCGGACAAGGCACGCTCACAAGAAAAATTCGAGTACCACCATTACTTCAGAGCTCAAATTGATGAGACAGAGATAAGTTTTTCAAGTGGCGGGTATAAATACTCGATCTTTGACGACTACAACGGCGAAATGCGACCTGCAGTATCAAGCCAGGGTGTTCGTGTCGAAGCGCCGGGTACCGGCAAAGAATCGACCTTGGAATGTCAGGGCAAAGCAAAAGCCAGCTATGGAGACTTGGACCAGATTCTTCAGGTTCGCGAGAACTAGTCACGGCACGCCGTAAACTCGCTCAAGGACGGCAAGTTCGTTAATTGCGTCGTACTGATACTGTTGACTGAGAAGCTGCACTGTTCTTCAAAAGAAAGAATGTTCTCGAGACTGGATGTGCAAAGTTCCTCCAGCGTGAGAGAGGTTTTTGTTGGACCACTGCGAAGCCTGACTTCGTAAAGATTCTCTGCCACTCATCTTCGCGGTGAAACGAACATTTTCCACTCCGAGACTTCCATTGCAGGTTGTGTAGCCAACACACCGCGCGATCCCATTTGAGTCGTGGCGTATCTTCGTAGACTACAATTGTCCCACCGATCCTTAACACCCTACGCAATTCACTGATCACAAGACTGAGATCCTGTGCGTGATGAAGTACATAACAAAGCAATATTGCATCGACACTTTCATCCATGATTGGAAAGTGTCGTCCATCGTAAGGAAGGTACCGGATGCTGGCAGTACTGGCCGCGATTACATCTATCCCAGTGATGCGACAGTCGGTTAATCCCTTGAGATGATGAGCTATATAGCCGTTGCCACAACCAACATCCAGTATGTTTCTTGTTGCGGTGAGGAGTGGAGCTATCTCGCGGGCCATATCGTAAG